>JBGVHB010000113.1:0-137507 GCA_045121975.1 Roseburia sp.
ACACAGGAATTAAAATATATTAAACAATTATGCTTGATGCTCCAGTATCCACTTAAGCATATCTTCATATTCCAAACTTCCATCTGCTACTGCGAGAACCATTTCATACAATTCTTTTTGCGTATATCGTAATTCGATTCCGTTTAAGGCAAAGAACACAAGCATCACATGTGTTCCTATTCGCTTGTTTCCATCCAACATACAATGATTCTTTATTAAACCATAGCCCAGACGTGTACCTTTTGCTTGAATCGTTGGATATAGCTCTTCTTCGCCAAATACCTGAAACGGAGTCTCTATAGCAGACTCCAACAAATTGAAGTCTCTTACACCAACAGTTCCGCCAGTCTGTTCAATAAGCTGCGAATGAAGTATCAAAATCTGCTCTTTGCTCAATCTTTTCATTTAGCAAGCACCTCATAAGCCTCTTTATTCTGTGCAAGTAATCTTTTTGAAATTTCAAGCACATCTTCATCCTTAGCTACAGCACTGTCATCTGCTTTGCTAAAATCTATTACCAAGTATCTTGGTGCATTATTCTTAAGTATAACAACTGAACCAAGCTCATCTACTAATCTTGCAACTTTTGAAAAATTCTGATTTGCTTCTGTAATTGAAACCATTGTGTTTGTATCTACTATCATGTGAACACCTCCATAATCTAATATAGATAGTATATCACCTTTTCTAGGATAAATTTAACCTATTTCAACGAAATAATTTCGTAGACCAACGTGCATTATTAATTCTATCTTATCTCATAAAATCACTACGAAATATTGGCAGATGCTTATCCACCAGCATCGTTGCTATTTTTTATTGCATTTCTTTTAATAGTTTTACTATTTTATCTCTGTTTTTTCCAAGCTTCATAAAGGTCGGAAGATGGTCTGCTTGTGTACGCATACCCATTTCCAGAGGATTTGGACTCTCTCGTAGCTCTGCGCTCAGATATTCTATGAGATAAGCCAGATGTGCTCTGTTTAGTGCCCATATCGGTTTGCCATCAAAAGAAGACAAAAACCAAAGTTCTAAACCAAAAATGGATTCACATCCATTTTTAACTTGCTCGTAGCATCTATAATACCCATGCTTTGTTTTTTGAACTTTTCCTTGCATTATATGCCCACAGTAAGGACATTCTACATGGAGAGCCGGATAGTTCTTTTGTGTTTCCTCTGTAATATCCACTCTATAATATCTTCCGCAATTCTCACAATGATTATGAACATCATAACGGTACTGAAATTGCTCTTTTTTCATAGACTTAGTACACGCTGTACATGAAAATTGATAAATTCTTTCATGTTTCGATACTATGCCACGTTTGCTACAATTTGGACATTTGACATCAATACCTGTTTGTATAACCGTATAAGGCGTATATTTAGAATATTTTTCATCTGTAACACGTTTCAAAAGTATGCTCCTTTTTCGCTCATAACTAACTATGGTAGATGGTGGGAATTGCACCCACGAAATCGCCGCATATACCCCACTGCATACATATATCAATCACGCATACGCGACCGCTTTACTTCTTCGCCACACCCACCATGAATTTTAATTTTTCGTTACCTTCAATCCTATATTATTACTGATAGAATTTTGGATGTTCAATCAACAAACCGTACTTCAATTTAGGAAGTTTCATCAATTGGTCAAAAATCAGCCTTTCGTAAATACCCTTCTTCTTCATAGCTAAACCCAAACCAATCTATTTTCCAAGTATTGTCCTCATTACGCAATATGAATCTATGTCGTTCATAACCATTCGTATTAAATACGGCATCCATAGTGATTTTCTTTTCCGATTTCATAATGAAATTAATCTGACAACCTATGTTGAAGTAATTGAATTTGCTTGGATATAAGTCAAATGCCGTAATATAGATATTGTCTGTAATATGCTCGGCAAGTATTTCTTTTTTTGCTTGTCTACAATCATTTTCTATTTTTTCCATAAGGGCATAATATTCATCAAAGTCATTCCAATTCTCAGCTGTTCTAACAACACCTTTATTCTGTTCTATCAACTCATTTCTTTGCTTCATAAATGGTTCAGTCACTCTAGTATATTTACGAAACAGATTAACTAAATCATATATCACTTGTTCTGCATTAAGACGATATTTTATGGGAGTTTCATCCAAATTAATTGATATATTATCCATATCATTTCCTCCACCAACTTCAAAATTTATTGTTTTAGACACATATATAAAAGCGGATACGGATTTCCCTGTTCATCAGTATCTGTTCTTTTATAAACCTCAAAGCCAAGATGTTTGTAAAATTCCTTAGCCTGCGGATTCTGCTCGTTTACAGTTAATTGCTTTACTCCATATTTCTCAATCCCAAAACCAAGCAAGGCTTTCCCTAATCCTTTTCCTCTCTGCTCAGGGGTAATAAATAACATTTCCAACACTTCATCTTCGATGCCCATAAATGCTACTGAATGTCTATCTTCATCATTCGCAATTATTAAATGGGCAACTCCGTTCAATGCTTCGGGAACATATTGTTTGATATTTTCAATTTCAGCGTCCGATAAGAACAAATGGGTTTCCCGCACAGACTTTTCCCACACCATCAGCAATTGCTGAATTAAAATTGGCGTTCTTTCACGTACTTCAATAATTTCCATCACTTACACCTACAACTTTAAATTTACTGTCAGCAAATCTTTTTCAAACTGTGAAAAATCGAATTTTCCTTTTAATTTCACCTTTTTTACCGCTTTTAAAATCATTTCTCTTGTTAATCTCATCTTCTGCGCACTATCCGCTTGAAGATATTCTTCAAAATCCATTCTAATAGTAATACTTGCACAGCTTTTGTTATTCCTAAAGCTTACGCATTCTTTCCATTTGCCGCTGTCGTACATTTCCTGCGGTGCTGCAACTGGCACAATCCCAATGATATGTAAACTATCACTATATTCTTTTTCTTTAAAAAACAAGTATAGATTTTGACAGTATTGATATACCTCATTGTCAATTCCATAGTGCTCTTTAAAATATGCTGGCGAATTTACATTCAGTTCCATAAAATTATCATTCCTTTTCTGCAGACAAGAATTTTACTATTATTATACAGCATACAAAATGTACACAATTATTTTATAACCCAATGGCACAAATAGGTTCTTTTGCCTTTCCGTAACATTTGATTATATTTTCAAGACTGTCATATTCTATATCAAAGACAGTTCTAAGGGATGCAAGCTCTTCTCTGACTATTTTAAATTTTATATACCAATTATCGAAAATATCTAATGCAACACATACCAATTCCTTTTCCTTGTTCACATATATAAATTCACTATTATTCAAAAAAACCACCAAATGTCTATTATCAATATCACAAGGTTCACTTGCCCATTCAAGCTGTTCCAAACAAGCTACTTCTTTGCCCGATGACAAATCAAATACTTTTACCTGTCCTCCAAAAACACCTGTAACAAACAGTTTCTCATCCGGTGAAAAAGCAACCGTTCCTAAACTTGTTGCTTTATATTCCTCAGCTTCTGGATAACTGTATTCAAAAACCAACTCTCTTGTTTTCATATCGAACACAAAAACACTTCTGAAAAACATAGGCTCAAACATGATTATTCGACCATCAGATTCTTGTGGGTCAAAATCACCTCTTACTCTGACAGGCATATAACGTCCGAAGGCACTAAAATCTATCTGAGTGTACTCGTTATAATAACAACAAGTATCTATATCCTCGAAAGAATTAACATCATAATCAATATCTTCAAACAAACGTATCTTTTCACATATCGTACCTGAAGCCAACTCTACAAAATAAATATACCCCATACCATATGTAATAATTAACCATTTTTCATTAGGTGAAAAAGTAAAATACGGTCTTATATTCCACTCATATAATAAATATTCATACCTTGTCCCAAAAACATCAATCTTATATAAAATTTGTTTCTGTTCTAAATCTTCTACAATTACAACACCTTCGTCTGTACAATAAGAAGCTCTTGTTTTCCTCGAATTTTCTGTATAATAATTTTTCATTTCATCTTTTTACCTCTGCAACTTCATATCCGTACCTACAAACAATATTATAAATACTTACTTTTTCACATACTCATAAATCACTTCTTTATTCCAATTAAAAGCAGCCATCTATGGTCAAACCATATTTGCTCATCTTTGATATAAGGATAAAATCCCGTTTGAGCACCACCATTCAAATCCATATCCAGCTTTTTGATAATCTCTTTCTGAACATCCTCTGGTGTATTTGTCAAATTCATCCAGCTTTGCAGATTGACCGGAACAAGGGTGGTTTCTTCAAGTTTAAGTTCAAAATCTTCTTCAAATAATGCTTCAAATTCTTTTCTGCTTAGTATGCGGGTATGGGATGCACCTCGCATCGTATCAAATAGTCTGTGTATTCTGTTTTAGACATGTGATATGCTACAAATTTTTCTGCTTGTGCACTAAATGATTGTTTTACTTCATCATAATTGCTCATGGTTCTGTTCCTTTTTCTTTACTTGAAGCCATATTCTGCCTCGTCAATTTCTATTTATTCTCAATAAAATCTATTGCCTTTTTCTTCTATCGCAATCGGCATATCTGATAATTGCAATATCCGAAAAAATGCATAATATAAAATAGCATATCCAACACATTCCATAAGCACTAATCGAATTGCCAAACTGAGGTATTGGAGCAAATGTCCACCAGTGACCTTCGACAATTCCTTGAACGCAATTGAATATACACGATATTGGAATCAGGCTCAAAATCCATATGTTAATAATCCCAAAAACAAAACAGGATGCTTTTTTGTTATCCCCAACAAATTGTCCGATTCCAAAACACACGCATCCGAGTGCCATCACAATTAAGCCTACCGCAGCAGAAACGGGTGTCTGCTTTTGCATCCAAATTATAATAGCTGCAATCAGACCTATAAAATTAATCATACTGCCAACGATAGAAAAAAGTCGTGCATCAATCTTTTTCTCTGATACATCAGCTGCTGGTTCTATTCCTTTTAACAAATAATCCGTCGTAACATCAAAATAGTCACTCATCAGTATGACTTTCTCAATGTCAGGAGAACTTTGCTCACTTTCCCACTTTGAAACTGCCTGTCTTGACACGCCAATCTTATCCGCTAGTTCCTCCTGCGAAATTCCTTTGTGCTTTCTTAAACTTTGTATTCTGTCCGCTATATTCATAACAGATTCCACCTTTCTTTTTTGATAGCTAAATTCTACCTAAAATAGCGGTTGCATTGCTACCATCATAACATTGAATACTGTCAACGATTGGTTGCATACGTGCAAATTCTAAATTATACTAATCTCAAACAGATACCTATCACTGGCACTAATATTGAAATTACAGCCATCGCAATTCCATATGGTAAAACTTTTTTGGTAGGAACTACTAATTCATCTCCCTGCGAATACTTTTTAAAAATTCTCCATAAACGAATAAATACGAACAAATCAATTATTACTAACAGAATATCAAATACTATTAAAAATGTTTTCATCTATATTTCTCCATTAATTTTTCAAATAACCTCCTCTATCACACCTAGCTTTCGTACAGGCAGATTCGGATTTATTATTTTATCAAATCTGTATAATATAAAATTTCTTTATTCAACAATTTAGCATATTCAATTTCACTCTTTGTACTATTTCCGATGTAATCATTTACATTTACTACTAATATGGCATCTGATATTTTTATCTTTTCTTTATGCATTTTATCAATCATTAAGGCTTCCTCTTCTGTGTATGCTTCCTTATCAGCCTTTGATAGTTCAATTGGGATTAACATACAATTTCCTTGTAATGCCATTTTTTCTGTTATTTCTGTCATCTCTTTTTTAAATTTATAACTGCCACATACGGTTATTATTTTCATTTCTATGTATTCCTCCTTAAATTGGGATTTTCTCATTTTTATCTATTCTTCTGCATATTATAAAACCATTACTAATGTTCCAATACCTATCAAAATACATCCAATCAACGATTTCATCGTAAAATCTTCATGTAAAAACACAAATGCTAAAATCAAGGTAAGCACTACACTTAATTTATCTATTGGAACAACTTTTGATGCATCTCCAACCTGTAATGCCTTATAATAGCACAGCCATGAAGCTCCTGTTGCTAATCCTGATAAAATCAGAAATATCCAACTCTTTCTGCTAATTTCTGTTATTCCTCTTTGTGCATTTGTCAAAAAAACCATACCCCAAGCCATAACTACAACCACAACCGTTCTAATAGCTGTTGCAAGATTTGAGTTCACTCCATCTATTCCTATCTTCGCCAATATAGAAGTAAGTGCTGCAAATATTGCAGACAGTAATGCAAATATAAACCACATACAATATTACCTCCGCCTTTTCTTTTGTTTATTTACAATGCGTAAAATTCAAATATCTCAACATTTCCAAACCCGGAATTTATCAGATTACTTCATCATCCAATACCCATCGTAAGCATATCCCGTCTTGCCTATCAACAAATATTCCGACTTAGTAAATCCCACTTTTTGAAGTGCCTCGATTCTTTCTACCGCATATATTGGTGCTTTCGTAAGGATTCCGTCACAGCCTAACATTTCCGAAATGTGAGGTGCAATAAGTGCTATAATGTCATACAGCATCTCCGCGCTTTCGTAGTCACTTCTTACATCAACTCTTAAAATTCCCATATTGTTAAAATCATCTCCGGAAACTCTTAAACATAATTCAATTGTTCCGATTACACTTGATACTGATTTGTCGACAATCGAAAGTCTGGAGAACCAGCCATTTTCATATGATAATTTCCAAAAATCAAGAGCTTCTGTCATTCTATCCTTTGTTGCATAATAGAAATTATCTCCATCACAATTGTCACTGTTAAAAAAAGGCAAAGCATTCTTGTCGCTATAGACCTTTAATAAATCCTCACAATCTCTGTTTTCAACCAGTCTTAACAGAAACTTCTCATTTTCTAATACAGGGCAGTTTTTATAAATATTCATATATTTCCCTCCATAATTTTAAATCTATCAAATGGGATTTTTCCACTTTTGTTGCTTCTGTCATGTTTCCAGAACATCTCTTATCCAACACGCTTTAAAATCCTCATAATCTCCATACTCATCCAAATTGCAATATTCTGCATGATAAACTCTGTCAATCAGCGTCCCCTCTTCATACAAAGAATACGGATATAAAAATAATTTGTCACACGCTTGGTCATCTTTTTCTATGCATTCTTCTTCGATATATCCTTCTTCCAAAAGCAGTTTTACACCATTCGTAAAGGAAAGACCTTGCAATAAATTCAGAAGTATCATTTTGATTTCCTCCCCAACTCTCGTTCCTAAAAAAATTATGACTTTTGTTACCATAAAACGCAAGAAAAATATATACACCCTGCTAACAATACCACAAAACCCGTTCTACTCATTTTACCTTAAATGAGTCTAAATTTTTTTATAAAATTCCCATGAATGAAACATCATCTTCATGAAATACTAATCTCATATCCTACAAAGCAATGGAGGTAATAAATTTATGGCAAAAGCCGGTATGAAACGTCCAAACCCAACAGAGCCACATGGTACAGAAAGCAATCACAAAATGCATATTCAAAAAAATGATGCTCCACCTGTACCTGAGATTCAAGGAAAAGCAAAAGCTGGTCATAAAAAAGCAAAACCGATGTAACGGTTTTGCTTTTTACTTTAATCTAATCAACGACTATCGATTTACAATTGGTGAAATTACAGGCTTTCCTTCTCTGTCTAATAATGGTGTCAAGCCGCCTGAATAGCCGCTTGCATGGTATAAATAATTTACGCCGGTTTCCTTATCTACCCAAATCTCTGTTACATTCATTGAGCCCTGTCCATATACTTTTTCAAATCTTTTGTTATCCATTTTCTTTTCCTCCATATTTTTTTATATTATAGCACTTTTCATTCTTATGAATAGTGTTCATTATATTGCCGCCTTTTTCTCTGCTTTTCTTACTACTATAATACCCACAATTAATATGATGATGTCCACCGTCAGCCGGATAAGCATTTCTCCATGCGTAACTCCCTGTAAAATATGATATTTGTTCAAGACATTCTGCATGTTCAGCAGATTGTTGCTGTAATAATAAAGATATGTGGTCTGCTGCATCAATCCGGTATATAAAAATGCTGAGATACTAACCAGACAATGCCAGATGATGGCAGGAATCATGCTTCCTGCATACAATGTAATACCTGCAAACAACATTCCTACACAAAAAGTATAAAAAACCTGATGACAGTTTCCTAAAAAATTTTCTACGGAAAAACTTTGTGTAATCAGTATTTCCCGCATTGTCCATGAAAAATGAATACAGCCAAATAATAACGAGCTGGCAAATGCTGCCCTCATATAACAATGTTTCGTACCGCTCCATTTTTCAACCATCAATGGAAGCAGCACACCCCGGATGCCAAATTCCTCCATGATTCCGGTAGCTGTTTTTGCTAATAAAATAGGGATGAGGACTGACCAATACGGTTTTATCTGCATTGGCTCTACCAGTGTCAGTGTCACTAAGTTTTCGATAATAAAAAGGATAAATGGCATCCCAAATGCTGCCCCTGATATGATTTTTCTCTCTTTTCCCCATCGTACATATCCCCATTTGAGCATCAATACAAATACCAATGCTGCTGTTATGGATTTAATGACCACCTCTACAAGATAATATCCCGAAAGCTTTACCGTATAGTTGTTTTGGAAATATCCTATCACAAAATTGGTCAGCAATGCCACAAACGTTAAGATGACGCAGAAAAATATCGTATGTTTTTTAAAAAATTCTTTCATTGCTTCTCCTCCATTACAATTTTCCACTAAAATGCAATCTTAAAGGTTTCACCATCCACATAGACTGCCTCGGATTTTGTAATTTTGTATTCATCATCCGCTGTAAATTTCAACGTTTCCCCATCATAAAATGTCATATTTTCCGTAATCAGATACATGCACACCCCATATAAAAAGTTTCGAATATCTTCAAAGGATTCTTTGCTGTTAATGACCTCTAATTCCAATTTTCCAAAGTTCTGTAACCCATAGGTATAACCGTCGTTTCCTTCCTCGGACCTGCCGAATCCAAAGTAAATCCAGATAGGAAGTGGAAGTTCCTCTTTTTTCATAACGGTAGCAACTTCTTTGTAGAATTTTGGCTCATGCACCGTTCCTGCTGCATAAATACCAAGTACATTTTCCTGATTGATACAGGCAGATACCATTTTACTCAAATATAAGGACGCTTCTATTACATTCTGTTCCTGATTAATTGCAAATACTACAAGCTGTGCTGTATGTTTCTTTGCCGCATCAACTGCGCCTTTCCACATGTAATTACCGCCTGCCATGTGTTCTGCTTCCCCATTTGGCACTGGCGCATCAATGAGCGACACTGCCAAAAGATTACTCTCCCAGTTAAATACAAGGTTATTATCTTTTAACTCATAATCGGTAATTTCCATTTCCCATTCTGTTTTCATATCCGCAAGAAAACGCTCAAAATCAAATTCCGGGGTTTCAAGCAGTACAAAACCATGACTTCCGCTTCCCTGCTTTTTGTTGGCTTCCTCTTTTTTCTTTTCCCATTCCTCTTTTGACATGTTGTTAAATTCTTCTTCCGTCACACCATAACGCTCAAGCTCTGCAAGGAAACGATTTCTCCAGTATTCCTGCAAATATTCGATTAACTGTATACTTTTTTCTCTTGCAGTTTTCGGCTCATATGGCTCGAATTCGCTGAAATTCAATCCACAATCCTCGCCCTCTTCGTCGAGCACGCATACGCCTAACAGCCATTTTGAAAGCAGACTTGCCTTATACTTAATAACAAATGCATGCCCTGCTTCAATATCAAATTCATCTGCTACTGCGATGGATTTTGGCTCTTTTCCTAGCTCATTTTCATGGCTGAGCCACTTTGTCATAATCCCAATTGCTTTTTCTTTGTATGGTTCCCAATCTGTAATTTTGCTCATTTTTCTCTCTATCCTTTATCCTTCGTTTTACACTAATGTGTTTCTCACAAGTGCATCCCGCTTACTTTTCAATTCTTTTTGCTCGTCTTCTGCCGCTGTTTTCATATGATGTAACTGGCTTAAAACTGTCCGCACCTGACGGACAGTCTCCTTCATCTGCTCTTCCGATTTGTAGATTTTATCTAACACTGCCCAATCTGCAAAAAGTCCATCAAAAAAGGTATCCGCAAAACGCAAAAATTCATCCACATTTATTTGAAGTTCCGTATCAATTGTTACATCCACAAGCTCTGTTTTAAAGCATCGAAGCAAGCCCTGTAAACGCTCGATAGATTCCTGTGCTGTATCTAAATGGTCATGCTTTATCATGTCCACAACCAGACCACCTCCCAGCAAATCCCATGTTCCCCAGCCTTCGGCACTTTTTAAACTTTCTAAAACCTCTTCCGCCGCCTTTAGCGCGGCTTCACCAATCTGTTCCGCCTCTGTCAGTTCCTTTTTCTGCCCCTCCAAATAAGAAAGACGTTTTTCCAGTTTGAAAATTTCTTCCGCTGCTTCACCGCCGGCAGCCTTTATCTCATGCTCCTTGTCTCTTAATAGCTGTGTATAACGCTCCTCACAGCCCTCATATACCCGCAGTCCCTTCTGATACGATTCGATGTCCCGCTGTACATCTGCAAGCTCCTTTACTGCTGCATCATATTTTACTTTTGCAGCATAGGCTTCCGCCCTCTCCTTATCCAGTTTCTCATCCATTTTTCCAACCACATTGTAGAAAAAATTGGCAAGGCTTCTATGCTCTAACTTTTCCACATCTGCCTGCTCACTATGCATGGATGCTTCAAGCTCTCTTACCTTTTCCTCTAACTCTTTGCGCTGCACATTCAGTTCCTTTATCATGCAGTCAAGTCTGTTTTTTCTTCCAATCTGCTGTTGAAGTTCTCTCAAGTGCTCATCATAATATGCCATATTTTGTCCTCTTCATAACTCATTTTTTCAATGATTTCATTATATCAATTATGGTCTTTATTTAATATTGATTTTTTCTTAAGAATACATTTTTGTGACTGAAATGTCAGATAAAGGGATTTAAAAGAAAAACTTTTAGCTCAAACGAAAAAAGATTTCCGCGAGCGGAAATCTTTTGGGGTTATATAACTTTATACTTAAGAATCAGATACGCAGTCTTCGGGTACTTCTTTCATTTTATCTGCGTTTTCTGTTACAATTTCTTCGGTTGAAACGGATGCTTCTGCTTCTTCTGTTTTGGATGCAGTATCAGTTTCTGAACTTTCAGCAGTTTCGTCATTGTCCTTCTTCCATATATCTGCAACTGCTTTTTTTGCCATTACAAAGCCCTCTGCAACAGAGCCTACCGCTGCTCCACTGGCAATCACTGCTCCTGCTAACACAAGCCCTGTTCCCACACAGGCTGCACCTGCAACTTTTAACGCTGTTTTTCCAACTGCTCTTGCATTTACTTCCATTTGCATTCCTCCTATTCTCTTTCTACATTGTTCACTTACTTCTGTTTTATCTTATGGTAATTTGTTCTGAAGCTCTTTCTGTTCTTTTGCCAGTCTTTCCTTTGCTTCTTCTACTGTTTCACCATCTTTTGTAAGGTAATTGTCTACAAACTTGTCCGAGATTTTCTGGAAGCCCTCTACTGCACCATTTTCAATTTTCTTGTAGCTGTTTACAACGCCTTCCTCAATCTTTTTGTAGCCGCCTACAACTTTTTCTTCGATTTTTTTGTTTACTTCAACTAATTTTGATTTTGCCATTTCGTATTTCTCCTTTTTAAGCTATTTTTCCTGTTTCTTTCAGCCACTTCACTTCATCGCGAATGGTCTCTTTATAAGAACGGGTTTTATACCCCAATTCCTTATATGCTTTTGTACAATCAAACTCATTATTTCTTGCAAGGTTATATACTGAAAATGTCGTCATTAAGGGACGAGTTCCTTTCTTTTTTGCCTGTTTTTCCAAAACTCCTGCAATAAAATTTGCGAAAGAAATTGGCAGGAAGAATCGGATTGGTTTGCATCCACTCTCTTCCATTAAAAGCTTTGAAAATGCTTTAAAGGATACTTCTTTATTTCCAAGGATATAACAGCTTCCATCTTTTCCTTTGTCTGCTGCTAAAATCGTTCCATGCGCTAAATCTCTTACGTCGCACAGGTTGAAAGAACCGTCGATTCCCATCGGCATCTCTCCATTAATAATCTGAATCACTGTTCCAGTTGTCTCTCCAACTGCAAAATCCTCCGGCCCAAGTATTCCGCTTGGATGTACGACGCAGGCATGCAAGCCTTTATTATGAACAGCATCTAATACTGCCTGTGTTGCCAATGCTTTGGACTGGCTGTAACATCCGACAACTTTATCTGCAGAAAAGGATTCTACTTCTTTGATTTTCTTTCCTTTTGGAAGTTCCGGAATCGCTCCTGTACTGCTGCAATACACCATTTTTTTACATTCCTTATGCTCTAAGCACAACTGAATGATATTTTCTGTTCCGCCCACGTTTACATCCATGACCTTCTGATTAAAATCAGGATTTACGGTTACGATGCTTGCGATGTGAAGGACAACTGTTTCCACACCCTCCGGCACCGTAAAGAATCTACGCAGTGATTTCATATCGCAAAGGTCGCCTTCCACAATTTCAGCTTCCTTTGGCACATATTTCATTGCTTTATCGTTTGGCAAAACAAATGCCCGAACCATTTCGCCTCTATCTACTAACTGGCGGCAGATTGTTCCACCTAAGAATCCTGCTGCACCAGTTACAAGATACATTGTTTTACTCATTTCTCTATTCCTCCTCGAAAAATTGTTCATCAATTACGTTGTACCTAAGATACCAACGCGATGTTTTCGAATTGTTCGAGAAATGTTTAAGTTTTGTTAAAAAGGGGATTTTTCCTTGAAAAAACGGAACTTTCTTCTTTAGACTACATAAAAACACCAGTAAATTACATAATCGTAACTCGCTGGTGTCAATTATCAAAATATTCTAAAAACATTGTTTCATCTATAATTACTATTCTTCTCGCTGTTCCAACTGTTCTTTAGCATTTGCTATTGCTAATGATAATTTTTCCTCCAATAATTCTTTGGGTGGCATTTTAGTGAGATATTGTCCAACATGGATACTGCCATGATCTAATTCCATTAGCTCTATAGTTTCCTGCGATTTCTCTGCACATAATATCAATGCAACTGGACTTTCTTCACCTTCAGCTTTTTCATATCTCTCTAGCCATCGCAAATATAATTCTGTTTGCCCTTTATCTTGTGGTTCAAATTCCCCCAGTTTCAGTTCAATTAATACAAGCCGTCTTAACGTTCTATGATAAAACAATAAATCCATATAATAATCTTTACCATCCAGAACAATATGTTTTTGACGAGCTAAAAAAGCAAAATCAGAACCCATTTCCAAAATAAATTTCTCCAACTCTGCTAATATCGCATTTTCTAAATCTTTTTCACTGTAGGTATCTTTTAAGCCAAGAAAATCCAACATATATGGGTCACGATAAAACATATCAAGCGACATTTTTCCATCATCTCTTAATTCTGCTATTTCATTCGCAATTGTTTCTTCTGGTTTTCTTGATATTGCAGTACGTTCATAAAGCATTGACTTTTTACGTTCACGTAAAGTCCTAACAGACCAATTTTCCTTTTTACACATTACAGCATAAAAATCCCTTTTTAGTTCGTCCTCAATTGGCAACAATTCTACGAAATGAGACCATGTCAATTGTTGCGACAGTGTCGCCACTTTTTCAAATTCCGGAAATTCTTGATAAAATTTAATCATTTTAAAAACAGCAGATTTTTCAAATCCTTTTCCGTATTCCGCTGTTAATCTATCGCTTAAATCTCCAATTATATTTTTTCCGTAACTTGCTTTCTTACCCTCTAAAACCTCTTCTGTAAGTTTCTTACCAATTTCCCAATACAAAGAAATCACAGAATTATTCATTTGTCTCATTGCTTGATTTTTAGCATTAAAAATCAAAGACGATATATCTGAAAAAATTATATCAATATCTTCATTATTTAGTAATTCTTTCGACATTCATACTCCTTTTCTAAAAGTGGCGACATGTCGCCACTTTTAATTTCTAACATTACACAACACTTCATCACAAGTACGTCTTATAATAATATTTTTAAAAGAGTTTCTAAATATTAGGTTTATCTAAAAAAATTCAGTTACTCTTTTATTATGGTATACAAATTACTATCTCCTTCATCCACACCATTAAAACAACTCTGTTATCCCTCGCTTTTTGGGGGGGATATTTATTAATTAATCGTACTCGTTTCTACGAAAAATGTCAATTTTTCATGTGTACATTCATAGTTTACACCATAATTCTTCCTTACTCCTGCCAACACCCAAACTGCCATTACCATAATTATTACACAAACCACAAACCCGGTATCCGCACGCACACTACTGTGAATGCGTGCGCGGATAGAAGGTAAAACAGGCATGCAGCCATTTCATCATTCTTTCTTTTACCTCTCCATGCATCATCTTTCTATTCATCCAACGCAAATGCATGATTCATTGGTCCGCTCCCTGCGCCCAAATCCAGCATAGCGGAAAGCGCACCAGAAATATAATCCTTCGCCAATTTTACGGATTCTTCTAATGTATAACCTTTGGCAAGGTTTGAAGCAATGGCACTTGATAAGGTACAGCCTGTGCCATGTGTATTCGGATTGTTGATTCTCTTGCCAGAGAACCATTTACCAGAATGATTGCTGTATAAAAAATCGTTTGCATCGTTTGTCTGATGTCCGCCTTTGCAAAGCACTGCGCAGTCATATTTTTCACCAATCAAACGAGCCGCTTTTTCCATGTCCTGTTCGTCCCTGATGGACATTCCAGACAAAACCTCTGCTTCCGGGATATTTGGTGTGAGCACTGCTGCCAGTGGAAAAAGTTCTCTCTGCAAGGTTACAATCGCTTCTTCTGTAATTAATTTTGCACCGCTGGTTGCTACCATAACCGGGTCGACTACAATATTTTTTGCTTTGTATTCTTTTAATTTTTTTGCAATTATTTCAATAATTGGAGCAGAAGACACCATTCCAATTTTCACAGCGTCCGGGTAAATATCCGTAAATACCGCATCAAGCTGCTTTCCCAAAAAATCCGGTGTCACTTCTTCTATTGCGGTAACTCCCAGCGTATTCTGCGCTGTCAGCGCGGTAATTGCGCTCATGGCATATACGCCATTCATTGTCATTGTTTTGATGTCTGCCTGGATTCCTGCTCCGCCGCTGGAATCGCTCCCTGCTATTGTTAATGCCGTTTTCATGTTTTCCTCTTTTCTATAAAATGAATGTGCCTTGCAGTATTTTAAATTCCTATGAATTTAAAATAGCTGCCACACCACTGCGCAGCTCTTTTGCCGCCTCACAAATATCCTCTGCTGAAAAAATTGCAGACACAACTGCAATCCCGCTCATGCCACAGCCCTTTAATTCAGTAAAATTGCTGCGGCCAATTCCGCCAATTGCAACTGCCGGAATGGAAACGGAGTCACAAATTTCTTTTAACTGCTCATTTGTAATGCGGATGGCATTTTTCTTGGTTGGTGATGGAAAAACTGCGCCAACACCAAGATAATCTGCACCCTCTGCTTCTGCTCTTTTTGCCTGTTCGATGGTTTTTGCCGTTGCTCCAATCATAAAATCTGCGCCAGCCGCCTTACGAATTTCTGCAACTGCCATATCTTCCTGTCCGACATGAATTCCGTCTGCGCCACTTGCTAACGCAACTTTCAAATTATCATTGATGATTAACGGCACTCCATATTTCTGGCACAAAGTTTTCACTTCACGTGCCTCTTTGATAAAGTCATCCTCGCTCATATTTTTTTCGCGAAGCTGCACTAAGGTGACACCACCCTTTAAGGCATCTTCAATCTGCTCATACAAGCTCTGTCTTCCCACCCACGCCCGGTCTGTGACGGCGTAGAGAAGTAATTGTTCTTTCTGAAATTGCATATTGTATCCTCTATCTTCCATAATTGTAAACGCACCATGCTTCCATAAACCATATCATTCCATGTAATATTTCTTTCATTCTACACATTATGTAAACCGTTTTAAATATTCTTCCGGTTTATCACACTGCATCAAGCCGCTCATAATGCAAGCTCCTGCTGCACCTGCCATCCGCACTTCATCCACATTTTCTGCACTGATTCCGCCAATTGCAAACACAGGAATGGTTACCGCCTGACAAACCTCCTGTAAAAATTCAGTGCCTCGCGGCGGCACACCTTTTTTGCAGTCGGTTGCAAAAATATGACCTGCGATGATATAGGTACATCCCAGTCTCTCAGCTTCTTTTGCTTCCTCTATGGAATGACAGGATGCTCCGATGCAGGAAAACTTTGCTTTTTCTTCCGCTGTCAGGGCACGAAGAAGCGGCAGTGGCAGATGAATTGCCGGATTTTTTAACGCAACTGCCACCTGCGTAAAGCTGTGAAGAATGCATGGAATCTGATATTTTTCACAGACAGCCATGACTTCTTCTGCCAACACCTTATATTCCTCTTCCGGCAAATCCTTTTCCCGGAGCAGTATGCCTGCTGGTGCGGCTTTTGCAATTTCTTCTATATGAAAAAGAAAATCGTCTCTGCATAATTTCCGGTTTGTGACACACAAAATATCAGACATACAAATAGTCGTTCAGCACCGGCTGCAAGCCTTGCCCTGCGATGTCCTGATACATTTTGTCAAAGCTTCGGTCATCGTTAATCTCAAACTGCTCATCACCAGACGCGCTGTCGTTCTCCTTTCCTGTATACTTCTCTTCGTGGTCGCCGATTCCTGTAGAAACACCTGCAGAAACCTTGGTTGCCGCGATTTTTACGATACCATTTCGGAAATCCGCGCTCTCACGTGACGATACTGTAATTCCCACAAATGGAAGAAAAATACGATATGCGCAGATAATCTGGCAGAGCTGTTTTTCTCCAACGTCAAGTGGATTGATTTTTTCATTATTTACAATCGGGCGCAGACGCGGACAGGACAATGACATTTCTGCCTGCGGATATTTTCGCTGCAAATAATAAACGTGCAGGGCACTTGCCAGTGCATCCTTACGGAAATCAGAAAGCCCAAGCAATGCAGAAAATGCAACACCGCGCATGCCACCCCGAAGTGCGCGCTCCTGCGCATCAAAACGGTAAGGCCAGACACGCTTATGTCCCAAAAGATGCAGCGTCTCGTATTTGTCTGCATCATAGGTTTCCTGAAAAACAGTCACATAATCTGCACCACATTCATGCAGATAACGGTACTCCTCTGTGTTGACCGGATAAATCTCAAGCCCAACCATGCGGAAATATTTACGGGCAAGCTTACATGCCTCACCAATGTACTGCACATCGCTCATTGCGCGGCTTTCCCCGGTCAAAATCAGAATTTCTTCCATGCCGGATTCTGCAATAATCTGCATTTCGTGCTCTATCTGCTCCATATTCAGCTTCATGCGGTTGATGTCATTGTAGCAATTGAACCCACAATAGACACAATAGTTCTCGCAGTAATTTGCGATGTAAAGCGGAGTAAAAATATAAACGGTATTTCCAAAATGTTTTCTTGTTTCGATGCGCGCCCGCTGTGCCATCTGCTCTAAAAATGGCTCTGCCGCCGGAGACAAAAGTGCTTTAAAATCCTCGACAGAACAAAATTCATGCTCTAAGGCTGCTTTTACATCTTTTGCGGTATAAGACGCATAATCGTAGGTATTCATCTGTGACATTACTTTTTCACAGACATCGGATTCTATCTGCTCCATGCCCGGTAAATATTCCATATGATTTTTTCTGGACTGCGGCTCATTTTCCAGCTTGTGCTTTTTTTCTAATGCCGCCGGAGAAAGATGTTTCGCATCCACAAAATATTGATTTTCCATTGTTTCCTCCTAAATCATCTAATCACGCAAAAATCCGGTCAATGGGTCAGACGCTTCTGCTCCACGCACCAGCACTCTTCCAAGCCCGGAAAGATATGCTTTTCTTCCGGCTTCAATTGCCTGACGAAACGCTGATGCCATCAGCGGAAGGTCGCCAGCGGTTGCCAGCGCAGTATTTGCCATAATAGCTGCCGTTCCCATTTCCATTGCTTCACACGCCTGTGAAGGTCTTCCGATTCCGGCATCTACAATGATTGGCAAATCAATCTCATTGATTAAAATCTGAATAAAATCTTTTGTTGCAAGTCCTTTATTTGAACCGATTGGGGATGCAAGCGGCATAATGCTGGCTGCCCCGGCATTTACGAGGTCACGTGCCACATTCAAATCCGGGTACATATACGGCATAACAATAAATCCTTCTTTTGCAAGAATTTCTGTTGCTTTAATCGTTTCGTTGTTGTCTGGAAGCAGATATTTGGAGTCACGCATGATTTCGATTTTTACAAAATCACCACAGCCTAACTCTCGCGCAAGTCTCGCGATTCGCACTGCTTCTTCCGCATTTCTTGCACCGGAAGTATTTGGAAGCAGTGTCACTCCCTCTGGGATATAATCTAAAATATTTTCCTGGTCTTTTGTATTGGCACGACGCACAGCCAGCGTAATCATTTCCGCTCCGGCATCCTTGACTGCTGCCTCAATTAAGTTCAGAGAATATTTTCCTGAGCCTAAAATAAATCTTGAATGAAATTCGTGTCCACCAATTATTAACTTATCGTCTGTCTGCATATTTGTTCCTTCTTTCCTTATATAAAATTATTAAGCGTCCAACTCCCCTAAAATGATGCGAAGCACCATCTGCGCCTGATGCGCGGCACAAACCATCACTCGTGGTGCAACTAACCCAATGCCATCTGCAATATCTGTTGTTTCGTCGCCACATAGGTAAAAACGTTTCGTTACCCGGCGGGTTTTGATGCTGTTTGCCGAATCAAATCCTGCCATGCCTGAGCCTGCCACCAGATATTTGTCCGGGAATTTTTCCAAAACGCTGTTTACTAACATGGCTTTCTGCTCTGCTTTATCAAATGCCTCGCAAATGATGTCCTCATCTGCCAGCAGCGTTTCCACATTATCTTCTGTTATTTTTACAGTGTCTGTTACTATCTCACAGTAAGGCGCAATCGCCTTTATATTCTCGCAAAGTGCCTCAGTTTTATTACATCCAAGCTGGGAAACGGCATACTGCTGGCGGTTTAAATTTGACAAATCCACCTTGTCAAAATCTATCAGATGCAAGCGTCCTACTCCTGCACGCGCCAGTGCAACCGCAATGTTTGAACCAAGTCCACCCAGACCACAAATCGCAACGGATGCTTTGCTTATTTTTTCCTGATTTTCCACACCATGACGTTCTGCAAGCGCACGCATCATTTCTGTTTTTGTTGGAATTGCATCTCTTGTCCGGGTGCTGCTTTCCTGAATTGTTTTGGATTTAACGGCTGCATTTTGCCGAACTGTCTTTTCCAAATCAGCCACCTCCCACAAAGCTTACAACCTCTAACACGTCGCCATCTTCCAAAATCGTTTCCTCATATTTCGCTTTTGGAACAATTTCATCGTTTCGCTCAACTGCAATCCGGGCAGTGGCATATTCTGTTCCCGCCAAATATTCCGCCAGGGTTTTTCCTGCGGCATCTATTAGTTCTCCATTGATTTTTACCATAAACTTTCCTCCTGTTGTTATTTGTTCATCGGAATGTTTTGCACAACGAAACTTGAAACATATTATTTATGCAATTTGCCAATGAAGGTTATAATACAGCCCTTTTGACATCAGAATCTTATAATGCAAAAAGGAGTGCTACCTAAATTGGTAACACTCCAATAAAAAGCAAGTATAACTCACTCCCTACGGCGGCATTATCCGCATCAGGTTAAGGATCGAAAGTCATACTTTCCTCTCAGCCTGTCATACAAGCTCCCCTGTCTCTTTTTTGTCATCTTAACATTGTGAATCGCAAATGTCAAACCAGTGTATTTTCTCTTCTAAATTATGCTTCATCCTTCGCATAAATGATTTCTTCTTCCGTATATTTTCTGCCCATATCGTGTCTGATTTTCCGATTTTCAACGGTATCAAATATAATTGAAAAATCGTAATCCTCCGGGTAAAGCTGGTCAGCGGCAACATGAAGCTTCACTCTTTTATGGTTAATCCAAATCTTTTTATCCGGCAGCTGTACGCGAAGCACTCCCTTTTCATTTATCTTTTCACAGACAATTCCAATCTTCTTATCAGGAAAAATCATAACACTGTCGCCAATTTTGTATTTTTCCTGAAGAGTTTTTGTGGTTTTGACCTTTTTTGTCTTCTGAATCTTCGCAGATACTTTTTTCTCATTAGAAAGATTCGTATTGTTAAAGGCATAATTATTCAGCGCATCTTCCCCATAAGCGGCACAAATCGCCACTTTTAACATCTCATCCGGCATTCCAAGCTTATTTGCGATGTAAAAAGCACAGCTTTCTCCGGCTTCACCAATAACCATCTGATAAGTTGGCTTTAATGTTTCCTTATCAAAAGTCATTCTCGCATTGACCACATCCGCTGTTTTCTCTGCATATTCCTTGACTTCCGGGTAATGCGTCGTCACAAGAAACAGACAGCCGCTTTTCCGAAGTTCTTCTAAAATCGCAATGGCAATTCCCATACCCTCAGCCGGGTCTGTTCCTGAACCGAGTTCATCCATGATTACAAGACTGTCCTTATTTACTTCCTGTAAAATTTGCAAAACGTTCTTGATATGAGCGGAAAAAGTAGACAGATTTTCTGCCAGATTCTGTCCATCACCAATATCACATAGATAAAGACTGTTCATACAAACGTCCGCCTGCTCACAGGTCACGTGAAGACCACACTGCGCCATCATACAGTTTAGCGCAACTGTTTTAATTGCAACTGTTTTTCCACCTGTATTCGGTCCGGTAATCACAATTCCCCTTGTGTTTTCTCCAATAGAAAATTGCAGTGGCACGTTTTTTTCTTTTTCCATCAATGGGTGTCGTGCATTTTTGAGAGAGATTCTTCTATCGGTGTTAATTTCCGGCGGGGCTGCATCTAAATCGATGCTTAATTTTCCCTTAGAAAAAATAAAGTCCAGTTTTTCAATCCGGCTGACATTTTCCTCCATCACAGGAACGCAGTCTGCAACCATTGCTGTTAATGTATACAATATACGATAAACCTCATTTTCCTCATCGATTTTTAAAAGCTGAAGTTCCTCGTAATATTTTGCAACGCCTGTCGGCTCAATAAATACGGTGCTTCCTGTGGCTGATTTGTCAATGACACTTCCTGCGATTTTTAACTTAAATTCTTTTTTTACCGGGATGCACAATCTGCCATTGCGAAGGGTGCTGTAGTTGTCTGCCATGCACGCTTTATTTGCACGCATTATCTGGTCTGCCTTTTCTTTCATTTTCTCTTCATTTCGAACAATCTCATTTCTTATCTGTAACAAATTCTTCGAAGCGTAATCATCCACTGTGCCACCGCGTATCTGCCGCGCGATTTCTCCACGCAGTTCTTCTAACGCATCCAGATTTTCGTCATAATAAGCAAGCGGATTTTCGTCCTGCTTTCCACGCGCTAAATAATCCTTTAGACGTTTTACTGCCACTAAAACTTTTTCCACGCGCTCTAGCTGATATGGTGTTAAACAGTCACCTTTTTCTGCAATCACTAAAATTTCTTTTATTTCATCAATATTTGCTAACGGCGGCGTGCCACATTTTTCTATCATTTTCCGGCTGTCGGTGGTGTCTTTTAGCTTTCTTTTAAGCTCACTTTCTGATAAATAAATGGTCATGTTCCGAATTTCTTCTTTGGCGGATTCTGTAACCGCTAGTTCCAACCACTTTGCTTTGATTTTGTCAAATTCTATATTTTTTTCAATATTCATTTTGTCTTTCTCCTCATTCACTGACATCACAATACTTCACTGTAATTTCTTCAATTTGGAAAAAGCTGCAAAAAAGCATGACCATACAGCCATGCTTTCTCTCTAAGAATCTCTATACAATCATATTAAGCACATGTAAGGCGAAACTGTTAGTGGCTTCTGCTACTAACATCAGGGCAGACTTCGAGCATGAAACTCAAATTGCCCTTGCAATATTTATTTTGCAGCTTTCTCCATTACAATCACACTTAACATACAATTTCTCCTAACTTCTTTTTTCGTAATTTTAATATAGATTTAATAAGGTGTCAAGCG
The DNA here is from genome assembly GCA_045121975.1 of Roseburia sp. Taxonomy (GTDB): domain Bacteria; phylum Bacillota; class Clostridia; order Lachnospirales; family Lachnospiraceae; genus Roseburia. The sequence continues at coordinate 22,302 of JBGVHB010000113.1, forward strand.
GGGACATTATCTCGCTTTTACATACTCTACCACAAGAATTACTGCCACTGCTATTAAAAAAATCAAGCCCAAGCTAATACATACAAATGGAAGAATCTGAAATATGTTCATATTTACAGTTCCCGGTTGAATCACTGTGGACACTACCATTGACACAATATATAAAAACCAAAATAAAATCATTGGAATAAACGCTATCCAAAAATGCTTTGGTAAATCAGATTTCTTTAATACTTTTTTCATTTGACATTCCACTTTCAACTTATTTATATCAATTGTTGAATACATAGCAACACCGCTAAATGTGCCGGATAAAAAATATAATAAAAATATTTATTATATTTTCCTTTTTTCCCGTTATACAAAAGCATTATCGGCAGTGCAAATATCATCATCCACTCAAAATGATTATATAATGGATGAACCTTATTAAAAGAAATCACATCATAACCAATTGTTCCAAAAAATCTTTCACACGCAAACTCTATAAAACAATTCGATGTATTTGAAGCTCTCACATAAATTTTCTGTGGAATCTCACATAAAGTAAGTGTTATGTGTAATCCTAGTATTACCATATATACAACCGCTGTAGACAATCGAGTTTTTTTTGCATAATATAAGCCTACTCCCAATACTACAAAAAACAATCTTCCCTCATTAAAAAAAATATTACCACTAATTTGTGCTAGCAAAAGTGTAAATGCATCCTGATATTTAGGAATACCAAATGCCACTATTGTAATAATAATTGTACTTACAATTTGCCATAAACAATATTCCACTAGCTTTTTCAGCCATCCTTCCGCCTTATTTCTAACCCTTTCCATTACATCAATTAACAAAAAAATTGCCACATATGTACTAAAAATATTACTTGTAATAATATCAAACGGATTCTGATATCTCGGCAGCAAATTGAAACAAAAAACTAGTATACTCGTTAATATGCCACCCCCATACAATCGCTGAATGAATGTCTCCTTATTTTTTGTATGTTCAATGCTATGAACAAAAACATATAAAAACAGCGGAGCTGATAATCTTCCAATCCATCTCATTTGTATTGGCATTCCCGGCACAAATACTGCAATATGGTCAATTACCATGGACACTAATGCAATTCTTTTTAATATTGCTGTCGACATATTATGTATACCCCTTTACTGAGCCACTAAATTCACAAGGTCCCACAAATTGTATAAAATAATATTTAGAAGAATCCAAATTCATAAATGAACCACCAAACGAACATTCACCTGGTATTGTCTTTTTATCAGGCGTTGACACCCCAACAACTGCATATCTGCGCAATTTAACTGTCACTGACAATGCCATGCAACAAACTATTGTCATTAACATTCCCATTAATACTTTGATTTTTCTCATCCTATATCTCCTTTACTTTTCTCCTAAACTCATTGGTTCTAACTAATCTCCAATTACCCAAATAATCCCCATAACCAATCCCATATATCTTGTGTCACAGTTGCTATCATAACATCACCTTCCTCCTTTTCTTTGGTTTTTCCCTCCAAATATAAAATAGCAGTATAGATTTCTCTATACTGCTATTTTAACCCCTTTATTTTTATATTCATAGTTTAAGTCGTTTATCGGTATTTTAAGTCGTTCTACGGTATATTTATATACTAATCGTTATTTTATACTCCAAGCCATTCTCTTCTATATCCATACTACCATGATTCTTTTTCACAAGCTCTTGAACATTTTTTAATCCGTAACCATGATTCTTTTCCTCTTGGGAATTCCACTTTGAAGCTTTCTTATATTTTTCACTTATACTGTTTCGTACTTCTATTTGACTATATTGTTTTCCTTTTACTAACTTTACCACAATATAACCTACATCATTACATCTATTTACTTCTTCTACCGCATTTTTTAATAGATTACTGCATATTGTACATATGCCATTTCGACTTATATTCATCTGATTATCCCAATGCCCTAATACACTAATGCTTACATTTTCTCCCACTTGAGAAAAATAGTAATTTAAAAGAATGTCCACCATATCATTCCCCGAATAGTAACATTTCCCAGTAACCACTTTTAACTCTGTATTTAAATTTTCCACATATTCTTTAACAGCATCATTCTCTTCGTTATATATAAGACTTTCCAAACAAATCATATGCGCTTTCATATCATGAATAATTTTTTTTGTATTTTCTTCACGCTGTAATAAAGTCTTATAATATATTTCCTGCATTTCGTTTAATTGCTTTTCATTTTTAAGTAATTTACTGGTTATTTGATTAGCATAAATGATATGTTTTACCAAAAAAAGCATCACCACAATAGAAAGCAATGAAACAGCTGTAATCACATGATAAAAAACCATAAATTTATCATTTTGAACATATCTTATCACGTAACGCATCAAAGATACATCCATATATACCGCTGCAGCCATTATAAGCACGATTATCAATTTCTTCCATAATTTGTAACAATGATGTTTTTTTTCGATATACAACATCTTTTGCATATACCCGCAAATAGCCATCAAATGGTACAATATATTGTATGTCTCTCTGTCGTATCTTACACAACATTCTATCCCGATATACTGCTATTTCTCCCATTCCAATTTGCGAATTTATTAACAAATTAACTGCATACTCTATTTCTTCATCTGCATATGGTTTTGAAATAAAATACTCTGCCACCGAATATGTTTCTTTAAACCGGTCATCCCTACATGTCGCCATATAAATATGACACTGTGGAAACATTCGATGAATTTTTTTTGCTGCCTCTGCACCATCCATGTCTGGCATATCCATATCCAAAAAAACAGCATTGTAAATATCTGCACACTCCAGCATAGCGATTGGAGACGTATATTCCACTATCTCACACTGCACATTTTTATTCTGCATAATACAAATGATTTTTTCCCTCAAAAGAGAAGTAAAAATAGCTTCATCATCACAAATTGCAATCTTCATAAGTCACCTCAATGTATGTCTTCTTTATCATTTGTGTTTATCTATTACTCCAAACTATATTATACTTGTATTATACCGAACCACCTTAAAAAATACAATACTGAACCACTGCTAAGCGCTCTTTCCACCGCAAAAATAGCCACTACCACGAGTGCTGCTCCAAACATTGGCATAATAAAAAGCGGTGTTGTCAGATAAAAATTACTGAACACAATCGTAGCAAAAACCGTAAAGCTGATTACCCAGTATTTTGCAAACTCAAATATTTTGTTGCGCTTTTTCTTTTCACGCAATGCTGTTTTGCAGATGTACTCTACAATCACATTTGCAGCGAGGATAATCACTGCTGAACTGATAAGGTTTCCGATAGTGAATGTAAAATTAAAGTCGGATGTGCCATTTATCAGTACTGAAACAAACTGTTGAACAAGATAATTTCCTCCCAGAATCCAAATGCAGGATAAGCTCGTTGTTACGCAATCCATCACTTTTTCTTTTCTAGTTCTTTTTGGCATAACTTCAATTATCTCATCACAGACTTCCTTGTAGCGGCCGCCCATGACCTTGGAAATGTCGTCACCGCGCTGCTGCCCATCTATAATCAATTCAATAATATCTTCCCTCACAAGCTCCTGATTGTACTGGTTAATATCCGCGCCACGCAGATACACAACCATATCTGTGTATATTTCGTCGTTTTCTTTTAAAATCGCCATTTCTCTTTCGTTATTTTTCTTTCTTAACTCTCTACATTCCTTATTCATCTTTCATACTCCCTCTTAATAAATGATTGACTGCTGAATCTAATTCTTCCCAATTTTGCTCAAATTCCTGTAATGTTTCCTCACCTTTTTCTGTTAAAAAATAATATTTTCGCTTTGGCCCACTGTTGGAATCTCTCATGACAGCCGTTACCAACTCACTTTTTTGCAACCGCAGAATAATCGGATAAATCGTGCCTTCTGAAATTGTTCCAAATCCATAGGTTTCCAACTGTTTTGATATTTCGTAAGCATAGGTTTCCCGCTGCTGTATAATTTTTAAAATGCATCCCTCTAACATTCCCTTTAACATTTGTGAAGGTATCATGGATTTCCCCCTTTCTTACTATCTTGTAATGCAAGGTATGGGTATATTGTATTGCAAGGTACTCATGTTGTCAACAGATTTTCTATATTATTTTAGCATGATGCTAATTCCTCAAACTTAAAAAAAGGAGAACTCTAATATTCTCCTTTTTTACAACATAATTCTATTTTTAATTCAAAAGAAACGGCATTAGCATTACAACAATTCGTATTTTCATAGGAATAAGTAAACTCTGGCTGATAGAAAGTTCCGCCTTTGCTGGTATGCTGCTCATAAATATGGGAAAAGCGCTGCTGTCATTTTTCTACCTCTTCTTCTCCCACTAAAATTTCGTCGTTGCTGCAAATTTTTTCGATTACATGGCTATGCTGATAATAGTATACTGTCAACGTTTCATCCGCATGTGCTTCAATAATTTCTTTTACGTTTTCAGATGCTCCCAGCTCGAATCGCATGGTTGTGTCATCTGCCCCAAGACGATAACCTGTCGGAATATCATTTTCCGTCTTAATGTACACTTTTGGAGCTTCTAATACCACAGTTTCTAAGCCTTCCCAAGTCTGTGAAGCTTCTAATGTATCTGTTTCTTCTATCTGGTTGCAATTTTTCATATCCATACATGCACCAATGCATTTTGCTGCTTCACGCACTGTCATAATGGAAAAAAGCACACAGAAAATGACTGCCAGAACTTTTATAAATTTTCGCGGCTTTTTTTCTTTGCTTCTGCTTTTGCAAAGCCAATGTAAAAGGCATCCTAACACCATAATGCCAATCAAAACACTTCCAAAGCTCTCAAAAAATGCTCTCTTTAACCCTTCAACTCCAATCACATCATAACCGGACACAAGCACATTGCAGACGAAAAAAAGTACCAGCATTACAATTCCCATAAAAATGCTGCCAAACATCTTGATACTTTCTTTTAATACCTTTCGATTCTCTTCCTCACTCATTGCACAGCACTTCGCAATTTGTTTTGCGATAAAATCATAGTCCTCGGGCTTAAAGGGTGTCTTTTCCAGACAGTCTTTTACCAGCTTTTCTACCTCAGCTTTCTGCTGTGGTACTACTTTTAACACAAGCGTATATAACAATTTTTCCTCTTGTGACATATCCTTTGTAATCTGCTTATATCTTTCTAAGCTAAAATGTGATTCCGGTTCACTCCACTTGTTCCACCGATACAAAAAATTCACTTCGCAGACATCTTTTGATTTCATACAGATTTTTAATTCTGCATTCATCCCCTGGTTTATGCATAAAGTATACGCATCATTTGCTGTGTATTTCTCAATCCATGTCTCCTCGAACGGATAACGCTCCTCAATATAAGTGCGAAGCTCCTCTCCTGCCTCTTTCTTCCACAAATTTTCTGTAAAAAGAGAATACCAAAAGGCATCCTCTGTCATTATTTTATCCATCTTACTCTCCCTCATAAATCTACTTTATCTCAAACCACACCTTAAAATCTGCGGTTTTATTCAATCCCCAATCTTCTTTTTCGATGCTTTCTGCGCATCTTTTTATCATTGTTTCCCAAATAAGTGGACTTGCGTTCGACTTGCTTCGTGGCACTCCACTTCCCTCGTATGCTTCTCCAGTGTAATAATGGCGGTAGGAATCTATAAAATGCATAACCGCCTCGCTCTCTTCCACATAACTGACTGCCTCAAAAAAATCTGTCTGATATTTGATATTCTGTACGTCCTGCGCGGACAGTGCCTCTTTTCCCCGCTTCTCTTTTTCCAAACGGCGGTAAAACTGCTGCTCATTTGCATATTTTATGCAAATCCAGCCACTTTTCTTCTCTCCCTCTATCACAATGGCATACACTTTTTGATTTTTCTTGGTCTTTGCAAACTCTTTTACTGCCTGCTCTGCCATATGATGAAATTCCTGATATATTGCATTGTTTGACAACCGGCTCAGCTTCGCCCTTTCTTTCCTGCTTTGACGCTCCTTATGTTCTACTCTCATAATAAGCGTTGCTGTCATAATACTGCCAAATGCCTGCATCAGAAGTATTAAGCAGATGAAAAAATACATGTCACTTATTTCTGCTTCTGGCAAAAAAACATATGCCAAAGCCGCCACACAAATAAGCGTCTCAATGACTGGAATGAGATAGGAAATACTTCTTTTTTTCTCCCAGAAATGGTCAATGAGCGCATAATTTATTTTAAAAAGCAGTACAAAAACTGTACTTACAATAAAAACTTCCATTCTTTTCCCCTTATTACCTTATGTTATTTGCTCATTTTTTGTAAAACTTTAAAATAATGATAACTGCTCATATTTTTCCGGAAATTCATGCAGATACTGAAAACACGCATCCACATCGCAAAGTATGTCATGAGCTTTACAGGTTTGCCGAAATAACTGCATTAACTCCTCATTTCTTTCGCTTGGCACTTGATACGCATATCCGTATCTCTGATGATACTTTGCTTTCACTCCCGGAAAATGCTTATCCAATGCCGCATAAAAATATTCCCTGTCGCCATCCCGCAGGGTCACTCCCATGTCAAAGCAAATGATGCCATGCACCTTTGCCTGTATGCAATAATCTAAAATCCCCTCAATATTTTCTCTTGTGTCATTAATAAATGGAAGGATTGGCGACAACCAGACCACCGTTGGAATCCCGTTTTCGTGAAAAATATGTAAAGCTTCGACGCGCTCTTTCGTAGTGCTGACATTCGGTTCTAGGATTCTGCATAAATCTTCATCATAGGTCGTTAATGTCATTTGAACCACGCATTTTGCCTTTTCATTAATACTTTTTAATAAGTCTAAATCCCGTAAAATCCTGGTTGATTTCGTCTGAACCGCAACTCCAAATCCATAACGGTCAATGATTTCCAAACATTTTCTGGTAAGCCCCAGCTGCTCCTCACAGTGCATGTACGGGTCACACATTGCCCCTGTTCCAATCATGCATTTTTTACGTTTGGAGCGCAGTGCCTGCTCTAACAGCTCCGGCGCATTCTGCTTTACCTCGATATCTTCAAACGGATGTGTAAACTGATAGCATTTGCTTCTGCTGTCGCAGTAAATGCAGCCATGCGTGCACCCGCGATATAAATTCATGCCATTTTGCGCTGATAAAATTCCTTTAACATTTACAAAGTGCACGACTTTTCCTCCTTTTTAGGGTGATTTCTTCCTATTTGTATTTTAAGCTTTTTGCTCCATTATGCTCAAATGGTCTTTTCCCAAAAGCATCACAAACGATACAACAAACATAATCACAAGTACTATGTCACATATTGAGCACAGATTTATAAACAGTGTCGAATTATTCCACTCAACATAATCCTGCAAATTAGCAAATATATCATATATAAAATGTAAAATCATCGGAAGCAATATGTTTCTGGACTTTAAATACATCACTGCAAACACAAATCCAATTGCTCCTGACATCAAAAAAGCGTATGTATTCCAACCGCTTACAACGTGCACAGCCCCAAAAAGCACGAAGCTTATAAATGCATATAGCAGTTTATTCTTAACATTTTGCGTTCCGTAAAAATAACCTTCCAGAATTAAAGCACGATAATTTAATTCTTCATAAAATCCTGTTGCAATCTGCTGTAAAATAATCTTTGAAAGGAAAATTCCTGCTGTAAGTCCCGATATAGCCTGCATTCCCAAACATAGACGCAGTATAAAATACAAAAAATAAAATAGAAAGCCAATTCCTGCGGCTAATGCAATTTTACTGCCTTTCATGCTAAGAACCTCTTTCATTGTTCTACCGTATATCTTTTTAATAAGAAACAAAATAATAAATCCAAAAACATATCTTAATGTACTGCTAAAAAGATACCATTGTGCACCACTAAAAATCTGCATCCCAAAAAGAGAAATCCCAACAAATATTCCCGCCAAAATTATCGCCCAAAATATTCCCGAATATTTTTTATTACATAACATTTGTTTCATCTCTTGTTCTCCTTTTACTTTTATCAATCACAGCGGAATGAATTACCTGTTTCATAAATCCTCAACTCATTGAACGTCCATTCAAATGATTATTACGAACAAAAACTCGCAAGCCAAATTCATTGTACCATTCTTCTTTACATTATCAAGTTTTAAAATGTTTTCTTGCAATATTGAAAAGAAAAATTGCATATGCTATAATGCCAATAGGCAAAAGGAAATTAGTGTCCACGTTGGCACAAAAACGAACCCCCACAAGTTGCAGCTTGTGGGGGTTCTTGTCTAATTATTTTAGATGGAAAGACTAGACCATCAGGCTTGTTACCATTTAATTCTCTCTGTCAAGCCATTTGCAAAGATAGTAGGCAACTACCTTCGCCAGAACAGAAGATATAAAGGAAATTAGTAAGTCCAACGCTCGCACCCCCTTCCTGTTGCCAGTATAGGGATGGTAACAAATTCATTATACCAAATGTACGTTCGATTGTATATTACAATTTTCTATTTTTCTCTTCTTACAGATAAGTTTTTCTTAGAAGCATTCATTATCCATCGATTCCTATTCAAACAAAAAACACCAACAGTTTTATTAATTATGCACAAATATTGCCTCTTAATTTTGTTTAGGGTTACATACTTTACCTTTGAAATCACGCAGGGCAAAAGCTAAAATTTAATTATGGTTTTAATGACGCGGCAATACTTTTTGTAATAAATTCCACAATAGAACCGGATATACTGACTGGAAGTAAACGCCCAAAACGGAGGATAACAATAATGCAACGAAAAATCGTTTTAAAACAGGACATTCTTGACGCACTGGCAAAAGCAGGTGTTGGCAAAAATCAGACCATTATGGTGCATACCTCTCTAAACAGCCTTGGATTTGTTTGTGGTGGAGCGCAAATCGTAATTGAAGCTCTGCTAGAAAGTGTAGGCACTGATGGAACAATTATGATGCCGACTCAGTCGTGGAAAAATCTTGACCCGGCTGCAGGGGTTCATTGGGAAGAACCGGAAGAATGGTGGCAAATCATCCGGGACAACTGGCCTGCATATAACAAAGACATTACCCCAACAAATACTATGGGCGCTGTTGCGGAAATGTTTCGCAAGTGGCCTGGAACACTGCGCAGCGACCACCCTGCCCGCTCCGTAGCTGCCAACGGAAAATATGCAGAGCACCTTACAACCGGGCATAACCTTTCTAATATTTTTGGAGAAGGCTCACCCATTGATAAGTTGTATGAACTGGATGGATATGTTCTGCTGATAGGAGTAGGCTATGACAAAAATACCTCGCTGCACCTGGCAGATGTAAGGGCAAATTATCCCGGAAAGCATGACAGTATCGAGTACAGCGCAATCATGGAAAATGGAAAGCGCGTGTGGAAAGAATACCGCACACTCTATGTAGATGGCGAGGATTTTGATGAGATTGGCAACGCCTTTGAAAAAGAATGTTCTGTGCAAAAAGTATCTTTAGGTAATGGAACAATTACTTTTATGAAACAAAGAGAGCTTGTAGACTTTGCTGTAAAATGGATTGAACACAATAGAAAATAAACAGAAAAAGGAGCGACCTCGGTCGCTCCTTCCTCCATATCACATCTGTCTCTGAAACAGCTTCATCTTTTTTTCTTTCAATGTCTCTTCATGATTATTATTATAAAAACCAATAAGTTCAAAGAGCAACCCAAGCGAACACAACGCACCATTAACAAAATCCGAAATGTTCTCTTTAAATATAAATGACAGAATATTAAACTGCCTATCACAGATAACAACAAGAATACACAAACCACCTAACATAAAATAATGATTTAATTTCTTCTTTTTTTCTTCCGCTTTTAAATCGGTATACTCTGTCACCTTCACTAAGGTTTCTTTTAAATTTTCGTTCATAATCTCACTTTTCCTTTCTCCATCGATAATTTCACGTATATCGACATCATAAAAATCTGCCAATTCAACCAAAATGCTTAAATCTGGCATAGTATTACCATTTTCCCAACGTGATACCGTTCGATTTGATACATGAAACTGCTCAGCAAGCTGTTCCTGCGTAAGTTTTCTTTCCTTTCTCAGTTCCTTTAGAAAACTACCTATTTTCTGCTGATTCATTTGCGTTTCCTCCTCTCATCGATAGATTATTACGTTATCCGTCAAAATAACATGACAGAAAGTGAGATATGCTATATTTTTAGCAACTAGACATGCCTGTCTAGTACTATTTTTTCTTATAAATAACAAATACATTGTTTTCTATGCACATTGATGCCTGTATTATTTTTTCATAATCCAAAGCTATTGTTTTGCCTAGTTGGTCAAACAAAAATGACTTGTATAACTCGTGCTCTGACATAATGAAAATTGCTGTTTCCTTATCAATTCGTATCGCCAGACACATATCATCATATATCGGTCCCAAGTCACTTGTGATAAGCACCACTTCTTCAATCTCTGATACTTCAAAAGTATGCTGTTTTCCATCTGCAAAAGCATATATTTTTCCATCCTTCAAGGAAAGACTATCCCCTGCTGTTTCAATTTTAATTTTCATACAAATCCCTTCTTAAAACTCTAAAAATATGTATCTTCTAGCATCAACTTTCTCTTGAAAATTCCTCAATCCGTCAAAGATGCGCCGATAATAACAAACCGATTCATCCACTTATCATAAATGCTCCAAAATCCTGTACCCCACCATTCTTTTCCGTCATCAAAATAATTCGAAAATTCATTGTTCCAGCTATATATTTCCAAATCCTTTCTGAATGCAATAGGAAAAAGTGCATGATTCAGTTTTCTAAAATCCTCTTTGGTATAGGGTACATCATAAGGCGGTTTAGAAAATGCCAGCCAATAATTCATCTGAAACGATGTCACTCGAAAATTGGAAGCTTCCTCTATTTTTAACCAACCGTTATTATCCTCGCAGAAAAAATCATCCGACTTACATTCTATACAGGACATTTTCGCTTCGTCCACATAAAACAACGGATGTTTTAAACTATTCCCAACTCTTACTCTGGAATTCAACACAGATATCGCTGCTTTTACCGCCTCTTTATGCGACTGCTCTCCTTGATAATTTTCATCGAAAGAAAGCAGCACATAATCTAATAAAAGTTCGTCATATTTTGTATTCAATAATTTATAAAAATTATCATCCACTAATTCTCTCAATGGCAATTACCTCCATAACCAGCAATCATACAAAAGAATTATGACCATTGCTGCCAGAAAAAGCAAGCCTTTCTATTTCCTAATTTTCACTTTCCCTGCGAAATACACTTCGAAACATCCATCTCGCCAATGGTCCAACAATAAATAGCTGTATTGGAAGTGCCATAACAAAATTTCTACAGTATGTTACTAAATAGTCTGGGATAAAATTGCTTGTAAATCCATAACCATGAAACACGCCGATAATGCTTGCGAATGCCACCTGCGCAACTACCGTAAAAATCTGAATCGCAAATATAATAAAAATTGGTCTGTCTCCCGGCTGTACAATTCGAAATGCAAAATGTTTTGCAATGCGTCCTGAAACAAAGTACGCCAACAGAAAAATCAAAATGTATTCCACCCACATTCCCTTTAATGCAATAAAAAATGTTTTGTTTGTAAAGCTTCCCATTGCAAGAACCGTATTGTACAGTGTCATGATGTACACCATCATCCATGCGGTAATTGCAGTAAAAAATATTGTTTCCTTTCTTGTCTTAGGCATTTTCTTTTCCTCCTTTATCTTTCTACATTGATTGCCTGATGTGCATATTTAAAGCAAAAAAAAGACAATAAACGCACCCATCCGTCCGACAGTGGATAGGCGACATTTATTGTCAAAAAGTTCCATATGCATTTTAAAAATATAGCATCTCTATTTTTTATTTGTCAAGATTTAATGTTGTTATACTGCGTCTTTCTATATTTATGTTCTTTTTATATTCTGTTACCGTTTTTCCTGTCCATAAGGAAAATGCCCGGAAAAAGGAATTTAAGTCCTGATACCCCAGCAAATATGCAATATTTTCGGAAGAAAGCTGCGTGTGTTGTATGTAATTTCTCTCGTAACTACCCAACCCACACATCAATTTCATCTTTTTGCGGCATTTCGAAAATAGACTCAAATTTCTTGGCTAGATTCTCATCCACAAAATAGGCACTTGTTTCTCCTGCCAATACGGATTGATTTCTTTTCTCAAGGCGGTTTTTCCATTCCTCGTCACTGATGTCAATATAATGCATTTCACATTCGATGTCTTGCGACTGATAAAAATCCTTTGCGAAATCTCTATCAGTTCTTCTCCAAAAGCCCCAGTCGAGAATCACATTTACGCCTGCTTTAATCAGCTCTACCGACTTCTTAAACAAAAAGTTTTGGGTGTTTTTCGCATATTCGTCATGCTTATCACCAACATTCTGCTCGAACAATGCCAGCATAACTTCATCTACCGAAAGCAGCACCGCATTATTTTTAGCACGTATCTGCTCTGAATAGGTGCTTTTTCCACTGCAGATTTTGCCGCATATTAAAATAACTTTTGCCATTTCAATCCCCCACGTGTTTATTTTTTCCCTGTTTTATCTAAAGTTACTTTTTCTTTCCGCTTCTTCGAAACCTCATAAACGATACCACAAAAACAATCGTCCAAAACACCCAAAGTAAAAGGCTTACCGGGCGGAAGGCTTCTTCGTCTGCCACCGCATCTACAATTCCTATAATTGGTATTATAATCCAAAATGCCCCCAATAACACTATCACAATCCGATTGACCCATGTATTTGCAAAAAATCTGCCGACATAGGGGTCGCCTATCAGCCACATTCTGTCATAATGCGAAAACGATGCAAGCTCTGTCAAAAACTCCTCGACCTCGGCAAACTTTGTTCCCTTGGCTTCTTCTTCTTTTACATAATTTAAGTAATAGTCTATGTCAAATGGCTCTTTGGCGTGGTCGTCTAATACTTTCTGGCACAAGTCAATCGAGCCTTGCAGCATCTGCTGTTTTATCACGAGTTCCTGCATCTGCTCTTTCAGTACCTCTTCTAGTGAAATCTCATTTTTGATTAAGGAGTCGATACGCTCAAGCGGCAAATCCATTTTCCGGTAAAAAACAATCTGTTTGAGCCGGGCTACGTCCTCATCAGTATAATCCCGATATTTGCTTTCTACCTCTCTTGCCGGCTCTATCAGCCCTTTTTTCTCATAAAATCTTATATTACTTATGCTAAGTCCTGTCAATTCTGCTGCTTCGCTAATTCTCATTTGTTCCCTCTCATCAGGTTCTTTTTGGCTGCTGTTACAATTTCCTTTGGAAAATCCAAAAATGCCAGCAATGCAATCGCATTTGAATTTCCGCCAATACCTTTGTGAATCTTATAATCAAAACAGATATCCGAATCGGTAACCACGCTTTCAAAATAATAATTTTTGTACTGATTTTCCCTGCCATAAACCAATTCCAAATCGTGTGTTGCCACGATGAAAAAGCTGTCGGTCTTTGCAAAATAGTCTAATATTGCTTCGGAAGCTGCCAAACGCTCCTTTGTATTTGTTCCCTTTAATATCTCGTCAATGACGCAAAGGATTGCCGGATTCTTTTTTACCTGCTCTAACATTCTTTTTAAATATTTTGTTTCTTTTATATAATAACTCTCTCCTGTCAAAACGTCATCACGAATTGCCATCGAAGTCATCACAGAAAGCCTTGGCAGGCAGAAGCTTTCCGCGGCGCAGGTGTGAATTGTCTGTGCTAAAACGACATTCAATGCCAATGCCTTCATAAACGTAGACTTCCCGGACGCATTTGCCCCGGTAATAATTGCTTTGCTGCTTAAATCAAAATCATTTGCAACCGCACACGCTATCAGCGGATGATAAATTCCTTTTCCATGAATGCTGTGTTCCTCTGAAAAAGTCGGCTTGCAGACAACCTCTAAACTTTTTCGAAAAGATGCAACAGCAATCTCCATATCCACGTTTCCGGCAAACTCGTACAACAGCAGCACCTCCTGCTGCTTTTTATAAATTGCTTTCATCAAATAATTAAATGCCGCAATATCGAATAACGTAATTCCATATATATAGTCCTGCAACATATATAACATATCTCCTGACAAACTGCCAGCCTTTCTGGTTTGGAAACTTACAAGCTTTTTGGACAGCTTATTCAATTTTAGGACTGCCTGTTCTACTTCTTCGGAAACAAATGCTTCCTTCCATTTCGGGTTCGAAGTCATAGTTTTACAAAAATCCACAAGCTGCTTTAAGCTTCCCAGTGAATAAAGGTAAACCTCATATTTTTGCTTTGTGAAAAGATAAACCATGAGATTTGTAACCGCAACACATAATAAGCCTGCAAAACAAATAGGATTTTCTGTAAAAATGCTTCCCAGAAAAAATCCAACAAGCAGGACTTGAAGCAGATGTAGAAGAAAAGTGCTTTGAATCGTCCAGTCTTCCGAGTGCATCATAAAAATCGGCATGTAATAATTTTCTTCTCTTTTTCCAATGTAAGATAATTTCTCTTCAATAGAAATCCGCTCTTCCTCGTGATTTTCAAAAAATTCTATCTGCTGTTCAAACTGCTTCCAGTTGTGATTTGTCCCGGTATCGTGGAGACGGTGGTACAATATCTGCTCGCCCATGTAACTGTTTGTGTTGTTGATGCGATAGAAAACCTCATCCATCTCAAGGTCATTCCATGAAATGTCATCCAATGCCGTATCCGACATTTCATTATGATAAATTTTTATTTCATCCATCCGGTTTTTTGCAGACAGAAATCTATCATTTTCCAATGGATTTTTGCCATAACGCGCTCTGATTCTTTCCCGTCTTAATTTTCTTGCTCTTTGGTTCATTCTGCTTCCTCTTTTCCTTGATTTAGCTGCTAATTTAAACCATGAACCTGGTCGAGAGTCAAGGATTTTGGGGAAATAATATGAAAAAACTCCCATCTTTTTTGATAGGAGTTCTTCATTTTACTCTAATATTTATTTCCGTTTCACTGGAAGCCAGATGCCGCTTTCATAATCATTTGATGACATATCGCCCGGTGTGTACCACTCAATATTCGCATACATTGCCACTTCATAATCAGGATTTCCCGGAAGCCATTCCTTAAAAATCTGGGTGTTGACAGACTGCAATGCTCCCGGCATCGAGCCAACACAACGGAATTTTGCCCAATCCATATCCGGGAACTCGAATACGCTCATTCCTTCCGGCACTTCGCCACCTGTGTATCTTCCTGCAATCAGATAGCGGAACTTTCCTTTTTCCCCTAAATCGTCAATACTAACTCCAAATTCTCCAACACTGCAGTTACGAATTGTTTCTTCCACTGCATTTTCCGGCTGTTTTCCATAATATAAAAGTGGAAGCAGATACTTGTCTCTGAATTCTCCCCAAAAAACAGGAATTTTCTCGTATGCATCTGCGGTCTCAAATACTTTCTCAAATCCAATTAACTGAAATCCTTCCATTCTTTCTACTGTTACGTCCATGTCTGTTCCTCCTTTAATCTCTACGATAACTTTCAAAGGAAGGAATGGTTTGATTTTGTTTGTATCTTTTTTTATCTGCGCCGGTGATACGCCATGAAAACGGGTAAATGCTTTTGTAAAGCTTTCTGGTGTCTCATAGCCGTATTTGTAGGCAATGTCGATAATTTTCTCCTGACCGGAAACAACATCTAACGCCGCTAAATACAGTCTGCGGCTGCGGATGTACTCTCCAATCGAATACCCTGTCATAATACTGAAGCCCTTTTGCAGATAAAATGATGAAACGTGCACGCTTTCCGCCACATCATCTGCATTGATGTCCTCTAGTAAATTCTGCTCCATGTACGCAATTGCACTGCGCAAGTTTTCTGTCCAATCCATCGTTTGTTCTCCTTCCTTCTGATAGTATCTTAAGGGAAAAAGGTATTTTGTTCTTGTCATTTTGTGGTTTCATTTGTCCGGAATCTGAAATTTAGGGACGTAGCCTAAATTTCGAAAAAAAGGCTACGTCCCCAAATTTCGAAAAAAAGGCTGCGTCCCTAAATTTCGATTTTACAGCGGTGTAATCGCAGATAATGCAATAAACATTTGCATTCCAACAAATAAAATAAGTGCAATGGAGGTAAGCAGGTAAAGGTACTGCTTCTTTTCGCTCTTATTGACTTTTATATATGCTGCCACTGTTTTTCTTTTTTTCCATATAATAATGATAGACGCTGCCGCACCAAAAATAAAGATTCCGGTAAGAATGTTATTCTGCACCTTTTCGCTGAAACCGCGAATCAGATAACTGAGCAAATCGCATATTACCATGTTATTGATAATGTGAAGTACTATTGACCATACGAGAGAATATTCCATTGCCACATACCCTAGAATTAATCCTACTCCAAATGCAAAAATTCCCTGTGGCAGATTTCCATGCATGATGCCAAATAATGCCGCCGAAACAATCAGTGCAAACATTTTGCCATATTTCTGAAAGCTGTGTAACACAAAGCCCCGATAAACCAATTCTTCTACGATAGGTCCTACGATGCAGGCATATAAAAACATGGAAATCGTTGTGCTCTCTGAAGTCGCTGCTTCGATGCTTTCGACTGCCGTTAAACCAAAACAATTCAATCCTGCCTCTAAAGCCAGTCCTACAATATCAAAAATCAGCTGTGTTCCAAGAAACAGACACACAAACTGGAACAGTTTCTTTGCTGTCATTTTACGATTTTCCTGCAACAAATCCTTTGGGCGGATTGTTTTTCGGAAAAAGAAAAATAAAAAGGCAGTTCCAAGCAGCACTGCTATGATGGTAGATACCGCCCGCTCCGAAAACTGAACTAGATATTCCTCCACAAATGCGTTATATAATTCCTCATTTTCCCGCAATTCGGCACTTCGCACCAACGCGCACGCCATATCAAATACAATGTGTGCCGCAACCACAAAAAGCAATATCCCCTCATAAACCAGCAGCCCAGCACCTACCCGGTTTGCTGTTTTTCTGATTTCTTTTTTATCCATTTTCATTTCCTCCATTTATTTTTTTACAGCTTAATATGTTTTTTTCAATAAATGCGGAAAATGTTGTGAAATGTCTCAATTTTGTTGTGATTGATTCATCAGCATCAGCTCAAGTACAAAAATCATACCGTTTTCCGTCTTTTCCACACGTGCTGCCATGCTTCCCTGATATTTTTCCACTGCCATACGGATGTTTTGCAGACCGAATCCATGATTGATGGTGTCTTTTTTCGTCGTCTTCATGCCTTTGTTTTCGTGCTCCAACATGGGATTCGTAAATTGCAAAAATAAAATCTCACCCTGATTTTGTATTTTTAAGCTTATCCACCTCTTCTGCACATCCGGTATCAGTGTTACTGCTTCGATTGCATTATCCAGCGCATTTGAAAAAATTGTACAGATGTCAATTGCCTCAAGCCGCGCGACATCTGGCATTCTTCCTTCGATTTCAAAGTGAATTTCCTTTTTCTTTGCATATTGATTTTTCTCATTACATATCGCATCTGCAATGGAATTTCCACAATGCAGCTCCATATCTGTCCGTCCCACAGAGACATTCAATTTCTCTAAATAATTGCGGATTTCGTCCATGTCATTTTCATTTGCCAGATGCATGATACTTTGCAAATGATTTTTCATGTCATGACGGATTCTTCTTGTCTCTATCTGATTGTCCTGATAGGTCTGGAAATGCTTTAGCTCCGCCCGCAGATAACGCTCATTCAGTTCGGCAATACCTTTATAATACGCTCTTTGATTCCCCTGCATCACCAAAACAATGACAGTCACAGTAAGCACAAGGGTGATAAAAGTTACCAGTGCCGCATACCTTTTCATGAAATCACCCATGCCTGCCATTTTTCCGTCATCCAAAAGCGGAAATGACACACCATAAACCAACAAGCCAACTGCAATTAATAAACGGCTTTCCCATTTCTGCAGTCTGCGGTACTGCATTTCCAACTCAAACTGTTCGCGCCATTTTTTCCCTTTCCAAAAGAAGAGAAGCAACAGAAGGATTGTGACACAATCTATCAAAATCGAGTATTTCTCCTCGGCAATTCCGAATAGCAGTTCCGGCAAAAACATTTCAAACTGCCAAAGTCCAAAGCAGATTCCCAATATCGGAATAATTAGAAAGAATCCGCGAATCCGATGCTTTTTTCTTGCAAGGCTGATGTTCAGCCCAACGAGAAGCAGACTCACTAAAATTTTATCCTCAGATTCCACTAGAAACTCTATCAAAACCAGTATCGGTATGCAGATAAGATTCGCCATCTGCTGCCATTTCTGCCACTTCGGCTCTAAAAAAACATAGTGGGCAATCAGAAGCATCACTATTATAATCATGAGTTCTCCAGCGATTTGATATATATGCTCTGCTATACTCATTTTAATTTTTTCCCCTCATGTACCGCATCATCTGCTCCATAAACTGCTCCTTACTGCCTTTGCTGACGGGAAGAATCGTGCCATCCGCTAACACCACCTGATTTCCCTGAAAGCTCTTAATATATTTCATATTTACAAGATAGCTTCTGTGAATTGCCACAAACATCTCCTGCGGCAGTTCCTTTGCCATCTCTTTTATTTTTTTGCGGACTCGATGCTCCGTTTCTGTCATAACAATGCGAAGATACACATTCTGGCTCTCCACATAGCAGATGTCCTCGCAGGACAGATAATGCTGCACGCCTTCCTCTGTAATGGCAATCCGCGCTTCCTGTGCGGCACTTTTTGCAAAAGCCTCCAACGCCGCGTATAATTTTTTATGCTCTACCGGCTTCCCTAAAAAGCGGAATGCCTGCACCTCGTAGCCTTCCATCGCAAGTTCCGTATGGCTTGTTAAAAATATAATTTTGGCTTTTGTATTCTTTTCCTGCAAACGCTTTGCCGTTTCTATGCCATCGATGCCACACATCTCTATATCTAAAAAAATCAGGTCATATTGGGTCTTATCGCACGCGGTTAGCAGCTCTTCGCCTGATGCCGCCAGGTGAATCAATATGTCCAGACTTTTATAATACGCTTCTAAATCACTTTTCAGTTGTTTACGAAAAATGTCTTCATCGTCACAGATTATGATTTTCATAATATTCCTCAAATAAATTAATTCGTTTTATACCTTTTCTCAAATAAATTTTGAAACTGCCCCACTTACAATCTCTGCATATGCTTCCGGCGGTTCTGTCATGCCCTCTTCTATCCATCGAAAAAGCAGATTAATAAAACCACCTACAGAATAACATGCAAAATACACTAAATCCTCACTTTTCTGCAGTTTTTCGCTATTAATGCGGTCACTAACAACTTGCGTTGAAGCACTGCTGACTTCCAAATACAGAACTTCATCCAAACCTGCCCGATGCAATTTCAGCAATGTGTCCTTCTCCTGATACCAAAATAAGAAAAAATCTAATGCAATCTGTTTGAAATGATAACCCTGCAATGCAGGATATGCGCTTTGATATTTTCCGCATAACCGCCTGAAATAATGATGAATCACATCCTCCTTACTGCCATATAAACGGTAAAAGGTTCTTCTTGCCACGTCCGCCCGCTTCACAAGCTCTGTAATTGTAATCTGTGAATATTCTTTTTCTTCTAGCAATTCAAATAATGCATCCTCTATCATTTTACGTGACTGCTCTTTTTGCTTCATATGACCATTCATCCTACACTTCTCCTTTTGTGACACAAATCTGCCCTTTTGTAGCACTTTTTTGAATCTATTGATTTCTATTTTAGACAAGTATATTATATAACAATAATTGTCACAAATGTGCCACTTTTTTTCACTAAGGAGTTTTAAAATGAATCAAATACTTATCATTTTCGAATCAAAATACGGAACAACCAAACGATATGCAGAATGGATTGCCACAGCACTTTCTGGTACTTTGTTAGAAAGAAGAGCTGTCCACTCCAAAGATTTAGAAGCTGCTGACACAATTATTTATGGCGGCGGTCTATATGCCGGTGGCGTAAGCGGTATAAAATTTCTGTTCAAAAATCAGGCTCTACTGGCTAAAAAAAATTTAATTCTTTTTACCTGTGGTCTTGCAAGCCCTGATATTCCCGAAAATGTTGCAAATATCCGTAAAACATTGACGCAAACCATTCCTGCGGATATGCTTACACAAATGACAATTTTCCATTTTCATGGCGGCATAGATTATACTCGATTAAATCTTGTTCACAAATCTATGATGTCTATGCTCCATAAAATGCTATTAAAAAAGGCTGACGCAGACCTTACTGTCGAAGATAGACTAATGTTAAAAACCTATGGAAAAACACTTGATTTTACAAAACAGGAAAGTATACAGCCATTAGTCGACTATGTCCGTTCACTTTAATTTTTTTCACGCCTAAACACATATTCAACACCGCGCGAGCCACCCACAAGCAGAAACGCCTTGATGGCGGTGGCTAACACCGCCTCCTGCTGCTCACCCCAGAAATAATCAACCGCAATGACCAAAAGCGTAAGCACTGCCACCGAGCCAAAATACCCCGCCAAATATGCTACTTTATCCCGCTTCAAGCTCTCAACCGCGTCAAAAACAAACGCAATTGCTGCGCATATAAGCATTGCCGCAATAACAATTAAAAATGTCATACCTAGAATGCTTGGAATGGAAATTTCATCCTCTTTTGTAAAAAAGATAAATCCCAAAAATACTGCAATAACGCAGATAAATAGTAGGAAAATGATTCTACCCACCTTTTTAAATGTTTTTTTCATCACAACGCTCCCCTTTTTCATTTTCCTTCAACGAGCATACCACCAAGCCGCATTGCTCACCAGTGAAGCCGTCCTTTCTTCTATCCCGCAAAACTGCCTCTTTCGTAAAATGAAGTCTTTCTAACAACTTACCCGATGAGGTATTCTTTTCATTATATTTTGCTTCGATGAGCTTCAATTTCTCTTCTCGGAACATAAAGCTGATGACTGCCTGCGCAGCTTCTTTTGCATAGCCATTTCCCTGATATTTTGCTCCAAGCAGATAAGAAATTTCTCCAATTTCAAGCTCGCGATACGGAATATCTACACACAAATAGCCGATTGGCTGTCCACTGCTTTTTTCCTCTATCAGCCAGATAAATGCGTCATTTTCATAGGCATTTACAAATCCACTTATCATCTGCTTCATTGCTTCTTCGCTCTGCACCGGATACATCGGCAAAAAACGTCCTAGCTCTTTCTCTTGTCCAAAGTTTTG
The DNA here is from genome assembly GCA_045121975.1 of Roseburia sp. Classification (GTDB taxonomy): domain Bacteria; phylum Bacillota; class Clostridia; order Lachnospirales; family Lachnospiraceae; genus Roseburia. Next base: position 43,582 of record JBGVHB010000113.1, read on the forward strand.
ATAACAAAGTTTCGCATCATCCTCTTTAAATTTTCGTAGCAAAAGCCGGTTTGTCTCAATATTTTTCATACTCATAATATTTTCCGCCTCTTCCTGCTAAAAGTTTGCTGTTGCCGTTACAAAGTCCGTTCCCCACAAAAGCATGCGGATAATGCCACATAACACAAGATGCGCCGGATAGTACAAATAAAACAGCTTACCCATTCCTTTCCACGAACCTTTTTTTCCATTGTACAGGTACAAAAGCGGAATTGTTAAGCATGTACCTAACTGAATGATTCCGTATACTTTGTCTATAAAAATAAAATAAACTGCCGCATAGACTGCAACCCATATCATCATCCATGTCATCTGCTTTTTGAAATTACCCCGATACGAACCTATAAACAAAATCGCCATTGCTGCTATACAACTCCAGTCAGACGGAAATGTAATCAGACAAACCAGCATTATCAAAAGCCGCTTCTGCCATTGCTTTATTTTCTCACTATCATTAATGTACAAAAGCATTAAGCCCCAAGCCAGCGACCACACAACACCTGTCTGACTGAATACGGATGTTTTAAATGGAACAAATGAGATGCCAAAACAGAAATTGTATGCAAAATGTGACACGATTGCCAAAAGGAATAAACGTTTCGCGTACTTTTTAAAGTTGTGAGTATGATAATAGCCCTCTGCAATAAAAAACCACATAATCGGCGCGGTCAGTCTGCCGATAATATGGATGAGCATCACCCACCAAACCTTAGAATACCCCGGGTATACCGTCCATGCCAAATGGTCAAGTGTCATTGCAATAATAGCAATCAGCTTTAATTGATTTGCATTTAATCCTTTTCTTTCGTTCATTTACCTACTCCTCTTTTACAAATCTCTCATTTCTCCCATTAAAAAAGTTCTTTTTTCAAATAAACTGAGTCTGCCTCTGTAATCTGGCGAATGACGCGGCATGGATTGCCTGCTGCCAAAGAGTTCGCCGGAATATCGCGTGTCACAACGCTTCCTGCGCCAATGACACTGCCCTCTCCGATAGTAACCCCTGCACACACAACCACATTAGATGCCAGCCAGCAGTCATTTCCAATTGTAATTGGTTTTGCATACTCTAAATCATACACTGTTCCATCTTCTTTTCTTCGAAAACAGCGTTCCTCCTTGCAATATGGGTGGACCGGCGTTACCAGTGAGCAGTTTGGTCCAAAAAATACCCTGTCACCAATCGTTACCGGACAACTATCCAAAACAGTCAGATGAAAATTTGCAAAACAATCTTTCCCAAATGTCGTATTTCCAAAATCAAAGTATATCGGTGCTTGTAAATATGTACCTTCTCCGATGCCGTTCAACAACTCTTTGAGAATCTCTTCCTGCTCCTTTGTCTCATCATCAAATAATTCATTATATTTTCTGGAAAGCCTATGGGCTTTTTTCATCAGATTTCTAATCTCCGGGTCTGATGTATCATGCAGCTTTCCCGTCATCATCTTCTCTAATTCCATTTTATTCCCCCGTAAATATCATTTTTCATTCAAATTAAGCACCTTCAACATTTCTAATCGACTTTGCATCAGCAATTCTATATCATCTTTGGATGCTATTTTGTATGTAATCATAACTGCCCTCCTCTATAAAAACAAATATAGCACAACTTTATCTATCCTTCCATTGCAAATTCGCAGCCTGCCTGGAGACTTTTTCATTCATAGGATTTTTCGCAAATTTCTATGAATGGAAAAACATTTTGCAAAACAAACTTTACTTTTTATGCAAAATATGCTTGACACATTTTGCAAAGTATACTATACTATATCTGCAAAGCAAACATTGCAACTAAATTTTTTACTAAAGGAGATTTTTACTATGTATATCGCAGCAATCGCAGCAATTTTTCTTTTACTTACTTCTGCTGTATTAATCAAAAAAAGAAATGATAATAAGAAAAACGATATTGAAAACGAAAATTAAAGAATTAAGAAAACAGCATAAAATATCGCAGGCAGAGCTGGCGTGTGCCATAGGAATTACCCGGCAGACGATTACTTCTATCGAACTTGGCAAACGCACAGCTTCACTGATACCTGCATATAAAATTGCACACTATTTTAATTTGAGTATTGAAGACGTTTTTGATTTTAACGAAATTGATATCAAACATATGTCTGACAAAAATATGTCATAACATAAATTATTCATCTAACCTATCACTTGTAAATACAATCTCAGACCTTCCATCTGCATCCTCGTAAGTACTGCAGTAAGTTTCAAAACCGATTGTATTTTGTCTGGTGCTTTCATCCACTTTCAGATTCTCTATATTTTTTATATGCGCAAGCAGCTTCTTTTTGGGATATTCTTCTTGGCTGTGTCCACACAGATAAATAGAAAAATCTAACTCCATTGTTTTTTGCAGAGAATCTTAGTGTACTCATATAAATTCTGCATTTTTTCAAATTATCCCCTTACACTCTAACAATAACGCCTGATTGTTTCATCACTCCAGACGTGAACTTCAATATACCGCTCAGGTCCTAATGCTCCATCAGGATTCCAATCCTGTGGCAGTCCATATTTATCGATTACTTGTAATATTTCTTCATATGTATATAATTTTTTCCGATACTCTTTCCCATCGTTCACCCTGTCACTAAATGTAGGATGAGAATCCCCGTAAGTAAATGACAACGTTTTTACGTCAAATTCTTCGATTGGAATTTTGATGTACGCACACTCCTCATACCACGAACTTAGCCAGGGGCTGTGCTCTACAGTCATGTAATGCGGCACATTTCTTTCCATTCTTCCACCTTTTTTCTTAAATTCTTCTCTTAAAATATTTTCAAAATAGAATCTATTTTTCATATATTCCGGTGGTCTTTTTGCACAAAACGAATCCGGTTTTGTTAATCGAATTTCATTTAACAGCGCGTTTGCATCTTCGATATGTAACTCTGATAAATTCAAAAATGGTTTTGTGTTTTTATTATAATAATGATATAGGTACATCTACGCTTCTCTCCAATCCTTACGGCATTTTCTGCATGACAAGCCGCCATCTCAAATGCTCGTGTAAAAATTCTTTCATCTGGCTTTTCAACGCCCATTTCTGCCGAAGAAGCACCCACCCTAATTATCCTTCTTCATTTCCATATATGGAAGACACTCATAACCATTTTTCTTATACACATGGATGGCGTTCTCATTTTCTTCCTCGACCTCTAAACGCATAATTGTGTTTGGATACTTTTTCTCGATATATGCAAAAAACTGGCTTCCAATCCCAAGTCCCCGATATTCCTGCTTAATAAATAAGTCCTCAATCCAGATACAGGGCTTGCCAAATTCTGTTGAAAAACTTTTGGCAATCATTGCATAGCCTTGTATTTCTTTATCATTTTCAAAAATATAGCCTTCTACATATGGACATTCGCCGACACAATTGTCAATGTCGCTGTTAAAAATTTCTTCAGAACCATTTGTCCAAACAGCCGGCGACGCATAAAAGCCGCGCATCATTTCCAGCACACTGTCCTTATCCGCTTTTTCCATAGTTCTAATTGTATTACTCATTTGTTGTCTCCCTGTTAATCTACGATTTTATAGCCCGCTTCTGCAAGTACCGTTAAAGCCTTTTTTAAATTCTCATTCTTTACCAAAATGTAATCGGTGTTATAGGTAGATATTGCAAAAATACCGATTTTATTCTCTGCCAAAATTGTAGATATTTTTGAAAGAATTCCAATTAACGAGAAATCTAACACACCTTGTATACGAAAAGCTTTCCATCCATCATCTCTTTCGGTAGTGTTGTCTGGTACTTCACCTGTTATGCATACCAGCGATTTTTCCTCGTCCGTTTTTCCAATAAAACAATATTCACAGTCTAAATTTACCTTAGAAAAATCGTTTACCTTGCACACTGAAAAATCAAAATTCAGCTTCTTAATTTCCATTATCAGTCTCCTTTTTCCGTCTAACATTAATCAAACATCGTTACCCAGTTCTCTGTCTGATATGCCTCAAAACACATCTCTATCTGCTCTTTTGTATTTTTCTCCTTTGCCAGTTCCGGCAGTTCGTCCAAACCAAAATATCTGCTGTCAGTTGTTTCAATATTTTTTTCAAATCTGCCCCCAATAACGGAACATAAGACAAAAATCTTGCATACTTTATACGCATAAACCGGCAAATTATGCTTTTCTCTATCCTGCACCGCAATGATTCTGTCAGCAGTTACGTCCAGACCAGCTTCTTCTTTAACCTCTTTTATGGTATTTTCTTTTACTGAGACATCCACGTTTACCCAGCCGCCCGGCAGTGACCATTTTCCGCTCTTTTCCTGAACGAGTAAAATTTTATTGTTTTCAAAAATTGTCGCTCTGGTATCTAACTTTGGTGTCTGATAACCAGCTTCATTGCAGAATAAGTCTTTCACTTTTTCTAAAGGAATTTCTGTTTTATAGCTTATCATTTCTGCTGAGATTTCGCGAATCCGCTCATAACGCTCCAAATCAAAGGGGTCTTTTCCGTAAAATAAGCCTGCCTGCGCTATGCTTTGCAGCTCTACTGCCCATTGCAGCCACTTTTCGTTTGTGTTCATAATGATTCTCCTTCGATGTATTTATCTTCATAGACGATTGTCTTTTCAAATACCATCATTTTTCCAAGGACGCGCTTTTTTATCCCAGCCTTTTTCTTTCCAGTAATTTACGTCTGCCTCGTTCCAGCCGCTTTTTTGCAGCATTCTCATAACGTGAAAATACATTTTTGTCTTAATTCCCGGTTTTACGTTTCCATGATTTTTTTGAATCTTATTAGCAAGAGAGGTTGTTTTCTTTTCAATTTTCTGCTTGATTTTGTCGCTTACTCCTGCATAAGAAGTCGCTCTGACAGCCACACCATACTGATAAATCCTGCCAACACCCCAGAAAAACAGGCTGTCTGCCATATCCTGATTGGTGCTCTTCATACCCGCGCCTGCTGCCGTAGAGATACAGACTGCCTGCTTCTGAAACATTTTTCCCTCCGGGCGATGCACCATCCAGCGGTAGCCATAGTGGTCTAACAATGTTTTCATCGCGCCTGTCGCATGGTATACATACACCGGGCTGTCCAAAATAAGCACATCCGCTTCGTCGATTGCTTCTGTAATTGGTTTTAACTGCTCATAATGCGGACATAATGTCTCCGATTTGATAAAACAGTTCGTACAGCCTAAGCACATCTGCCCAAAGTCTCTCGGTAGAAAAAATTCTGTTATCTCTCCATTTAATTTTTCTGCAAGCATTTTTGCAATGTGATAGGTCGAGCCTTTGTGGCTCTGGCCATGTATCATGGTTATTTTCATTTATTATCCTCACTCTACTTTGTCAATTCGAGATTCATCAAATCAAAGTCAACATATTCTCCATTTATCTTGAAAAAGCCCTTAAACTGACCGATTTTCTGAAACCCATATTTTTCATAAAGCCGGATAGCGCGCACATTATCACTTCTTACTTCCAGCGAAAGGATTTCTGTGTATGCCATTCTACAACGCTCCCGCGTCACACTCAATTATATCATCATGTGTATGTGCATGATTCTTCGCATCTTCCTCATGCACATGACCTTGTAAATCATCATGCATATGTGTATGATTTTCCGAATCTCCCTCATGGGTATGCAGATGCGTATGTGTGTGCGTATGTTCATGTGTATGAACCACATCCCCATGTCTATGCTCGTGGCTGTGGGTATGTGTATGCTCATGTGTGTGCTGAAGCTCAATAGAATCTTTTATCATAAAAATAGTACTCACTATCATAATTGTCAAAGCCATATAAAACTGTATTCCCGGACGCTCTCCTAGTAAAAGCATACTGAATGCAACACCAAGAAACGGCGCAATAGAATAATATGCACTCGTTTTTGCCGCTCCCAAATCTTTCTGCGCCATAATATAAAAATAAATACTGAGTCCATATGCGACAAAACCAAGCAAAAGCACTGCTGCCATCCATTTCCATTCAGGAATTTTTTCACCAAGAAGTAATGCAATTACAAGACTTCCCAAACCGGAAAAGCAGCCTTTGATTGTCACAATTTCAATGGAACTTTTATTACTTATCATCTTCGTGCAGTTGTTTTCGAAGCCCCAGCAGATACTTGCGCCAATTACAAACAGCGAGCCTTCATTAAAAACAAATGCACCATTACCTTCAAAGCTTAAAATTGCACTTGCCACTGTTACAAGCAAAATGGCAATCCAAAGTCTTTTAGAGACGACTTCTTTAAAAATCACCAGTGCAATTATCGAGGTTGCTACAATTTCAAAGTTATTTAATAAGGAAACATTTGCCGAATTGGTTCTTGCAATTCCCAACATTAAAAGAATGGGCGCGATAATATCCAACACCACCATTGCGATAGTGTAGGGCAGCTCTTTTGGGGTCAGACGCTCCTGCTTTTTTGCTTTTCCAAGCATTTTCTCTGCCATTCCATAAAGCATCAGTCCGATGCCTGCTCCAAGATACAAAAAAGCTGCCATCATAGTGGCATCTACCTGTTTTAACAATAATTTCGAAATAGGAATATTAATTGCATACAGGGCAGCCGCTAATATGGCAAATGTTGTTGCTATGTTTTTCTTTTTCATAATGATTCTTCCTTTGACTTACCGCATAAAATCCAACTGCACCAATTTCTTTTCGTTTGGAAGCTTCTGCTCGGATTTTTCTAAGAAACGGTAATTTATCTGTTTCATTGCTTCTTCCAATTCCTTTTCTGCCATCTGATGATGCACTTTGTCCAAATCATCAAAGACATGACGATATGGCGAATCTGAGACAAATGATTCATCTGTATTAATCTGAATAATACACGTCACATATGTTGGCTGTACTTTTAAAACGCTCTTTTGAAAACATTCATATCCGATATACTCTATCAAAAGATTTGCGATTAATAACTCAGCCTGCGGAAGTTCTGCATCTTCCTGCGATAAATCAACACACAAACACTTAAGACTGTCCCCAAGCCGTTTGAATCTTGCGGCACAGGTCTTTAAGTATTCTGCGTTGATGTCAACGCCATAAATTTTTTCAAATCTATTTGCATCGATATGCTCTAAGCCATTCCCGCCGGCAACGCCTAAAACCATCGCTGTTTTTACCGGATAACGCGAAAATTGCTGTTTCATCATTGTGTTAAGCACCTGAAGCTGTAAAACAGAATCCAGCTTCATATGGTTTTCATAATCTGATAATGGTATTTCTTCCCAAGGATTTTTCATGTTTCCCTCCTAATAGGCAATATCTTTTCTCATCGGAGTACAATTGCTGTATTTCGGGTGTTTCCACACTTTCTCCCAGTCCGGAATTGCGTGCTGCACCTTGTCATTTACTTTGATAAGCAGCACCGGAAAGTCTGCATCCACGCCCCAATCTCCATTTACATGCGCATTATCAGGAATTTTAAGAAGCGGCGTTATCTCATCTGTTTCTCCATGAATGGATGTGAAATTTTTAATCTTATGATAATATGTAATATCACCCGGATTTGGTCCTGTTGGTGAGTTCTTGTGATAATATGAACGATACGCTGCTACACCTTCTAATACTACATAGTTTCCCTTTTTCAGCTTTTTCTGCCGACGCAATTCATGGACACATACAACGATAAAGAAACACAATGCAATCATAATAAGTATGACATTATTGCCAAATATTGTTCCCATATCATTTATTCGTGCAAGCCACTCCATTGCAGCGACTGCAAATATTAACTGTACAAGCAAAAATATCGCAATCCATAATAACGGTGTCTCATAGGATTTAACAGCAGCTTTTGCTATATATGCTTTTTCCCGTTCGGTTGGTGTTCTGAAACCTTTAAAATTATTACATTTTCGAAATCTGTCAAACATTGGTTATGCTCCTTTCGCATATTCCCACTTTAACAGACTATTCTTCCGGTTGCAACCATTCAAAAAATTCTAAGCAGTCATCCACGTATTTACACCATGTGTATTCATCATGCTGTCCATTCTCATCAAATAAATATGCCACATTTTCCAGACCATTTTCTAATGCAATCTCGTATGCTCCCTTGGTGGATTGGTACGCAAAATCATATGCTCCTGTGAAAAAATAAATTTTATGCTCTGCAAATATTTCCTTGGTTAGATTGGCTTTCAAATATTCATTCATTTTCTCCGGATTCTGATTATCACAATAAGAAAATGCACCAATGTAACCATAAATCTCTGGATAATTCACGCTTGCACAAATAGCTGTAACTGCTCCATAGGATGAGCCAATAATTGCGGTATGCTCTCGTTCCGGCATTGTCCGGTAGTTTTCATCAATATATGGCTTTAAGGTATTTACAAAAAAATCTGCCGTTTTTACAGCATTTCCCTCGCCGCCACCTTCATATGCTCCCAGATAAATATTATAATCCTTTGTTCTTGTGGCACTGTAAGAATCCACTCCTACCACAATGACACCATCTGTCCGTTTTTTCTGATATAAACCATCCAAGGTTTCATCCATGCACCATTCCTTTTGATAAGTTGCAGTTGATGAGCTAAAAAGATTCTGCCCGTCCGGCATATAGATAACCGGATAATTTTTACCGCTTTGCTCATATTCTGGCGGAAGATATATTCTGATTACCATTTCTGTCCCAAGCTCTTCACTGTAGAAATCAGGTATCACAACGATAGTGCCTTTCTTTTTTTCTTCTGTGTCATTCTGTACCTCTACATCCTGCTCCTGTGCTGCCACCCCGGTCTGCTCCGTTTCCATTACCTCGCCTCCTGCTTTTTCACTTTCCTGCCCGCCACAGCCGGCACACAAACATAACAACGCTCCAATTCCGACCCACTTTGCAATATTTTTTCTCTTCATACGCTCTCCTTCTGCCGCTCTAACGGCTCTTATCTTTTTACGGACATTTTTTTCCCACATCCGATACATTTATTATAGAAAAGCTGTAAAAAAGTAATATGTAAAATCCTCATGAAAAGTTGTCGCATTATCAGTTTTACGCTAAAATGGCTTTATATGGATTATAAGGGGTGAATTTATGGATATTTGTATTAAAGAACATCATGGTTATTTTTCATTAGATATGGGCTGCTATAATGGGAAAGGTTTTTGCAATCGGGATGTGCAGAATGTACGGCTTTCTCTGGTTTTTATTCCGTCCGGTCAGGGCGAATTTCGTCTCGATGGCAGGCTTATTTCCTTTGCTGCACCTGTTTTTTTCTGTATCAATGAAAAGGAACTGCTTGAGATTTCCACAGATATTCCTGTAAATGCGATTCTTTTCCACCCTTCCGTTGTAAATACAGCCTTAAATTTTGATAACATTCGTGCATCCCTCGATTCTTTCAGTGTAACAGAACAGCAGGATTGCTTTTATTTTGAACCATTTTTACACCGTTCGGATAACTTTTTTGGTGTGCTTCATCCTTCTGTGGAAAATGCTGCAAGAATTGGTGAGCTTTTTGATTTTTTCTCTATGCAGGTAATGGAGCAGGACAACAATTACTGGGCATGCCGCAGCCGAAGCTGTCTGATTGAACTGCTTACCCTTGCCGGAATGTGCATGAATACCACACAAAAAGAAGCCGGCAACGACGAAATTCTTCGCGTTATCGACTTCTTAGAGAGCAATCTTCATCAAAAAATCACGATTGCAGATTTGACAAAACGTTTCCAGACAAACCGTACCGATTTATCCAGACTCTTTTTGGATTATACCGGACAGACCATTATGCAGTATGTAAACCATGCCCGCATAGAGCTCGCCGCTGCACTGCTTCGCGACACCACCATTCCAATTTCTGAGGTAATGGAGCGGACAGGATTTACTGATTATGCTTATTTTTCCAAGACCTTTCGCAAACAGAAAGAGCTTTCTCCGCGTAATTACCGCAAAAAATACTGCTGGATGCTGTAAGATACTACAGCACCTGCTCCATCATCACTTTTAACGGCTGCAAGCCGCATTTTTCATAGAAACGCATGGCAGATTCATTCAAACACCAGACATTTAATGTAATGCGGTAACAGTCATTTTTCTTTGCTTCTTTTACCACGTGCTCATACAGCAGCGTTCCAATATTTCTACCGCGGCAGGCTTCGTCCACGCACAAATCGTCAATGTACAACGTTTTCATAGCCTGCAGACTGCCGCTGTTTTTTACTTCCTCATAAATGCAAAATGCATAGCCTGTCACAATATCTTTTTCATCTACTGCCACATACACCGGGCGCATTTCATCACAAAGAATTTGTTTCAAATCATCGCTGGTATATTTTTTTGCTCCCGGAATGAAAATATCCGGTCTGCCGTCAGAATGCACCTTCTGCACCTGATACAGCAATTCATTGATACGATTGATATCTTTTTCTTCTGCTCTTCGTACTAACATTTTACCACTCCGAATCACGTACTAATATGTCCTCTAAACCAGCAGTATTGGCAATTGGTACGTCATCACACAGGATACTCTGTAAATGCTCCAAATCTGCCAGAGGTGTTAAATCTGTCACATAAGAATCCGTAATATCAAGAATCTTAAGTTCTGTTAAGCTTTCTCCAAAGTTCACGTCCTGCAATTCATGGCCGGCAAGACGCAGTTCTGTCAAGTTTGGACAATGTTTGAAAAATTCCGGGTCATCCGAAAACTTCATAATAATGTCCTGCTCGCTATAATTCCATTTTCCATCAATTAAACCGTACATTTTTACATTGTTCATGTTTAATTTTTCTAAAGACGGACAATTCGCTGCCTTTGAAAAATCTATACCAAATTTGGCATCCTCTAAGGACAAGGTCTTAAGATTCGGCATCGAAAACAGGCATGAAATATCTTCCCAGATAAAGCTTTCATCAAGAACTAACTCTTCAAGATTCTGCATTGACGCAATGGCAGATATGTTTCCTTCAAAAATAGAATCCTCCAAGATGGATAACTTCTTAAGTCCATCCATTTGTGCAATGCATTCCATGTTTCCATCGTAGGTGCTGACCAACACAAGCTCCTCTAATCCTTTGGCTGTCACAACATTATCCAACTCTTCTGCATGGCCAATCGCCAAAAGCTTTAAGTTATGAAATTCCGATAAGGATGGAACTTCACTGTCATATGCCAGCTCTACCGCAAGCTGGGTTAAATTAGTCAGTTCAAATACCGGTGAATAATCTGTTACCTCATAAGTGTGCCATACTGTAAGCTTTTCAAGTGTATCAGCTCTATCTAAAATGCTCTCCAGACTTAGAATCTCTGCATTAATAATTGTAAGCTCTTTCAGATTTGTCATATTTTTAAGAAAACCAATATCACGCAAAGCCTTGCTGTCGATAGAAAGCACCTCTAACTCCGTAAACTGATAAAGCTCTGCAAACACAGAAGTCTCTGTGTAGCCGCTGTATTCATCCGTCACAATTGTCAGTTCTTTTAAATGCTCTAACTTTGCCGCAGAGCTTAATTCATTTAAAGAATCTAAATCTAAGTATAATTTCTCCACATTTGGAAAGTTTTCCACACCAGAATAGGAACTGCTGACAAAATAACCACGCATTCCAATTTCTGTAATATTTTCCGGGTACTGGACTGCATCATATAAGTCCGGCATAGTACTTCCGCTGTAAATAGTGGTAAGCTCTGTCAGTCCATATAAATCCTTATCTTCAAACTCGTCTCTTCCAATATCTACAGATACCAAATTTGAAAAGCACTGCAAATCAGCATATTCCGTATTACCGCTTTGTATGTATACAGTACCCTCCTCACCAGTGCCCAGCTGATAGGTCAGTGCCGCATAATCATCTTCCCATGCAATCTGAATGCTTGAAATATTTTCATAATCAGATTTCTTGATATGCTCTAACGATGTACCAAAAATTTTCTCTACCGCTTCCTGGAAAAAAGGTGATTCTGGTTCTTCCCGAAGCTCGACCGAGCCTGCCGCAGCTACATTGTCCTGATGGTAAGAGCTATGTGCATTTGTATTATTGTCGGCACTTTGCTCTTTCTTTTCATTCACAGCCCATACGAACAGCACACAGGTAAAAACACATATTGCAATCAAAAATGTTGCAACAAAAGCTACTGCTGTGCTTTTATTTTTCTTGGCATTCTGCTCTTTTATCTTGTCTTCCACCGGATTCGTCGGTATCTGAGAACCTGCCTTCTGATAGTAGTAATTACTGCTCTGATACCGGTTCGCCTGATTCCGGTTGTCTTGTGTCTGGCTGTTTTGATTCCAGCCATTCTGTGTCTGGCTGCTCTGATTCCAGCCATTCTGCATCGGACTGCTCTGGCTCATTCTGTCCTGTTTCTGTTTCTCCTGAGTCGCCCGCGCCTGCTCCCAGTTGTCTAACTCCCAGTTGCTACGTCCCCATTTTTTTCCGTCATTATCTCGTCCCATTTAATGATTCTCTCCCCGTTCCTTTATCATATGTATCGCGTACTCTTTTAATGATTTCCGCAGGAATGTCCGCCACAGCCATGACTGCCGCAGTTTCCATGTTCATGGTCATGATTTTCTCCATGATGACTGCACTGAACGTTTGGATTAAATGCTAACTCATTTTTCAAAAATGCTTCCACTGCTGCATCTGCATCCCCGGAAACTCCGCCAAACAGCTGGATTCCAGCCTGTGCAAGTGCCATCTGCGCACCTCCACCGATTCCGCCACAGATAAGCACCTCTACCTGATGCTCTGTGAGAAAGCCTGCTAACGCACCATGACCGCTTCCATTTGTATCTACCACGCAGGTATTTGTCACCTGTCCGTTTTCTACATCATATAATTTAAACTGCTCTGTATGGCCAAAATGCTGAAAAATCTGACCTGCTTCATAAGTTACACCGATTCTCATTTGTTATTTCTCCTTTTCTCCGTAATACTATAAGTTTACTATAAATCAATTTTTTAGCAATAATATTTTTATTTTCGGTAAAAAATAGATACATAGAATATTTGGAAAGAGAGACTTCATATGAACCTTTTTAAAAATAATTCCCTTCAAAAATATGGAAAAGGAGCAGCACTTTGTCTTGCGATTGCACTTCCCTCCTGGCTGCTTGGCAATCTGCTTCCTGTGATTGGCGGCGCGGTCATTGCAATTGTTTCCGGCATGATAATTTCCCTATTTATAAAGGAAAAAGAACAGTTTGCTGCAGGAATTAAATTTACTTCAAAAAAAATTCTCCAATGGGCTGTCATTCTGCTTGGTTTTGGCTTGGATTTACATGTTATTGTGCAGACTGGAAAGCAGTCTCTTCCTATTATAATCTGTACAATTTCTACCTCTTTATTGACTGCTTACCTCTTACAGAAAGCAATGCACCTCCCTGCAAAAACAGCCACGCTGATAGGCGTTGGCTCTTCTATCTGCGGCGGCTCTGCCATTGCTGCAACTGCACCTGTGATTGACGCGGACGATGATGAGGTCGCACAGGCAATTTCTGTTATCTTTTTTTATAATGTAATTGCCGCAGTTTTATTTCCAATCCTCGGAAAGCTTCTTGGCTTTGACTCAACGTCTGGTTCTGCCTTTGGTATTTTTGCCGGAACAGCCATTAATGATACATCCTCGGTGACTGCTGCCGCCTCAACCTGGGATAGTATGTGGGGACTTGGAACAGAAACTCTGGATAAAGCTGTCACCGTTAAATTAACCCGTACTTTGGCAATTATCCCGATTACGCTTGCACTTGCCTTTTTGCAGACGAGAAAAGTATCCTCCCAAAACGGAAAAAAAGTAGATATAAAATCTACTTTTCCCGTTTTTATTCTATATTTTATTGCTGCCTCCGTCATTACAACGATTGCTGTGTCTTTTGGAATTTCTTCCAGCTTTTTTGCTCCTGTGAAAAAGCTGAGTAAGTTTCTTATCGTCCTTGCAATGTCTGCCATTGGTTTAAATACGGACATTATAAAACTCATAAAAAGCGGCGGAAAACCGCTTTTGCTGGGAGCGTGCTGCTGGCTTGGCATCACGCTCGTAAGCTTAGTCATGCAGTATGTGATGGGAATTTGGTAAGTTTAAGATACTACATCAAAAGTCAATACGACTTTGAATAAATCTCCATCCACAATCAGTTCAAATTTTCCATGCATCAGCTCCATTAAACTCTGTGCAATGGATAAACCAAGTCCGTTGCCCTCAGTATTTCTGGAGCTGTCTCCTCTTACAAAACGCTCCATCAATTCTTCACTGCTGATGTTTAATGGATACTTGGATGTATTGCGGAACACGAGGTATGCTTTTTTATCCTGTACTTCGAGATTAATGTATACACGAGTTTTCGGCTGCGCATATTTACAGATATTGTTCATTAAGTTGTCAATGACACGCCAGAAATGTCTGCCGTCTGCCATGATATAGACTGGCTCTTCCGGCTTTTTAATTACAAGCTCTAAGTCACAGGCACTCGTTTTTTCTTCAAATTCGCCTACTGTCTGAACCATAAATACTCCGGCTTCCAGCTTCTCAAAATTCACTGTCAGATTTCCGGTGGATGCCTTTGAAGCTTCCATTAAATCTTCGATTAATTTTTTCAGTCTTGCAGACTGGCGGTCTAAAACTTCGATATATTCTAACGCTGCTTCGTTTGTAATGTCTTCTTTTTTCAGCAAATCCACATAATTAATAATCGAAGTGAGCGGTGTCTTAATGTCGTGGGATACATTCGTGATTAACTCGGTCTTAAAATGCTCACTCTTCATACGCGCATCCACTGCTTTGGAAAGCCCGTCGCTTAAGCTGTTTAAATTTTCTCCATGTTTTTTGAAGTCAAAGTACATTTGTGAGGTGTCTATCTGATACTGTAAATCACCTGCTGCAATGTGCTCTCCTGCTATTTTGAGTTTGCTCATCTCTCCTGCGCATTTTAATAAAACGGCTAAAACTCCCAGCTTAAACAGTAACAATAATATTATCCATATTCCAGCGTCATAACTGTTGGATACCATTATTATAATAAGTATAAGTTCTACAAAACTAAGTGCGCCATAACCAAGCACTACCTTCCACAAAAGCTTTGTATTTTCTAAAAAGTAACCCACCAGCCGTTTGCATTTTTTTGACAGCCAGTGATAAATTCTCCAAATAAGTGTGTTTCTCCACCATTTTCCAAGTTTCACGCGCACGACAAAATCAAGATAACATCCCATAGCAAGACATCCGCCGCATAAAACAAAAAAGAAGGTTACGGCGAGCCAGAAAACAGATGTGACATCATCTACCATCTCCGCACTTTGTGCTGTCAGAATAATTAAAAATGCTTCTACTGCATAGCTTGCCACCCAAAAGATTTCCAATGGGATTTTTTCTGCCCATGTCCCGGAAATTTCGTCTACATTTCGACGGTGTCCGGCTGCCGCTGTCAAATATACAAAGGATGCTATCAATATAATGAGGTATACCACAAAGAATGCAAATACCTGATAGCGCAGTTCGTAAGCTTTTTCTAATAAATATTCGGTCTGCACATATAAGTCGCCTTCGCTCCAAGCTGCACCGCCATGAACTGCCAGCTTCCATTCTTCCCCCTGAAGTTTTAAGGTTTCCGGAACATAAGACACCACGTAATAATTGACACCCACTGTCCCCTGCGGCTGTTCAAAAAGGCTATTGTTTTCCATATCCGCATAGAAAACGGATGCATTAGCAAGCAGCTCCTCAGATACCTCGGAAAGATTTTCTATTGTTAAATCTGCATCAAATTCTTCGCCAACAAGTTCTTCGCCGCCTTCCTCTGCAGTAATTGTTATTTCTGTTGCTGTCTTAGTCGAAATATTTGGCATATAATTAAACCAGATTCTCGCCACCATCCAGTTCGAATAACCCAAAACGCTGTTATTTATTTTGTTGAAATGTACCTCTTCTGCTGTAAGCTCTTTCATTGCGTCTTCACTGGTGAGTGCATCTTCCTGGGGCTGTTTGTCTTCGCTGCAGTACACATGAAGCAGCATCTCATAATCTAAGTTTCCCCATATAGTGTCATCGTCGCTCATTGTCACTAACCGATACGCAAGCTTTTTGTCATCAAACTCGTAAATAGCAGCCCATTTTTCAGTATTCTCATCGCCTTCCGTCACTGTAAACAAAATATTTTTTACAGGATAATATTTGCCATTATCACAATGGTAATAGAAAATACCACTGTTTTCATCATATACATATCCAAGGATGCCGCATTGTGTCCAATCTGTTTCGCTATGGCAAATGTAATAGCTGCCAAAGATGCTTTCCGGTTTTCTGTAAGAAAAATAGGTATCGTCGCTGATATAACATTCAAAAATATTTAAATCCTCTAATTCCACTTCCTCTGTGAAATTCCGTTCCAGATATGTTTTTTCATCATTTAAGTCTAACGCGCTTAATTCTTTTATATTATCTGCCTGAATAATTCCATATTTGAAATTCTTATCTGCAAAATATTTTTCATTTACACCATCTTCCTCCATCTGCCCTAATACCATTGCAGAGTATCGGTCACTTATCTGCTCAAATGCATTTTCTTTTGCCTCAGCAAGTGTGATGCTATAATAATTATTTGCCTCAAAAACAACTGCTGCTGCCGCGCTAAGTCCAACACATACCGCAGAGCCAGCCAATAAAATCCATGCAATAAGCTTTGCTATTACAGAACTTTTTATTTTTTTCATATAAGTTACACCTATCCTTCCATCTTATAACCACGTCCCCAGACTACTTTTAAATAGCGTGGTTCTGCCGGGTTATATTCTACTTTTTCCCGTAGATGACGGATATGTACTGCTACTGTATTTTCTGTTCCATACGGATTGTCATTCCAGACCTGCTCATATATCTCATTTGGTGAAAATACTTTGCCCGGATGTTCCATTAACAGTTTTAAAATGTCATATTCGGTACGGGTTAAAGATACTTTTTCACCATCTAAGGTCACTTCTTTGGTTCTGTCGTCTAATTCGATGCCGCCAATTACAAGCGTGTCCTGTTTTATCTGTCCGCCGCCAAGCTGCATGTAACGTCTTAACTGTGATTTTACTCGTGCCTGTACCTCAACCGGATTAAATGGCTTTGTCACATAATCATCTGCTCCAACCGTCAAACCTAAGATTTTGTCGGTGTCTTCACTTTTTGCAGTTAAAAGTATGACTGGTACATTGCTCATCTCACGAATTTTTACCATTGCAGTAATGCCATCCATTTCCGGCATCATAATGTCCATTAATACTAAGTGAATCTCTTCTTTTTTCAGTACTTCAATTGCTTCTTTTCCATTATATGCGGTAAATATCTGATAGCCGTCTGCTGTCAGGTAAATATTTAATGCAGATACAATATCCTTTTCATCGTCGCATACTAGTATGTTATACATTGTTTTTTCCTCCGGATTTATAAACATGTACTTATTGTAAAGGAATTATTATGAATTTCCAATCAGTTAAAACATTAAGATTTGATGAAGAAATGAAATTGAAATTTGGGGACGCAGCCTAAATTTTGAAAAATAGGGGCGTAGCCTAAATTTCAAAATTTAGGCTACGTCCCCAGATTTCGGAATTTAGGCTGCGTCCCCAGATTTCGGAATTTAGGCTACGTCCCTAAATTTCAGATTATTTTTGATTTGCTGGTTCTACGTTTACGGAACGGCCTTTGATTCTGGCGTTCTTCATGGCTTCTAACACATCTCTGCCATATTCACGCGGAACTTCCACGAAAGTGTATTTGTCGTACATATCGATTGCACCAACTAATTTGCCCGGCATGCCGGATTCGCCTGCAATCGCGCCTAAGATATCGCCCGGTTTGCAGCGGTCTTTTTTACCAACATTAACAAATAAACGTACCATGCCTTCTTCTGCACCGGTGTTTTCCCAGTCGATGTCTGCATCATCCTTGTCGTTGTCTAAGCTTACCTGACCAAGTGCCTGCTTTAAGAAAGCTGCAGCAATGTCCATTGCTGTGTAATCAGCTTCATTGACCTGCTTTTCAATCAGCTCAATCATATCTTTCAAGTTTTCGTTTTCGATAATTGCTGCAATCTGGTCTAATACTTTTTCAGATTTAATCTGAGCAACATCATCAGACGATGGAATTGGCATTGCAAGAATCTTTGTCTTACAGTAGCGCATAATGTCCTTTAATTTGTAGACTTCTTTTCCTTTTACAAATGTAAAGGCTCTTCCGGTACGGCCTGCACGTCCGGTACGGCCGATACGGTGTACATAATATTCGTCATCCTGTGGAATGTCATAGTTAAAAACTGCTTCTACGTCGTCTACGTCAATTCCTCGTGCTGCAACGTCTGTTGCAATTAAGATTTCCACACGTCCGCTTCGGAATGCTTTCATGACGCGGTCACGCTGCGCCTGTTTCATATCTCCATGAAGTCCCTCTGCAAGATAGCCGCGTCCTTTTAATGCTTCTGCAAGCTCATCTACCATTTTCTTTGTGTTACAGAATACCAAAGAAAGCTTTGGATTGTAGTAATCTAACAATCTTGTTAAAACTTCTGTCTTGTCTTTTCTTTTTACATCATAATAGTACTGCTCAATGCTTGGTACGGTCAGCTCTTTTTTCACAACCTTAATGGTTACGGCATCATGCTGGTATTTTCTTGTGATGTCCATAATTGGTTTTGGCATGGTTGCAGAGAAAAGTACTGTCTGTCTGTTTTCCTCCGGGATATACTCTAAAATTGTTTCGATATCCTCGCGAAATCCCATGTTCAGCATCTCGTCTGCTTCGTCTAATACGATTGTGTTGACTGCGTCACAACGGATGGTTCTTCTGCGGAGATGGTCCATCACACGTCCCGGTGTTCCGATGATAATCTGCGCACCGCCCTTTAATGCCTTAATCTGACGGTTAATATCCTGTCCGCCGTATACTGGAAGAATTTTTACTCCATGCATATATTTTGCAAGCTTACGAAGCTCATCAGACACCTGAATTGCAAGCTCTCTTGTTGGAGAAAGGATAATCACCTGTGTCTTTTTGCTGTTTACATCCACTTTATGAAGTACCGGGATACCAAAAGAAGCTGTTTTTCCTGTTCCTGTCTGTGCCTGACCGATAACGTCAACGCCTGACATTACAACAGGAATTGCCTGACTCTGAATAGGTGTTGCTTCTTCAAACCCCATTTCCTTTATCGCGCGTAATACCTGTGGGTATAAGTTTAGTTCGTCAAATCTTACTGTTTCCATTCTTTTCCTTTCACTTGTGTGGTGATTTATGCCTGTCTTTTGCCGGTAACCCCATCACCGCAACAAGCCGCTTTATCACCCGCCTGCTTTCTACAGGCAAACGAAAAGGGCGCACTTCCATGCGCCCTAACACACATTGTTTCTTTTTTCTGTGCTTTACACAGCATTGCATATGTTAGCATATCGATTTTTGTTTGTCAAGAAAATCGCACTGGTAAAACATAGCTGAAAACTGGGTATTTTGTCGATAACTCCTGCCTTAAGAAACAACGTTTTATTTCTCACAAATTAATGTTCCATATTCTAATTTAAATATTCTATCACACATCTCTGCAACATTTTGATTATGCGTTACGATTATAACCACTTTCTGTTCCTTATCTACAAGTTCTCTAAAGAAATGCATTACTATCTCTGTATTATCCTGGTCGAGTGCTCCTGTTGGCTCATCCGCTAAAATGATACTTTGATTACAAATCTGACTTCTTATAATGGCGACTCTTTGGCGTTCCCCTCCCGAAAGTTTCTTTACTTTTGTTTTTAATCGATGCTTTACCTGCAATCTTTCCGCCAAAGAATTCATTCTACTCGTATATATCACTGCTGATTCTTTATTATGTGTATACAATGTTGGCAGCATAATATTTTCTTCTGCTGATTCTTCCTCAACCAATGCAAAATCCTGTACAATATAACCAAAATACTGATTTCTTAACTGACAGCGGCTTTTATCATTCATATTTGAAGTCATTTCTCCATTAATATATATTTCACCACTATCTGGTGGCATAACATTTCCGATTAAATTAAGCAGTGTTGTTTTTCCTGACCCAGAAGGACCTACAATCGCAACCATTTCTCCCGTCTCAATTTCTAAATTAACATCTTCTAATACATTTATTTTCTTTGAAGCATCTATATAACTTTTTCTTATATGCTGAACAGATAATATTGACATCAGTTTTCCCTCCTTAAATTGTTTAATCCCTCTGCTTTTTTCATTATTTTCCCGACATAAAGATATGCGTATACATATAATGCTATCAAAAAAATAATCAGTATCATGAGAAAAACAGCCGCCTGAAATGGTCGAATCATATATGATGCATATTCCTTATAATAATAGTAATTTTTTATAAGCTGATAAATAACTGCCATGCAGGGAATGATGTGTAGCAAAATAATGAAGCCGCCGGCTCTTCTTTGCAGCATACCTAAATCAGCTCCGTACAAGTAATGAATTGTATACTCTCTTACTTTTCTATCAATCATCCTTGTTACATTCCCAACTAAAAGAACAGCCAAAAATACTACAGTCACAAAATAGTAACACAATTTAAAAACGGAGTATTTCATCGCACCAACAGTCGATTCTGCAATATAATCATGTACTGGATATGTGCAGTAGTAAGCACCATAATGCTCATAAAGTTCTTTTTCAAAATCGTCACACTCTTCGCTTGTCGGATTTAGTAAAATAAGATTTTCTAACAATTCCGCCTCTACATCCATAAATGGTGGAAATAAACTTTTTGCAATTTCTATATCCTTGCAACACAAAACCAATGTATCTTTTAAACTGCTGTCATCATGCCCTATGTATACAATTGGATGATACACATCAAACTTCTCACTAAGGGTATCCATCACTGGTATTTTCTCTCCATTTATATAAAGATTCTTCCCTACATCCTGCGCATATTGCTCCGATACATACGCATATACCTTATTACTGCCCACTAACCCCATTCTTTCTGCATAACAGCCCGTAAAGATAACAATATAACTATATTTTTCATCCACTCCCAAATCATAACTATTTGGAAATATACAATAACTTCCCACCTTCTCATTTTTTAATGCATCCGGTATAAACGTCTTTTCTTCCGGCTCATCAATATTCTGATTTTCATCTACTGTTTTCATCCGAACATCATATGGCATGACACAAAAAATATTATCCTTTTCAAACTGATAAAGATGATAATTTTCTCTCCATGTCAGATAAAATGTATCTATCTCTAGTAGAAGCATTACCAGCACTACCGCCATAGCAACCGTATATACAATAACCCAGAGTCCTTCTTTTTTCATGTCTGTCCATGCTTGATATAGCGTCATCCTAATATCGCCCTCCTTTTTTTTCACATCCAAAATACCAAATCAAATAATTTATTATTTGAATCATTGCAACAATCAGAAACATCAGGATGCTTCCCTTAATACTGATTTTCATGACTCCGGCAATATCGCTAATATCAAATATGTAACTTCCCAACAGAAATCCTAACATAATCCCAATCAATGCGGCTGCTCCATATTGTAATCCAATTTTTCGAAATAACACTGCATACGTTGCACCATATAAATGTGCAATTCTCAAGTTCTTTTTTGTGCATCGGTAAAAAAGTGATACGGACAGTGCAACACAAAACCAAACACTTGCTAATAGAACCAGCATACAACGAACACTTCTATTTTCTACTAATATTTGCAGAAAAGCGTTCCCTACTCCTGACACATTATCAGATTGGTCAACAAAGCTAACCGTTACTCCCATATTCTCTAATTCATGGACAAGACTATTCACTATCCTTTCATCCTCCGCATAAATGTGCATAAGACAGCCCAAATCCCATTCTCCACTTTGATAGTCACTAAGAGAGTAAAAAAATAACTCTTCCTCTGCCACTTCATCCGCTATACTATCGCCATATGTTCCCACAACCTGATAACCATATGTATCTGGAAATAATACACCATCTTCCACAAACAATTTTTCAAATCTTGTTCCTTTCTTTACCAAAGCGGTCTTCTCTTCTCCCAGATACACAATTCCATAATTTTCTTCTAACCATCCACTGTAATCTGCAATTGCAGCTCCTACCCCATCCAATGGTTTCAATAATATACTTGCCTGTTTTTCCTCTGCCCACTCATTTGTTTTTTGTATAATTACTTGTATTTTCTGCTGTCTATTATTCGCATTGCTTTCATAGTCATATGGCCATACTGCAAATATTTCTTCTGCTTTTCCACCTGTAACAGAATCAAAAGAAACAGAAAAAATGTACATTATCGTAAGAATGCTCATCATACATACACATATTATGGAAAAAACTGCAAACTGAAATGACTTTGTTTTTTTCATTTGACTCCCCCTGCATTTTTAAAAAGTAGATATCCTTTTTCGCATAAGATATCTACTTTTTGATTTGTAATTTTTACTGCATTATTCTGTTACTGTACTATCTATATTTCCGTATGGCCATGCTCCACTTCCGTCAGCAACCCAATCAAATCCGACTGGTGCTAACACCATTACTACATTACTTTTTGCTGTATAATCTTTTGTTGCAGTGTACACCGTTGAATCTGTCGGTCCTTTTCCTTTTGATGTATAAACTTTAGATGTTCCACCAACTCTTTTTCCAGTTTTGTCATAACCGTCCCAGTTAAAATATCCTCTTACAGCATGTCTGCCATTATCAACATAAGATGGTTGACAAGAGACTGTTCCGCTAAATTTATTAGCACTTACCACCTTTGTTACCACTCGGTTTGGCGATACTGCTGCTTTCGCTGTTCCACTTCCAACAACCGCTGAAAAAAATAATGCAGCACATAATGTTATTGTAAAAATTTTACTTTTCTTCATAATTCATATTCTCCTTTATTTTTTCTTCCGCGGATAGTTCTATTCTAGTAGTTTTTATATATATTGTCAACATTATATTTTTATTCTAAGTATTGTATTTTTAAACATTCGTTTTTAAAATATCATTTAGTGGAGGAAATCTATGAAAAAAGAAAAGTCACACCTTGAAACATCTATGAAAAAAGCAACCATTGAGATGCTTCTTTTAAAACTCCTAAGTGAACAAGACATGTATGGCTACCAGTTATCACAGGAACTTAAAAAAAGAAGTTCTGAACAATATACGATTTTAGAAGGTTCTATGTACCCTATACTGTATCGTCTTACTGACAATCATCAAATATCTTTTTATGAAAAAAAAGTAGGGAAACGTCTTACAAGACTATACTACCACCTTGAACCAGAAGGAGAAAGCTATTTACAAAAACAACAAGAACTCTTTGCAGAGCAAACCGCTCTCATTAATTTTCTGTTAAATTCAACCGAGGGAGATACTTATGAAAAAGACAACAACTGAACTTGATAGACAAATAAACAAATATTTAAACAGCATAAAAAAAGAACTTCCCAAAAATTTTCCTAACAGAACTCAAATTTTGCATCAACTATCTGAAGATATTTTACAGTTTGTAAATGAAAATCCAGATTGCACCTTTTCAGATATCCAAAATGAATTTGGAAGTGTAAAAGAAGTCAGCATAGCACTCATAGACGAATTACCGACTGATAAAATAATGACAACTTATCACAAGCACAAACTTTTCAAATGGCTGCTTGCTGCTTTCCTAATCTTTATTATAATTTTACTTTATTTGATAATTGATGTACTAACCACTGATATATATATTTCCGACACCATTTATATTTATAGTACGGAAGATTTATCAACATCCTACTCAACAGAAGACACTCTAATGGAGGACTAATACTTATGAAAAAAAGCTTTCAAACATTATTATGCACCCTACTTATTTTTGCACTGCTGCCATCTACAATTTATGCGGCAGATATAGAAGCAAATTCGTTAGTTTCATTGCCTAACACCTATGCAGAAATCCTTTATGAAGATAATTTTATTATCGAATCATCTACAATAATTTACCCTCCTCACATTAATACATTAGTATCTTCCAAAAGTATTTCGTCTAGCCGCATATACACTATAAAAGATTCTTCCGGCTCAAATATAGCCACTTTTACATTAAGTGCTTCCTTTAAATATGATGGCACTACTTCTAAATGTACCAGCGTTTCACATTCCACATCTGTTTCAAATAATGGATGGTCTTTCTCTTCTGCCTCATCAAGCAAAAATGGAGCACAAGCCACTGGCACTTTTACACTAAAAAAAAGCTTTTCCTTACAAAGTATTAGTCAGAGCATCTCTTTAACGTGTGATAAAAATGGAAAAATACATTAAGAAACCCCAATGCACGATTTTTCTAAATTCGTGCATTGGGGTCTTTTTGTTCCCACTCATTTATTGCTCTCACGCTTTATATGTAGCCCTGTCGCATTGACAGGGGTGCTTCATATGAAAAGCAACCGGAAAAAGTCTCTCACTCACAACTCAAATATCCCTTATGGGAACAGAAAATATCGTCGATTCAGTCACCTTTTTCTCTGGTAAAAGTGTGCAGCTCCGATTGCGGATTGTATAGTATATCATATGACGCACTCTCGGAAATGTTCCGGTTTTCTAAAATTCAATCTGTATCTCTTCCGAATCCAGACTTCCGATACAGACATTATTTCTGCATTTACGTTTCACACGATACAGCATCATGTCCGCTGTATGGAGAAAATCCCAGCATTTATTTCTATCGCCCGGAATATCAAAGCAGATGCCCTGCGAAATCGTCACAAATGGCTCTGTTTCCGAATAAAGATGCTCCACCTTTCTATCGATAATGCTCTTACGAAGCCCTGCCGCTTTATCTAAAACTTCCTGCCGCGTCATTCCATCGTAGAGAACGACAAACTCGTCGCCGCCATATCTGGCACAAAATGTATGCTCGTCCTGCATTTTATTTAGCTGGTCGGCAATCATTTTGATGCAGTCATCCCCTGCCTGATGTCCATAATTGTCGTTATACTGCTTAAAGAAATCGATATCTAAAATCTCTACCGCTAATGTCTGCCCTTCCTCTAAACATTTCTCAAATATTTTTTCGGAATAATCATTTAGGCGATAGCGGTTGGAAAGTCCCGTCAACTGATCGGTCTCCGATTTCTGTACAAGCTGCTCATTCGCGGCCTCTACCTTTCTGCTTCGCTCATTTGCCCGCTCTAGGGAGCTTCGAATATTTACCATGCTGGCAATCATGTATTTATTTTCCTGCTCTACTAATTCGCTAAGCTCATAATACAGTCCTGTCGCCTGCAAATAGCTGGCATTGTCGCGATGCTTCCGGTAATATTTAATTTTTACTGCAATAATTTTCCGCTGAAAATTAATCAATTTCGCCTGCTTTGTCAGCTCCTCTAAGATAGAAAGAATGTTCCAAAGTTCTTCTTCTTTTCCAATTTCTAACAACAGCTGGCAGATGTCATAAATATCATCAAACAAGTCCATAATAGCAATGCAGTCGTCTAACCGCTCATGCATTTTTGTGATATTCTCATCTCTAAGAAGCACTTTTCCTGTTCTATGGTAAAATGCAATCTTAAAGCACAAGCCGTATAAAATGTCCACATTCTGCCCGCAATCGAGAAATTCTTTATCCAGTCTGTCTATGCACTTCTGCGCTCTTTCATACATTCCGCGGTACATGTAGCACTTTCCTAAACTGATGCACAAGCATGCCATACTGGATTTACAGGCTTCATCACCTGTGCAGTTTTCCTTTAAGTATGCGTAGCTTCGCTCAAAATAGTGCTGTGCGTCCACGTACTGCTCTAAATTCATATAAAGCGTACCAACATTCTGGTTAATCATGCACTCTTCATACAAAAGTCCATATTTTCTGCAATAGTTTAATCCCGTCAGATAATAATCCATCGCTATTGGCGCATTTCCCCTGCTGTAAGAGGTAATCGCCATAATGTTATATGCCCTCGCTGCCAATACCCACTGCTTCGATTGGTCGAGATAGGAAATTGCCTTTGTGATATTTTTAAAAAGATTTTCTACATCATTTAAAAGATAATAGGTCTCACCGCTGTAATAATACGCAAATCCCAAAAGCCAGCTGTCTTTGGTATCCTGCGCATACTGCTCAATATTCAGGCAGCATTTTAACGTACGCTCTGCATCGATTCCACGATAGTTCTGTACTTCTTCAATCCAGGCGTTCAGCTCTTTATTATATTCCTGCATTTTTACAGTCTTCTCCTTGTTACGTGCAATACATCAAATTTCAAAACGCTATTTCTATTATAGTTGATATTAAATGCACATTCAAGAAGTCCGCATGTAAATGCTGCTACGAAATTATTCGAAAAATTCTATCGGGTCAATTGGTATTCCATCTTTACGAAGTTCAAAATAAAGGTTGCTGCCTTCTACAGAAAAATATTTTGTCGGCTCGCCAACATAACCAATCACATGTCCTGCCTCCACATAATCTCCAACGGCAAAGTTGACTTCTTTCAGCTGCCCATAAAGTGCTTCGTAGCCATCACCCAGGTCCACTGTTACTGTACAGCCTGTTACTTCGCTATTTTCAATTTTGGAAACCTGTCCTTTTGCAACAGAAGTAACTTTATCATTTACTTCACCGGAAATAATCACAGCAGGATTATATTTGTACTGGTCTAAGGTTGCAAAATAAACCGTTGAATCCATACTGTAATTTAAGATAACATCACCATCCATCGGCCAAAGAATACCATCTTCTGCAGAAAAATGAAGTGTTTCGGCAGAAGCATTTGCCTGCTCTGCATTTTCCCCATCTGCTGCATTTGTTTCTTCTGCTTCCTCTTCTGTAGACTCCACTGATTCTAACTCAGCAACTTCTGCCGTTTCTGTTCCAGCGGAAACGTCCGTATTATTTTGAGCAGACTCTACAACAGAGGATGCGGCAGATGCCTCGCTTTCTTCCTCCGCAGCATAATCCTCAACTGCTTCTGTTCCTTCATTTTCCGCAACATCCTGCTCTAACTGCTGTTTTTCCTTTGCTTCATTTACACTGTGAAGCGCAGTCATTCCAACTGCTGCAATTACTACAAGACTTCCTGCGATTACATATTGTTTTTTCCGCATTAAAGCGGTCCATTCACCTTTTCTCATCACCATTCACCATCCATAGTTTTTTTAACATTTATTAATTGTTCTATTAACTATAGTGTTGCCCGGTTTTTTATCTTTATTCAGTAATTTCTACTCCTGAATAAAAGTATTGTAAAATTTCTTTATAATCTTTTCCTTCTTCTGCCAGATACTCCGCCATATTCTGACTTAAACCAAGTCCATGCCCAAGTCCCATCACTACTAAGCGGATATTGTCATCCACCTTTGTGATGGTAAAATTCGAAGATGAAAGCCCTAGTGCATTGCGAAATTCTTCCCCGGTCAAGCTGGTTTGTCCCACCTTTACACTTAACACATAATCACTTGCATCACGCGTTTCTAACTGAATCTCGTCCACATTTGATACATCACTGTCGGGAAATGCCTGCCTGCAAAGCTCCAAAAATTCATTTTCTTCCCAGAAATATACGGAAAGATATTTCTCTGCCGCGGTGTCCTCGTGACACTCCTTTGCCGCAAGATATGGCATATTCGTATCCGGGTAAAGCTCTGACATATTTCTTGTATTGCCTGCACTGACTGCATGAAATGCCGCGTAAATATATTTTCCTTCATAAGTTAAAGTTTCATTTCCGGTAGATGCCACTAACGTTTTTAATTTTTCATAATTATCCGTATAATCCTCGCCCCACAAATCCTGCATTTCCTGCGTTGTTAATGCCTCCGGCAGTTCTGTTCCTTTTTCTTTTGCTGCAAGAAAATTTGTCCGCGCAATCACACTCTGCGCTTTTATACATTCCTTCGGCTTATTGATTCCGATTTCATTTGCAACAATTCCAATCAGCTGTTCATCTGCCTGCGCCTCTATCTGTCCTGTTCCCCCAATCAGCTGTTCTAACTGAATACTCTGATATAAGATTGTAATCACAAGCGGAAGCAGCACAACAACAATCAGCAATGTTAATATCGTATTTATTTTTCGCATAAAAAATCTCCCTGTTTCTTCATTATATGAAACAGGGAGTTTGTTCATTCAATTTTCTTTTTATTTTAGTACATGCTTTCTACCAGCGGCATGGAAATACTTAATGCTCTTGCAAAATAGAAAATCAGCTGCCCAAGTATCAACACGCAATAAGCGATTGTGTAAATAACCGGTCCTGTTTTTTTGCGTCCAAGTACGTGTGCACGCCATAAGAAATACCCCGGTTTTAAGAAGATTGCAAATAAGATTAATCCGGTAATCTTGTAATTCTCCTTATGGATTTTAACAATATCAAGAATCACAAATACGATATAACCAACGGATATTACATTGGAAATCATTGCCAACGTCATGTATGCCGGCTGTGAGGAAAGCTCTACGATTCTATTCATATATTCATCGTAAAATGACTCTGTAAAAGACATTCCCTGGAGCACTTTAATCGTCATATCATATGTAATAATGCTTATGATATTCGCTAATGGCATGAGTACTAATAAGACATAACAAAAGATATCGGAAACGTTTCCATGCATCGCTCTGTTTGGGTTATTATACTGGTTATTGTAATTATTGTAATTATTATAACCGTTCTGATTTCCATATGGATTGTTGTACTGATTATTATAACCATTCTGGTTTCCATATGGGTTGTTGTTCTGGTTGTTATAGCCGTTCTGGTTTCCGTATGGATTATTGTACTGATTATTATAGCCATTCTGGTTTCCATACGGGTTATTGTTCTGGTTGTTATAACCGTTCTGATTGCCATATGGGTTATTGTACTGATTATTATAACCGTTCTGGTTTCCGTATGGATTGTTATTCTGTGCATTTGCCTGATTCTGCTGCTGATATGCAGTTCTTCCATATAACTGGCTTGGACGCTGCTCGTAAGGCTCGTTATTCTGCTGTGTGGTGTTTGTCTGCTGCGTAGAATTGTTTACTGCATCTGTTCCCACATTTTCTGCACCTGACTGCATTCCATCCTGTGCGTTTGTGTCATTGCCTGTCTGGTAATTGTTCTCTTCCATTTTTCTGCCTCTCATTCTTTTATTCTATCGTTTTACCGCTTACTTCCAATAATGTCACTTAATCTTGCAAACTGCTCTAATGTCAGCGCCTCTCCTCGAATTGTCACTGGAACACCAAGTTCTTCAATACTTTCCTGAATCTGTTCTTTGGAAAGATGAATGTCCGGTGCATTATTTAAGCCATTTGCCAATGTTTTTCTGCGCTGGTTAAAAGACGCGCGAATTAAACGAAACATTAATTTCTCGTCCTGCACCTCTACCGGTGGCTCTTTGTGTCTTGTCAGACGAATCACAGCACTTCCTACATTTGGACGCGGCATAAAACAGTTTGGTGGAACGTTTGCAACGATTTCCGGCTTTGCATAATACTGTACTGCCAGAGAAAGTGCGCCATAATCCTTTGTTCCCGGTCCAACCTGCATACGGTCTGCAACCTCTTTCTGCACCATAATCGTGATGCTGTCAATCGGTACGTGGCTTTCAAAAAGTCCCATAATAATCGGAGTTGTAATATAGTATGGAAGATTCGCAACGACTTTAATCGGCTTTCCTCCATTCTTTTCCATTGCAAGCTTACAGATGTCTACCTTTAAAATGTCTTCGTTAATGACTTCTACATTGTCGTATGCACTTAAGGTGTCCGCTAAAATCGGAATCAGATTCTTATCAATCTCAACTGCCGCAACTTCTCTTGCATTTTCACAAAGATACTGGGTCATTGTTCCGATTCCCGGTCCGATTTCTAATACAAAATCATCCTTTGCAATATGCGATTCCTCGATAATCTTATCAAGCACATGGGTATCAATCAAAAAGTTTTGACCGAATTTCTTCTGGAAATTAAAATGATATTTCTGTAATACCTCTATGGTATTCTGTGGTATTCCAAGTGTTGCCATATATTAAAACCTTTCTATTTTGCAATTTTTTCATCGAAAAGCTGGTCTAAAAATTCTGCATACAAACGGTTAAATGTCTCATGGAAAATCTGTGCCACATCTGCCTCTTTATTTCCGCTCATCTGCGCTTCCTCATAAATTGCAAATGCTGTTTCGTAAAGTTCAGGATTTTTATCGTAAAACACCTCTGTCAAGCCATCCTGAAAGGAAAACTGCGCCTCCTGTGAAAGATTTTCTTTGAAATCTGCCTTCGAAATGCAGCCATTTTCCTCATAATCAGAAATAAAAATGTGTCCGTCTGCGGCGGTCAAAAAGTCCTCAAACGCTTCTTTTACATCCGCATAAGTTACTGGCACGTAATTTTCTGCCCAGTATTTATCAAAAGTTTCCCTGTCTGGGAATGCTTCAAAAATATTTTCATCCATTTTATCATGCTCCTTTGTTTTCCTATTTATCAAGCAGGCTATTTCAGCCTGTCTTCTAATAATGTATACAATGTCGGCTCTAGGTGGAATTCTTCCATCATATTCTCAACTTCCGTTAAATATTTCTTTTTCACAGCTGAAGGCACTACCGGCTTTCGTACTGCGCGAATCAAAATATTTTTCGGTGTATGTTCAAAATCAATAAATTCCAAAAGCTGCGTTTTATAACCACAGCACTCCAGCAGATTCGCCCGGATGGCATCTGTTGCCAGTGCCGCAAAACGCTCTTTTACGATTCCGTAACGGGTAAGCAGGGATAAATCCTCTGTCTTCATCTGCTTATTCAACTCATGCTGGCAGCATGGAACAGAAAAAATCATTTTTGCATTCCATGTAATTGCGTTATAAAGTGCAAAATCAGTTGCCGTATCACAGGCATGAAGAGTCACCACCATATCTACATCAAAAGGCGTTTGAAATCCGTTAATATCGCCCATCTCAAAGCGGAGTCCCTCATAGCCGTACTTTTTCGCAGCTTCGTTGCACTTACGGATAACATCCTCTTTCAAATCCAGCCCTAACATCTGCACTTTCATATGACGGATTTCCGTAAAATAATAATACATAATAAATGTCAGATAGGATTTTCCACAGCCAAAATCAATGATGTGAATCTCATCCTTCGCATAATCGCGTACCCCGTCATCAATAATCTCGATAAAACGGTTAATCTGACGGAATTTATCATACATCGAGCGCACAACCCTGCCCTCTTTTGTAAAAATTCCCATGTCTACAAGAGGCTCAATTACTTCGCCTTCCTGCAGGATGTAATTCTTTTTGCGGTTGTGGGATAAGGATGCATCGGTAGCCTCGCTCTGGGCAGATTCCTCCTGCTGCGGCATTTTAAGCTTTTTCGCTTTGTAGGTTGCCTTTCCCTTTTTGGAAAGAAGAAGCATATGCTCCTTTTCTTCCTCCCACGCATTTAACTGCAGAAATTCCTCTCCCATCAGCTTTGCAATATAATCTGCCAAAGCTTCGGCTTTTACATTATCGTGGAACACCTGCTTTTGCGTATATTTTGCCGCCTGAAAATACTCACGCTTTTTCTCTATTACAATTTTCTTATACTCATTATTTTTGTCAACCGGTTTGCTGATAATTACCTTCAAAAGATTATCATTCACAATCCGGTTGATACTATTCATTCGCTCATCCATACCCTTTATGATAGCTGAGACAAGGCGAAAAAGCAATGATGTGATGAAAATTCACAAAATTTTTAGGAACAGTTCAGCCATAGCAGGCTTTGGAGCACGAAGTGCGAGATTGCGAATGGCGTGGGCTGAACTGTTACATTTTTAGGAGTTCAACAGTTTCGTCTCGAAAGTAAAATGCCTGCGTTCACTTTTTCGAACAAATATTCGAATTTTGTATTGCATTTTCTTTTTTTCTGTGCTATATTGAACTTGTCAAACATACGTTCGACACTATTCACTTCTCTGGCGGTGACCCACACTCTGTCACCGCCAGAATCAGAAAGGAGAGAGCCATGCGAATCCAACAGAACATGCCGCTTATGGAAAAACTTGCCATTCTTTCAGACTCGGCGAAATATGATGTTGCCTGCACCTCAAGTGGTGTAGAGCGCGGTGGCGATGGCAAAGGAATGGGGAATTCCCTTGCCTGTGGAATCTGCCACTCTTTTTCAGCTGATGGAAGATGCATCTCTCTCCTAAAGATTCTTTTTACAAATGAATGCATTTTTAACTGCACTTACTGTCAGAACAACTGCAATTCCGACGTTCCACGTGCTTCCTTTACCCCGGAGGAGGTAGTGGAGCTTACGATGGAATTTTACCGCAGGAATTATATTGAAGGTTTGTTTTTAAGCTCCGGCATTATGACAAGTCCGAATTATACGATGGATTTGATTTATCAGACTTTATATAAGCTGCGGGTGGAGCATCACTTTAACGGCTATATCCACGTCAAGGCGATTCCGGGTGCAGACCCGCTTTTGATAGAGAAGGCTGGTTTTCTTGCCGACCGAATGAGCATTAATTTAGAGCTGCCTACCTCAGATGGTTTAAAAAAGCTTGCTCCCTGCAAATCCCGCAACACGATTCTAAAGCCAATGCGCATGATTCAAAACGGCATCACTGAGAATAAAAACGAGCTGATGGTCTACCGCAAAGCTCCGAAGTTTGTTCCCGCCGGACAGAGTACGCAGATGATTATTGGCGCTACTCCTGAAAATGATTATCAGATTATGAGCGTTGCTGAGAATCTTTATCATAAATTCAACTTAAAACGTGTTTTTTACTCCGCTTTTGTGAATGTCACCCAAAGCTCTGAGCTTCCTGCACTGCCGGGTGGTCCGCCGCTTTTACGGGAGCACAGGCTTTATCAGGCTGATTTTCTGCTCCGCTATTATGATTTTAAAGTAGATGAACTGCTCTCCGAAGACCGCCCAGATTTCAACGTCTTTTTAGACCCGAAATGTGACTGGGCAATCCGCCACTTAGAATTTTTTCCGGTGGAAATCAGCACTGCAGATTACCGGACACTTCTTCGTGTGCCGGGCATTGGTTACAAATCTGCCGAACGTATCATTAAAGCCCGCCGGAATGGCTCACTGGACTTTTATGATTTAAAGAAAATCGGCGTTGTGTTAAAACGTGCCTTATATTTTATCACCTGCTCCGGCAGGATGATGTATCCGACCAAGCTGGAAGAAGATTATATCTGCCGTAATCTGATTTCTGACAAGACACAAATTCCAAAAGAGATTCGAAACAGCGGATACGAGCAGTTAAGTTTATTTGATACGAATTTTTTGTCCACACAGCCTAAGAGTGCAGTTATCTCATAGAATGATAAAAGGAGGATATTTATGTATGTGTTTGTCTGTGAAGACAGCTTAGACGGCATCTTAACAGGAATTTATGATGCCTGGGATTTTAAAATCAAACAAAAGCTTTTCTCCCATGAAGATATCCACCTTACATCTTCCGAGCCGGATAATTATCAACTTTTCTGCGAGTATTATCCCGTTACGGCAAACGAGGATAAAGCTGCCAAAGTCAGCCATACACTCCGTCAGAAACTAGGCACAGATTTCTTTCACGCCATTGTCAATGCAGCTCTGGCGCAAGAGCCGCCTAAAAAGAAAGCAATGGATAAAGCAGATGCCATTTATCAGACCGTTGTATATGCGCTGCATGCTCCATCTGGTGCAAAGGTTTTAAACTACCTTGGCGTACCATTTATTCAACGCGTATTTGAACTTTCAAGAGCAACCGGAGCGGAGGCTCACAATCTTAGTGGATTTTTACGTTTTGAAGAATTGGAAAATGGCGTTCTTTTCGCTAAGATTCATCCTAAAAATAATGCCCTGCCATATCTGGCAGAGCACTTTACAGACCGTTTTCCTCAGGAAAACTTTATGATATATGATGAGAATCGGCAGATATCGGCTGTTCACCGCGCCGGGAAAAATTTTATGCTCGTGGATGCTTCTGATTTAAATCAGGATATCCTAAACCATCTTTCTGAAAAAGAACTGGAATACCAGAAGCTCTGGCTTACCTTTTTTGAAAATATTGCAATTGCTGCACGTATTAACCCAAAGCTTCAGGCTCAGAATATTCCAAAACGTTTCTGGAAAGACACCATAGAATTAAGCGGCAGAAGAACTTCCTCTTAAGCCTCCTGTTTTCGAACCTTAGCTACCACTAATGCTGCTACAAATACGGCTGCTGCAAACAGAAGCTGGATACCAATTGCATTCCAGTAAAACTGCATATCAAATTCCTCATTTGAGAAACCAGCAAGCATATTATTAGAACGGATATACCAGTATGTTGGCAGAAAACGTGCCACATTTAAAACCCCGTCCGATAACATACTCTGTGGAACAAAGACACCTGCTAAGAACGACGAACCCATACCTACAAGATTACCAATCATATGAGCCGAGCTTTCTGTGACTGTGAAATTACTAACAAAAATAGTAAGTGCCACAGCAATTAGCATAAATACAAAGCTGTTAAGTACTGCATATGGCGCATTTCCCATACACAATGATTTTCCGTAAATCACTATTGCCAGTACCATAAATATGGCCCATGTCAGCAGACTATATGTGATACCTCCCAAGGATAACTGGAAATTTCGCTTTCCGAAAGACATATATGCACATTGGATTCGCTCAGAAAGATACTTTTTATTAAATACCTGAATAATTGGAGCAAGCCCACAGACTAACATTACGATAAAAATGTATGGGAGATACTGGAAGAAATAATATATTTCTTTCTTTTCTACGGCATTATCCTGTGTAAAGTTGATACTTGTTACCGTTTCCATGTTATCTATCGTAGTGGTTGCTGCTTTTACTGCATCTTTTATCTCATATCCACCTGCTGTGTAAATCTGTAGCGTTTTTGTGTATTGCAGTACCTGCTGGTCTACGAAATAACCTGTTGTACTGCCTGGAACTTTTACATTTTCCAAAAGATTTTCAGTTTCTCCGTTTAAAAGATTTTCTTCAAATCCTTTCGGGATAGTTAATACATAGCTGATGGTACGATAATATAAATTATCCTGCAAAACTTCCGGGTCATTCTCTAACTCGACAAGATTGTGAATTGAACCAAGATATTCTACCAATGCTTCACTTGCTGTGGTGTGGTCTTCATCCATCACACAGATATCCAGCGAAGATGCCTGAAAATTTGCATCCATATTTGTTTCCGCAGTAGTTCCCATAAGCAAAGTAAGTGCTGCAAAAATTACAAAATATATGATTATTGAAGAAACACGTTTCCATGCTACTTTATAAAATGCCTTAAAGTGCTGCATATTTTTCTCTCCTTACCATAAAGAATCCTGTAATACAAAATACTATTGAAAGAATTATAAGTGTTATAACATTTGTAAAATAACGCTCATGCGACTGATAAACCGTTAATGAATAAAAGCTGTCAGAAATCAATGCTGCCGAATTGATACGATTAATCTGTGGACAGATTCGCTCTACAAGCATTCTCATACCGCCTGCCATTAAACCGCTTAAAAAGCTTAATATCATAACGACTGCCATAAGAATTCCATTTTTTGTTGCATTATCCGCTTTACCGATACTTCCGACAAAAAATCCCAGACTTACACCTGCGATACATCCGGTTAAAGCCGCTAAAATCACATATCCTGCTTCATTTCCAAAATTAATTTTTAAAACAAAAACAATATAAACTAAACTGACTGCTACACAGATAAAGTGGAATAAAAATGCGGCACACAAGTCACCTAATAATGAAATCATTTTATGTACTGGTGAGATACATTTTCTCGCCCCCAATACGGAAATGTTTCCCTGATTATTTGTACAAATAGTTAATCCGCCCATGTAAGAATATAAACAGGTCATCGCAATCAAATTGAAAAAATAATTTAGCTGTTCATCTAAATCTCCGTTGCTATACGCAGTTTCCTTATTATAAGATGTTTCTGCAGAAAGCACCTCTAATGCCTCTGGTAATTTATCTGGATTTGTAACTGCAATTTTCTCGATAGCATCATAGTTCATGTTAAACTGTTCCACGAAGCAGTTTAAAATACTCTGCTCTAATTTCGCAGAAGTCATCTCAGAAGAAATGGTAAGCTTTACAGGCATTCCATCATAAAGAATTCCGGTTACCGCTTTCTTTTCTAACAAGGAGAGTGCTTCTTCCTCCGTTGCATATGTCACCTGTAAAAACTGGTCTTCGCCCTCTTTTCCAAGCTCCTCAACCACTGTCTCTAACAGCTGTTCTTCCTCGCTCTCTGATAATACAACTGCTACAGGAATCGCATCAAACTGCTCTTCCTCTGACAATCCGCTGAATGCGAAATAGAAAAGTGACGCTAATGCAATTGGAAATAATAAGCTCCAAAATACTTGTTCTTTTTGTCGGAATAATTGCTTTAATGCATATTTAAACGAATGTATAAACATTTTAATAACCTTGCCTTTCTATTAATCACGAAGCTCTTTTCCTGTAATTTCCAGGAAAACATCATTTAATGTTGGAAGTTCGGAATATACTTTTCCAAAAGAAAGCTCTTTGGACTGTAAATAATCTAAAACCCGCATCAGATTGTGCTTTCCGCCACTGCAGAATACCTGAAGCTGATGATTCTCATAATGAACCTCATATACGTGCTCTAATTTACGAATTGCTTCGATATGTTCTGTAGAAAGCTCTAAGATT
The DNA here is from genome assembly GCA_045121975.1 of Roseburia sp. Classification (GTDB taxonomy): domain Bacteria; phylum Bacillota; class Clostridia; order Lachnospirales; family Lachnospiraceae; genus Roseburia. The sequence goes on from JBGVHB010000113.1 coordinate 80,241, forward strand.
TCAATGGAAATAATCTCGCTCTTTTTAATCATCTGTTTTAACTCTTCTTTTGTTCCGATTGCAAGATTTTTTCCTTTATCCATAATGGCGATTCTGGTACAAATCTGCTCAACTTCTTCCATATAATGGGAAGTGTATACAATGGTTGCTCCCTGACGGTTTAATTCCTGAATACCTTCTAGAATTTTGTTACGGCTCTGTGGGTCAACTGCTACGGTTGGCTCATCCATAAAAATAAGTTTTGGTTTATGTGCAATTCCGCAGGCAATATTTAAACGGCGTAACAATCCACCGGATAATTTTTTCGGATAAAATTTTTTAAACTCACCTAAACCAACAAACTCGATTGCTTCTTCCACATACTGTTTTCTTAATTTTTTATCACGGATGTATAAGCCACAGAAGTAATCAATATTTTCATAAACATTCAGTTCCTCAAAAACTGCTACATTCTGCATAACAACACCAATCTGGCGTTTTAAATCATAGCTGTCCGGGCGCATCTCCTTTCCAAATACTTCGATGATTCCTTTATCGTAAGTTAAAAGCGAAAGAATGCAGTTCATGGTTGTGGTTTTTCCTGAACCATTCGGCCCCAAAAGTCCGAATATTTCGCCTTCCTCAATTTCTAAATTAAAATGGTCAAGTGCTACCAGTTCACGATAACGTTTTACAAGATTTTCTACTTTAATCACAGGTGTTTTCATAAGCTCTTCCTTCCTAACTCTATTGGCACATTCTCGCGCCAAGCGCGGCCGCTTGCGGCATACTACATCTTCGCGCTGTCATATTTGATGAACTTAGTATATAAAAAATAAATGTCACATGGAAGTGAAGTCCGTCAAAACCGCATGTGACAATTGTCATGTTTTAATAAAATTCTTTTGTTGTTTCTTGCCGGAAAAAATATTATGATTGTTAAGGTAGAAATTACGTTCCTGCCAAATAGGACAGACTTTTTATAAAACCATTATTTATATTTTTCAAAAGAAGTACCACGCAGCAGAAAGGATAACATTTACTATGAATCGCGTCGTTGATAATTTCATCCTATTGATTCTTAGCGGAATCATGGCATTTCAGATATCGAATTTATATACTCCGGTCATTTCGCTATTGCTGGGCTTTTTAATCGCGGCACTTGGAATTTATATCACTGACAAAAAGCAGATTTCTGCTATATGCATTCTGTTTCTTATTATTTGTCTGTTTCTGCCGGAAGCAGCCTTCTTTCTACCAGTGCTGTTTTATATCGCATATCAGCATAAGCTGTATTGGGCAGTACTTGGAATTCTGCCATTTCTTCATGCAGCTTCGCTTTATCAAGCATGGCAGCTGGCATTATGGGTATGTCTAAGCCTGCTGTCTGTTCTGCTTTCTTTTCGGACAGAAAAAGTTGAGCAGTTAGAAAATGAAATGATTCGCATGCGCGACACCAGTACCGAATTAAATCTTGTTTTACGGGAAAAAAATAAAAACCTTATGGAAAAACAGGACTACGAAATTCATCTTGCCACTTTAAAAGAACGTAACCGCATTGCTAGAGAAATCCATGACAATGTCGGTCATATGCTCTCCCGCTCTATCTTACAGGTGGGCGCGCTTGGCACTATTCATAAAGAAGAGCCTCTTCACGAACAGCTTGCAAGCATTAATGATACCTTAAATCAGGCTATGAACAGCATTCGTGAAAGTGTACACGACCTTCATGACGATTCGATTGACTTAAGACTCGCTTTAAACGATGCAACAAAAGCCATGCAGGAAAATTACAATGTCCGTATCGATTATGATGCAACGAACAACATTCCGCGAAATGTAAAATATTGTTTCATTACCACCGTAAAAGAATCAATGTCCAACATCGTAAAACATTCAAATGCTGACAAAATTGACATTGTGGTGCGTGAACATCCCGCTTTTTACCAACTCTCCATCGAGGATAACGGCAGTAAAATCCGAAGCAGACTAGACGGTGGCATCGGACTTAGTAATATGAAAGAACGTGTCGAGGCTTTAAATGGCACACTTCGAATCCAGACAGAGCAGGGTTTTAAAATCTTTATCTCTATCAAAAAGACAGAAGATTTATCCTAACATACATATTAATTATTTTGAATCCTGCAATTATTGGATTCGTAAATACACATAGAAGAAAGGATTTTTGCTATGAAAATCATTATCGTAGATGACGACCAGCTGGTTGCAATCTCCTTAAAAACGATTCTTGAAGCAGATGCTTCTATTGAAGTATTGGCAACCGGACATAGTGGCGTTGATGCCATTGCTTTATACCGCGAGCATCAGCCGGATATTTTGCTTATGGATATCCGCATGGAAAAAATGAATGGCTTAGAAGCTGCCGAAAATATTCTTGCAGAGCACCCGGATGCAAAAATTTTATTTTTGACCACCTTTTCCGATGACGAATATATCGTGAAAGCTCTTAGCGTCGGAGCAAAAGGCTATATTTTAAAGCAGGATTTTGAAGGAATTGTGCCTGCCTTGAAAGCTGTCTATGGCGGACAAAGTGTATTCGGAGGCGAGATTGTTGGAAAACTTCCTGTTTTGATGCAGTCCAAAGAAGAATTTGATTACAGTCAGTACGACATCAATGAAAAAGAACAGGCTATTATTGAACTCGTCGCAGAAGGTTTAAGCAACAAAGAAATTTCAGAAAAACTCTTTTTAAGTGAAGGAACGGTACGCAACTATATCAGCACCATCTTAGAAAAGCTGGGACTGCGTGACCGCACGCAGCTTGCGGTGTTCTATTACAAGAATATGTAGCCTTTAAAAACCGATATCGAAAACATCTTTTTAATAATTACTATGTAACAAAAATTTTTAAGCATGATGTAAAACGGATGTTAAATACATAACAATAAATTTTACAGACTTATTTATAGAAAGGTTTGGTTTTAAAATGATATTTGAATCACATGCACATTACGATGATGACCGCTTCCATGATGATAGAGATGCGCTGCTTTCCGCAATGCCGGAAAAAAACATCGGACGCATCATTAACGTTGGCTCATCTATTGAAGCAACTAGAAAAACATTATCACTTGCAGAGAAATACCCACATGTTTTTGCCGCAGTTGGCGTTCATCCAAGCGATATTTCTGATTTAAACAAAGAAACTTTCGCATGGCTGGCAGAACAGACCAGACATCCAAAAACTGTCGCCGTTGGTGAAATCGGATTGGATTATTACTGGGATAAAGAACCGGAAGTACAAAAAAAACAGCGTTTTGGGTTTGCAAAACAATTAGAGCTTGCAAGAGCATCACATCTTCCGGTGATTATTCATTCCAGAGATGCAGCCGCCGATACTATGGACATTATGAAAGCTGCCCATGCCGAAGAAATTCCGGGCGTTATTCACTGCTATTCTTATTCCAAAGAAATGGCTTTTGAATTTATTAAAATGGGCTATTATATCGGCGTTGGCGGCGTAGTTACTTTTAAAAATGCCAAGAAATTAAAGGAAACCGTAGAAGCAATTCCGTTAGAGCGAATCCTCATCGAAACAGACTGCCCATACATGGCACCTGAGCCACACCGTGGAAGCCGTAATGATTCGACTTATCTTCCTTATATCATTGCTAAGATTGCAGAATTAAAAGGGGTTTCCGCCGAAGAAGTGGAGCGGGTTACTGAAGCAAACGCAAGAGCACTGTTTGGAGATATTTAATCTTTGAAAAACATTCCTATAGAAGAAAAAACAGACGGCATGGCTTTCGCCTGCCGTCTGTCATCTACTCAAACAATGGTGTTGAGAAATAGCGTTCTGCTGTATCTGGTAAAACAGTAACAACCGTCTTTCCTTTTCCAAGTTTTTTAGCTAATTTCAATGCTGCTGCCACATTTGTTCCACTGGAAATTCCACACATAATTCCTTCTAAACGTGCCAAATCCTTTGCTGTCCGAATGGCTTCTTCATCTGTTACGATATAAATATTCTCATAGATATTCTGATTTAAGTTCTCCGGAATTACACCATCTCCAATTCCCATCTGTACGTGAGTTCCAACGGTACCTCCGGCTAAAATAGCTGCGTTCTCCGGCTCTACTGCCCAAATTGTAATGTCCGGATTCTGTGCTTTTAATACTTCTCCAATTCCTGAAATCGTACCACCGGTTCCGATTCCTGAGCAAAAGCCGTGAATTGGTCCCTCTACCTGCTCTAAAATCTCCACTCCGGTGTGATGTTTATGTACCAATGGATTTGCAGGATTCTCAAACTGCTGAGGTACATATACGTTTGGATTTTCTTTTGCCATATTGAGTGCTGTCTGTAAACATTCATCAATACAATCTCCAATATTTCCTGCATCGTGAATCAAAATCACTTCTGCGCCGTAATGCTCCACTAACTTGCGTCGCTCCTCACTAACAGAATCCGGCATAATAATAATGGTTTTGTAGCCTTTTACTGCACCGATTAATGCAAGACCAATTCCCTGATTTCCACTTGTCGGCTCTACAATAATGGTATCCTTGTGAATCAGACCTTCTTTCTCTGCTTTACAAATCATATTGTACGCAGTTCTTGTTTTTATCGAACCACCTACATTTAAACCCTCGAATTTTACTAAAACTTCTGCTGCATCCTCATCATTCATGCGATTGAGACGAATCATAGGCGTATGTCCCATGCAATCTAAAATATTATCATAAATCATTTTTCTATTCCCTTATGCTCATCAATTATAAAATGCTTGTTCAGCCACATAATCTACCAATTCTTTTTCATGGTAAATCGCTAAACTGTCACATTCAACACTACTCATTTTATGCAAAAATGTCAATATTTTTTTCTATTTTAAAGAAATTGTGTTTTATTAGAAAAACTTACAAGAAATTTTTCTTTCTAAAGTATTTTGCAATACTATACCTAAAATACAATATTGACATCATTAGTTAAGACTACTACAATATAATTATTCCGCGGATGAAAACTAAAATTAAGACTGGCGAAAAAATTATGCGAATGAAAAGAAAGAAAAAATTAATAGTAACAGTATTGTTTTGTATTAGTTTATTAGCAACAATGACAGTACATGCATCAAGCACTGAATACAAAAACTTGTCGGTAAATCCACCTATTTTGTGTGAAAAAGGTATTTCTACATACGGACTAGGTTCACCAAGTACAGATAATGTATACGCCAATGGAACGCAATCATATGTGTCAGGGGAGGCAAATAATTCAAAATTATATACAAATAAGTGTTTTTATGGAGTTTCTAAAATAACCGCAAGTATTGTAAATGAAAGTGATAAGAAATTAACAGTAAGGTTATATAATTATGTAGGGGCAGCACGTATAGCAACCACTAAAACAGCTACTATTAGTGCAGGAAGTAAAGGTTCATTTCACTTTGATGGATTGAAGAGCACCACATATTATTATTTGTCATTCAGCGCACCTTCGAATTTTCATGGTTTTGTTGGCGGAGTTGCCAGTTCAAATTAGATAATCGAGGTATATAATGTCAACATTTACTTTAAAAATAATAGCACTGATTTTCATGACCATTGACCACGTCGGTCAATTTATACCAAATATGCCAATCGAACTTCGATGGCTGGGAAGGTTAGCCGCACCTATCTTCCTATTTTGCCTATTAAATGGATTTGAAAAAACAAGCAATAAGAAAAAATATCTGCTTCGAATGTATCTGTTTGGCAATGGCATGGAACTGATGAATTTAATTGCAAATGAATGCACAACAGGACAGATGCAATTAACAAATAATATGTTTGCTGTATTTTTCTCTATTTTATTATCAATATATTTATTAGATAAATCTCAGGAAAAAACAGGAAGCATCAAAAAAGGCATTAGAAATATAGTGCTATGGCAAATGGCTGCAATGTTTATTGTAGTTAGTGTAATTAGTGAACTTATCTTTTCACAATGTCCTTTTCAACTAGATTGCTTAACAATGTCTCTTACAGGCTGTATTTGGGGACGCGGTTATGAATCGTATTTTGCAGTGATGGGGATTCTTCTTTATATTTTCAAAGAAGATAAATGGAAGTTTGCCCTGTGTTATGGAATTTTGTCAATCTTACCGTCCATTTTTACAATTACAAGCTTTTGGGCGCGGGTAATAACGAGATTAGATTTTTATACTTCATCCGCTTTTTCAGATATATGTATAGAAATTCTTAGCATGACAATTTCGGGATTCGGATTTTCTGTGTACCAAATATATGATGTTGCATTGAGTAATTTCTTGTATTTTGACTATCAATGGATGATGATATTTGCGCTGCCGTTTGCATTTCTTTATAACGGCAAACAGGGCGCAAAGGTAAAATGGAGTTTTTATTTGTATTATCCGATACATATATTAGTGTTGTTTTTAATAGGAAGCACCTAATAAACAAATGAGACTGCTGTAAAAACAGTATACAATGTTTTTGCAACAGTCTCATTTGTTATTCTAAAATTTCAGTTTTATATATTAGCAGATTTCTGCTCCGCTTGGCATTTTCTTTTCTGGTACCATTAATGATAATTCGCCGTTTTCATCTTCTGCGCAAAGAAGCATTCCTTCGGATAAAACTCCAGCTAATTTGGCAGGTTTTAAGTTTACAAGAACCATAACCTTTTTGCCTACCATATCTTCTGGTGCGTAATCTTTACGGATACCGGAAACAATCTGTTTTACCTGACTTCCGATTTTTACCTGTGAACAAAGCAGTTTTTTGGATTTTGGTACTGCTTCGCAGGCAATAATTTCACCAACCTGGAACTGCATTTTCATGAAGTCATCATATTCGATTTCTTCTTTTGCTTCAATATCAATGACAGCCTCAGCTTCGCCTGCTGCTTCTTCTCCGGCAAGTGCCTTCTGCTCTGCCTCAAATTCTGCTCTCTGCGCAGCCTGAATTGCTTCTACTTTTGGCATAATCTCTTTTGCATCAAGACGAGCAAATAAGATTTCCGGTGTATCTGTTACTTTATTTCCACTTTCGTAAAGACCGAATTTGTCTAAATCATCAAACGCACGTAAAGAACTGTTTAACTGTTTTACAATCTTTTCTGCTGTTTCTGGAAGGAAACTGTGAAGCAGTCCTGCACCAATTGTGATAGATTCCGTTAAGTTGTAAAGCACTTCGGCAAGACGGTCGCTGCTTGCTTCGTCTTTTGCAAGTACCCAAGGTGTTGTCTCGTCAATGTACTTGTTGCAGCGTCTGAAAAGGTCAAATACTGCACTGATTGCATCTGCAACACGCAGTTTTGCCATTTTTTCTTCTACTTTTGCTCTTGTTCCTGTCACAACAGCCTTCAAATCTTCGTCAACGGCTTCTGTAACGCCTGTGCTTCTTACCACGCCGTCAAAATATTTATTGCTCATGGAAACAGTTCTGTTTACAAGGTTTCCTAAAATGTTTGCAAGGTCTGAATTGAAACGCTCAACAACAAGCTCCCATGTGATAATTCCATCGTTTTCAAATGGCATCTCGTGAAGTACAAAGTAACGTGTTGCATCTACGCCGAATAAATCAACCATATCGTCTGCGTAAATTACGTTTCCTTTGGACTTACTCATCTTATCGCCGCCCTGTAACAGCCAAGGATGACCAAATACCTGTTTTGGTAATGGAAGGTCTAATGCCATTAAGAAGATTGGCCAATAAATTGTATGGAAACGAACAATATCTTTTCCAATCAGGTGTAAGTCTGCCGGCCAGTTCTTCTTGAATAACTCGTTAGAACCGTCTGGGTCATAGCCAATTTTGGTAATATAGTTGGTAAGTGCATCTAACCAAACGTAAATAACGTGTTTTGAATCAAAATCTACTGGAATACCCCAGCTGAAGGATGTTCTGGATACACATAAATCCTGAAGTCCCGGTAAAAGGAAGTTGTTCATCATCTCGTTTTTACGGGATACCGGCTGAATGAAGTCCGGATTGTTGTTAATATGCTCGATTAAACGGTCTGCATATTTGCTCATTTTGAAGAAATACGCTTCTTCTTTGGCAGGCTTTACATCACGTCCACAGTCAGGACATTTTCCGTCTACAAGCTGTGACTCTGTCCAGAAGGATTCGCATGGTGTACAGTAAAGTCCTTCATATGCTCCTTTATAAATATCTCCCTGGTCATATAATTTCTTGAAGATTTTCTTTACACATTTCTCGTGGTCGGCATCTGTAGTGCGAACAAAATTATCATAAGATGTGTTCATTAAATCCCAGATTCTCTTTACTTCGCCAGCTACATTATCTACATATTCCTTTGGTGTAATGCCTGCTGCTTCTGCTTTTTCCTGAATTTTCTGACCATGTTCATCTGTTCCTGTCTGGAAGTATACGTCATAGCCCTCTGCTTTTTTGTATCTTGCGATTGCATCTGCTAATACGATTTCATAGGTATTGCCGATGTGTGGCTTACCGGATGTATAAGCAATCGCGGTTGTCATGTAAAATTTTCCTTTGCTGCTCATTGTTAAGCTCCTTTCTGATTTTTGGGAATTGTAAGATAAGAAACAAAAAAATCCCGTCTTCTTATCTGAATTCCTCATAATAAGAAGACGAGATATTATCCCGTGTTACCACTTCTATTCATCTGTACCTCACGATACAAACCTCTGTAGGTGTCTCCATTTCATCAAAATCATTATCAGACATTTCATCTGTCTGCTTTTGACTCCTTTTAACATCTCCCGCTATAACAGGCGGTCCCGTCAGAGCTTATCCCGCTATTCCTTGCTGCAATCCAAGTCTTTTCAAATAATCCAACCTCATTACAGCCGCGGCGTTCATCTCTGCCACTCCAAAGCCATCTTCCATCCATCTTTCCCTATTCCCTCTCAGCAATATGATTCTGATTAAAATCATCAGGAATTTCTCTGTAAAGTTCCAATTGATGTACTCTCTTTTTCAACGTGTTTGCTTTTCAGTTATTGTCTATCGACTTAAATCAACATAGCATGGATATTTTGAAAAGTCAAGTCTAACAAGTTTTTCTTTTTAATTCCACGCTACAACTTCTATATTATTGCTTGTTTTTCATTTCCAACGAAACCAAAGAGCCGTCTGTCTCTTCCGCAATGCGGTCGCCTACAGAGAATTTCTCTTCTTTCATTTTTTTCTCGGCAACTTTGTATTCTTTTTCTGCTCCATTTTTATCTCTGACATAAATGAGCTTATCAGAGGAGTCAGGAACATCTTCCATTCGGATGACTTCCATCATCTTTTCAGAAAGACGCTTATCCTTTGCTGCACCTAATGCCATTCCAAGGGTCATTCCGATTGGCATTCCAAAACAAATTCCAAGTGCCATATTATCTGGAAATAAAAGCATTCCGTATACTAAGCCGCAGGATACACCAAAACACATCCCCACGCTCATATATAATGTCATATATTTCTGGACTTTCTTTTTTTCATTCATTACTGTCTCCCCCACTATAGACCTTTATCAAGTCTATTCTGCTTTTTTGATGCTCTTTAAAGCTGTACTTAATTTGATAGGATTACCATAACGTAATGTTCCCATACGGTATAATTTTGCTCCAAGTATGCCTGCTCCAAAGATGGATGCAATCAGAATGAGTGCGGATACTACGATTTCCCAAGGTGCAACTGTTCCCATTGCGATTCGTGCAAACATTGTGCTGTAGGAGCTGAATGGCAGGAAGGATAATACTTTGATTACAATGCCATCTACGTTGGAAAGCTGAATTAATGAGAAGAAATATACAATCATAATTACTGTCATTAATCCGCCTGCGCTCTTGCTGACATCCTCTGTCTTGCTGACAAGTGCGCCCATTGCTCCATAAAGGAATGCATAAAACAGATAACCACCCATTCCAAAGATAGCAAAAATTGCAATTACTTCAGCAGGAATGTTGAAAACCATATCTAACATACCGCCCCACTGTTCGCGGTTAAATTTGTAAGAAACTAAGATAGAGCCGATGATAAGTCCTACCTGGAATAATCCACCGATTGCTCCGGCAATTACTTTTCCAAATAAAAGGCTGTTTGGTGTTGTAGAAGTTACTAATACCTCGATGGCACGATTACTCTTTTCTGTTGTAACAGATACAGCAATCATCTGTCCGTACATCATAATTAACATAAATACGATAATGACAAGGAAATAACAATACCAGAAGTTCATTCCAGAATCTTTATTTAATACCTGTGTATTTACAGTGATTGGTGTTTCATACATGGTTGTGATTTCTGCAAAATCTAACTGGTTTGCTTCACAGTAGTCCATGCGGTAGAAAATCTGCATTGCCTCATCAAAAATACTGCTGTTGTAATCGTCCATGCTCATGTTGTATACAACATACTCATACTCACTTGCTGATTTTACAATAAATCCGGCATCTGCTTCTTCATTTTCAACAGCACTCATTAATTCTTTCTCGTCCTCTGCCACTACCCATTCTGCTTCTGGGAAATAAGCTTCCAAAATGGACATCTCTGTCACACCCGGTTCATCTAACAAATAAAATGTCTCAAGAATCTCTGCTACATCAACATCTGTGGCTTCCTCTTCCACCACATCTTCTTTTCCAACTCCGGTAAAGTCTGACATATCAATGAAACGTGGCAGACATAATAAAAATGCTCCGCCGATTGCCAGTAAAAATGTAAAAATCATAAATCCTTTTGAAGAAAAATATTCTTTCAATTCATATTCTAAAACAATTAAAAACTTTTTCATGCCTCTTCTCCCACCTTTGCTACAAAGATATCATTTAATGACGGTTCAAAACGTCCGAATTTTTCTACTTCAATGTCGCTTTCGCTTAATGCTTTTAAGAAATCCTTTGCATTTACTCCCTCAATTAACTCTAATACAAGGAAATCCTTCTTAATCTCAGATACATTTACCATGCTGCCATATTCTTTGGCAAGCTTCTCTGCTAATGCTGTGCCATCCATATTTTCTGCGGAAAGCATCAGACGATTTTTACCATAATCTTTCTTGATTTCTTTTAATCGACCGGAAAGAACAACCTCTCCCTGATTAATAATCGCAATATTATCACAGAACTCTTCCACATAGCTCATCTGATGGCTGGAAAAGATAACAATCTTGCCGTCTGCGATAAGTTCGTTTACCACATCCTTTAAAATCTGTGAGTTTACCGGGTCAAGTCCACTAAACGGCTCATCTAAAATCACGATATCCGGGTCACATACCAAGGTGGATGCTAACTGTACTTTCTGCTGATTACCTTTCGAAAGTGTCTCTAATTTGCGGTCTGCATACTCAAAAACCTCTAAGCGTTTTAACCATTTCTCTGCGTTTGTCTTTGCCTTAGCACGCTCCATACCACGAAGTCTTGCAAGGAAAATCATCTGCTCTAATACTTTTCTCTTTGGATAAAGTCCACGTTCTTCCGGCAGATATCCAATCTGATTTTTGGATGGCTCAAATTTCTTGCCGTTTAAAAGGATTTCTCCTGAGTTGGCATGGAACACATCCATTAAAATTCGGATGGTTGTTGTTTTACCTGCTCCATTTCTTCCTAAAAGCCCTAATGCAACTCCGCTTTCTACAGAAAAGCTGATACCATGCAGAATTTCTTTGTCGCCAAAGCTTTTTCGGATATCTTTGATTTCTAATACCTTTTTCTCGTTATTCATAACTTCCTCTCCTTTATTGATTTATTTTAAAATCCCCGCTACTAGTCTCGTTTTCCAGCATTCAGGCATTCTTTTAAACTTTTATTTGTTGATTGGATTCTTAGACAGCTTTACTGCCTCTATACTGTAGGATAATGTTGAAATCAGCCAGATACTGCTGACCATGACTACCGGAACATAGCCAAAATCCCATGTCATCATTCCAAAAACACATAACATCCAAGCTATCATACATGTCATATTTGTTGTCTTATAAGCTGCGTATGCTGCTTTGTAGGTCTGAAGCATTTCTGCCTCATCACAGCTGTCTGCCCATTTCTTCTGAAACTTCATATCAAAAACACTGCCCTGTTTCTCTGGGTTCATTTCTTTTTCAAAATTGATAATTTTTTTCTGAGAAAATAATGTAAATACCATTAACACAATAAATCCAAAAAAGAAACAAATTCCTTCTACCAACTGCAAATCTCCGGTGGCTTCCATTTTTCCAAAGCCGATAGCAAAGAACATATAACCTAAAATAAGAACGCAGGAGCTTATCATAAGTCCGTAACCAAGCTTTGTTTCAATCTTGTTCATTACTTCATCGTCTTCTTCATCCCAGCTCTCATAAAGCTTTCTGCTCTGACGGTACAATACCGCAACAACAATACCAGCAACAATTACTAAAGCCACATTGGCATATGGTGCAATCGTTTCAAGAATCTTCACTGCAAATACTGCAATTGCTTCTGTCAGGCTCATATCCTCTGCAACTGCCATTCCAAATCCGCAGCCACCTCCGATTATCATGCTCACAATCATAATGATAATAAATGATTTCAATGACTTCTTGTCATCTCCCTTAATCTTCTCCAACACCTCATTATCACTATTCTGCTGCATCATTTCCTTACTGTCCTTCATTTTATTCATCCTCCTCAACATAATCAAAGATTGCTTCTACCGGCACATCAAATATTTTTGCAATCTTAATCGCAAGTGTGACGGATGGTGAATAATCACCTCGTTCAATCTGGCTGATGGTCTGTCTTGAAACGCCTACCAGCTTCCCCATCTCCTGCTGGTTTACATTTATTTTGGCTCTATATTCTTTTAAATGATTATATAATGGCACATTTTACCTCCTTAGATTGACAAATTCTGTTGTCTTTTTGACAATTTTTCTTGTCATCTTTTAATTGTATTATATGCATGACAAGGAAAGTTGTCAACACATTTTTTCATATTTTTTCCAGTTACAAAGAAAAAAAATACCTTAACACTTCCCTGACCGGGAGTTGTTAAAGTATTTTATATTCTGAAACGTCCGTATTCTATTGTTACATATCTTCAAACATATCGTCCATCTTCGCTCCACAGCTGCTGCAGAAGGAAGCTCCTTCCGGCATGTTTGCATGGCAGTTCGGACATTCAGATGCGCCCTGAATTTTTAAAATAGCTGCTTTCATGCGTGCAATCTCGAGCAATGCTTCTTCCACCACACGAAACTCTGCTGCATCTGTCTCGTTAATCTCTTCACTGTCCTTATGTGATTCGTAATATGCTTTTCCAATTGCTGCATACTGCTTTTCCACATAATCTTCTTTTGCACGAATATCCATCTTCAATCGTGCAACACCTGATACATCTTTTGCTTTCTTGCTAATATCTTTTCCTGCTGAGTATAAGGAACTCTTAATATCATCCCATGCTGCCATAATAATACCCCTGCCTTTCTACTGTCTGCAGATTTTGCAGAAACAATGACTATGTAACTTTTAAAAATATATTCTGCCTTCTAGCGAATACAAATATATACTAAGTATACCGCATACATTAACAGCATCACAATACCTTCTTTGCGATTTATCTTCTGTTTTGTCCATGCCATAATCCATACAACAGCGCTCATTGCAACTAAAATGATGATATCAATCACATTTTCCATAATAAATGCAACGGGGCTGATGGTTGCTGCGATACCAAGTACGAATAAAATGTTGAAGATGTTAGAGCCAATAACGTTGCCTAACGCCATATCTACTTCATTCTTTCTTGCTGCAACAATAGAGGTTACAAGCTCTGGAAGACTTGTTCCAAGTGCAACAACTGTAAGTCCTATTAAATTCTGGCTCAAACCAAATCCGCCTGCGATTACAACTGCTCCGTCTACAACAAAATCTCCACCAAATTTAATAGCAATTGCTCCACCAATAATATAGATAATACAACGCCATACCGGAAGTAATTTTATCTCTTCTTCCTCACTATTTTCTGCACCTTCTGCACGTGCTTTTAATGCAGATTTAATCATCCATAAAATATAACAGATGAAGATTACAAGGAAAATAACTCCATCCAGTCTTCCTAATACCATGCCCATAAATCCAAGACCTAACATTAAAAGAGCACAAATAATGGATAATGGGAATTCCTTCTTTAACGTATTCTTCTGAATTGCCAATGGTGCAAATAATGCACAGAATCCACAGACTACCATCAAATTGAAAATGTTCGAGCCAACAACATTACTTACTGCAAGCGCATTGCTTCCAGCTAATGATGCGGTTACACTAACGGCACACTCTGGAAGACTTGTTCCCATTGCAACAATCGTAAGACCGATAATAATGGATGGAACACGCAGTCTCTTTGCTACAGAAGAACTTCCTTCTACGAAAAAGTCTGCACCTTTAATCAATAACACAAAGCCAATGACAAGCACTACGACTGCTTTTAACATGTCTACTACTACACTACTCATATTTTTTCTCCTCCGTTAAAATATTTTCTCATCTATAATTAACACAGATTCTATCTGCGACATAGCTATAAATCATTGCGAAAAATTTGTCAATTATTTCCCAATAATTCTAATAATTCCTGTTTTGTGAAGCTTACAGAATCCATTCCTTCTCCTTCTAGTACCTGTTCCGCAAGTTTTTTCTTTTTCTCCTGAATCTCGATGATTTTTTCTTCGATAGTTCCCTGCGCTACAAGCTTGTAAACCGTTACCACATTCTTCTGTCCGATACGATGTGCGCGGTCTGTCGCCTGGTTCTGTACAGCTACATTCCACCAAGGGTCGTAATGAATGACAATATCTGCTGCTGTTAAGTTTAATCCTGTGCCTCCGGCTTTTAAGGAAATGCAAAATACCGGAACATCATCCGTATTAAAGCTTTCTACCATCTGCATACGCTTCTCTTTGTTGACACTTCCGGTCAGCATATAGTATGCAATGCCTGCTTTCTCTAAGCGTGCCGCTAGATTGTCCAACATACTTGTAAACTGTGAAAACAGTAAAACCTTGTGTCCGCCATTGACAGCATTTTCGATAAGCTCCATACACATATCTGACTTGGCAGATTCGCCCTTGTAATCTTCAAATAATAATGCAGGGTCACAGCACAACTGGCGCAGCTTGGTAAGCTCTGCAAGAATCTGAATTTTGCTGGAACGGAATTCCGCTTCGCTCTTGCTGTCTAACATCTGTTTCATCTGCTGTACATGTGCATCATAAAGACTAAGCTGCTCGCCGTCGAGTTTTGCAAACACATTTTCTTCGAGTTTTTCCGGGAGGTCTTTTAACACATCGCCCTTTAATCTTCGCAGGATAAACGGACGTATCATGCGCTGGAGCACTTCCATTTTTCCGGCATCCTGATTCGTCACAACCGGAGTCTCGATTTCTTCTTTAAACTTCTGATAGGTATATAAAAATCCCGGCATTAAGTAATCAAAAATACTCCAAAGTTCACTTAAGCGGTTTTCAATCGGCGTACCTGTAAGCGCTAATTTAAACGCTGCAGTAATCTTTTTCACGCCTTTGGCTGCCTGTGTTCCGGCATTCTTGATATACTGCGCTTCGTCAATAACCTGCACAGAGAATACCATATCCTGATAAACCTCTGCGTCACGTTTTAATAAATCATACGAAGTGATTAACACCTGACCTTCTTTTGTTCCAAGAATCATTTCTTTTCTGTCTGAGGCATTACCGGTAATCATCACAGTTTCAATGGATGGCGCAAAACGCTCAATTTCTTTCTTCCAGTTATAAACGAGTGATGCCGGACAAATGATAAGCGAACGGCGTTTTTCTTTTTCGCCCTCTTCCCAGTCCTGCTGCTCGGCAAGCAGAAGACTGATGACCTGTAAGGTTTTTCCAAGACCCATGTCGTCTGCTAAAATACCGCCGAAGCCATTCTCGCGTAAGGTTTTTAACCATAGGAAACCATTCTTCTGGTAGCTTCGCATAATATTTTTGAGAGAATCCGGTATTTCGTAATCACTGTCCTCAATGGTCTTCATGTTACGAACCATACCTTTAAACTCTTTGTTTTTCTCAACTGTCAGCAGCTGATTGTTCTTTAATGCCGCGTCAAGATACATTGCGCGGTATTTTGGAATCATAACACTGCCTTTTTTCAGGCTTGTCTCTGTCAGATGTAATGTCTGGCTTACCTCTGCTAAGGCGCTGATTCCATCATCTTCAATATTTAAAAAGTCTCCGTTTTTCAGACGAACATATTTCTTTTTTCTGTCATAACGGGACAAAATATATGCCAGCTCCTCGGCAGACATCTGCTCTGACTGGATTTTCAGCTCTAGCAGGTCGCTCTTTAAATTAATGCCAACTGCCACATTCGGTGAGGAAACCACCTTCATATTGCGGAAGCCTTCCGACGTATAAATTGCCATATATTCACTCAGACGCTGCAATCCACCTGCAATCAGCTGATACAGCAAATCTTCATCATGAGCTAATACGAATAATGTTTTTGTCAGGTCAAACTTATTAAAATATGGCTCAACAAGGCTCTTGATACGAAGCTCCTCGGATAAATCACGCACCTCGCCCGGCTCAACCTTCTGCAGCACATTGTATTTCTCTTTTTTGTAAACGGACATCAGCTTTGCGCCCACAACATTGTTGTCCTGCTTATCTAAATACAGCTCAAATTCCGGCTTTGGTGGAACATAAAGTGCCTCGTCGAAGCCGTCAGAAACCACTTTAAAGCTGTCTCTGACCAGCGGAAGTAAATCTCGACAGAACATGGTCAGTTCCTCTGCTGCGATATAACACTCCCCACCCACCTGTCGGTTCATGAAATCAAAGAAGTCGGATACTCTTCCTTTTAAAGAAGGCTCTGCCCGGTAAATCACATTGTTTACGCGGAAATAATAATTCTCACTACCATTAATTAATTCAAAATCCTCTAAGATTAAAAATGCGCCTGCGCTGCCGGACTTTATCGTCAGCTTTGGCTTTTTTGTCTCTGCAGACACGCGGTATTCTGCATCCACGTCATAATCATCCGCAAATTTTCCGTAGAAGGTACTGTCTCCTACTGCCTCGAAGAAACGGTCCAGACCAACTGCATCCAGCTCCATTGTACGCTCATAGCCGCCTGTATAGGCATAGTATGCATGATACTGGCTCTGACGCTTTTTATCTGCGTCCTGTATCTGCATGAAACGAATCCAGCGTTTCGCCTGCTCACTGAACGCCTCCATATGATGATAAAACTCTAATTTTTTCCCATAATGCACTTTTTCGTTCATGTGCAGGGAATGTAAAAATGCAGAAATATTTTTTAAAACGTATTTGGTATCAATACCGATTTTGAACTCTAATCTGGCATATCCGTAATCCATTTCAAAATATGGCTCAATTTCTACTTTTCCATAGATGGATTCCGGCAGCATATATTTTGAACTCTCCCGCATGGAATACTGGCTTAACAGATTGCGCAATGCGGAAGTTGTTTCCATTTTGGTGATATTTGGTTTGTTTTCTGTATTTTTTGCCTCTTCACCGCGCTTTAAGCGGAGAATTTCCATTGGTGAGCGTCGGTTCACATAGGTTAAAAGCATCGCGGTACAATGCTTGCACATTCCCTCGTAATTATAGAACGCCTCACACTCACAATTGCAGGCTGTTACATCTCCAAATTCCTCATCTACTGTTGCTGTTACGTTATAATATGGCTGATTCTGCCCTGCAACTTTTGCTGTTACATCTGTTGTTGGAAGCTCATTGACAAGATACATCTCATACGAAAAATCCTGTACTGCTCCTGCTTCATATAATTCTTTTCCTCTCCGGTAAGCCGCCGGATAAACACTTTCTTTTAAATCTGATACAGAAAACATCTGTCTATCCCCTTAAAAAATTACTTTTATTTCTGTGCCCACGCCTTCTTCGCTCTCTAAAGAAATCTCTGCATCATGGCGTGCAACAATATGTTTTACAATCGCAAGCCCTAATCCGGTGCCGCCTGTAGATTTTGAACGGCTTTTATCCACGCGGTAAAACCGTTCGAAAATACGCTCCTGGGACTCTTTTGGAATACCTATTCCGGTGTCTTTAACCATCATGATGGAATGTTCATTTTCCTGCCTGATTATTATCTCCACACTTCCACCTTTTTTGTTATAACGGACGGCATTGCTGCCAAGATTATAAATCAATTCCTCTAACAAGGTTTTATTCCCAGTTACAATTGCGTGTTCGCCTGATACGGACACTGTTACTTCATTCTTTTCTGCTGCAATTGCAAGCATTTTCTGGCAATTCTCTGCAATCTCATATAAATCAACCGCTTCAAATTCCATTTTCAAGCTCTCGTCATCTAACTCGGAAAGCTTAATAATATCATTAATCAGCCCCTGCAGACGTTCTGCACTGCGATGAATTTCACCTGCAAAATGAACTGTATCTGCGCCCTGCGTCATGCCATTTTCAATTAACTCCGCATAACCGGAAATCGCAGTCAGCGGTGTCTTTAATTCATGTGACACATTCGCTGTAAATTCCTGTCTTATCTGGGCATGCTTTAAAATATCAATGTGCTGTTGTTTAATCATGGAAACAAATGGACGCATCTCTGCATACACTTCTTCTTCGTTCACCATTGTAATGTTGCTCGCCATTTTTCCAATTGGCGAGAGAATGCGGGTCGTTAATCGATTCGCAACTATCATGCATAAAATAAAAACACCAAGTCCAACGTCTGCTACCAGCCAGCCCATATTTATCAATAAGCTGTAAATGCTGCTGCTGTCCTTTGCGATTCGAAGAATACTTCCATCTTCTTTTTTCATTGCATAATAAAAAGTATGCTTAGAAGAGGTTGTTGATTTTCTTAATGCTTTGCCCTCTCCAGTTTCAAAAGCTTCCACAATTTCTTCACGTTTGCTGTGATTCTCCATAGAAGCTTCATCCAGCTCGCTGTCAAATATAACTGTTCCATCTGCATCAATAAATGTGATGCGCAATCCATCCTTGCTTAAGTCATAGTGCAGTTCTTCTTTTACCTGCTCTACCTCAAGCATGGATACCACATGTGCATTCGCTTTTAAATCGTCAAAAATCTGTTCTTTTAAAATAGTATAAAACAGGAGCATGGCGCATGCTCCTGTTACGATAATCGCGAGTGCAGAAATCAACATAAATTTCGCATTTATTTTTTTCTTCATTTACTCCACCATATATCCTACATTTCGTACTGTCTTAATGCAGCTTCCTGCTTCGCCAAGCTTCTGACGCAGGGTTTTGATATGCATATCCACAGTACGGCTTTCACCTTCGTAATCGAATCCCCATACCTGATTCATAATCTTGTCTCGTGAAAGTACGATTCCTTTATTAATCATCAGATATTTGAGTAATTCAAATTCTTTAAAAGTAAGCTCACAGCTTCTGCCACCTACGGTAATTGCGTGCTTGTCGTTATCAATTACAATCTCACCATACTGTAAGAGAGATTCCTCCTGACTATTGGCAGCACGTCTAAGCAGCGCTTTCACGCGGGATATTAGTTCCATAACACCAAACGGCTTCGTAATGTAATCATCAGCTCCGGTATCAAGACCTTTTACTTTGTCCATCTCAGAGGCTTTTGCCGTTACCATCATGACCGGAATTCCTGCTGTCCCTTTATCTGCACGCAGCTTTGTAAGGATTTCTAAGCCATCCTCGTCTGGAAGCATGATATCTAGTAAAATAAGTGTCGGCACACGTTCTTTTATCCGTTTGAAAAAATCCAGACTGGATTCGAACTCTTCTACCTCATAACCGCTGTTTTTTAATGCGTATCGCTCAATTTCGCGTATATTCACATCGTCTTCTACGATATAAATGACTGCCATTCTTCCTCCATTCTGCCACAAGCTGTGGCTTTGCAAAAAGACTAAACTAATTGACTTTTGCTTATTACGGAGCTTATTTGACTATAGCTGATACATTTCTTTAAACTCTGATACATGTTTCATGAATTCAGCACTTTCTAAGGCATCCATCTGTTCTGTAAGACGATGTTCTTCAATCTGACTGTCTGTTATCTGCATCATAGAAACTGCAATATTGGAACAATGGTCTGCCACACGTTCATAGTTCATGGCAATATCAGATAAAACTAATCCTAATTCTATCGTACATTTTCCTTTGTGGAGACGCTTCATATGGTGCTTCTTCACCTTCTTGTTCAATTCATCGATGACTTCTTCTAATGGCTCAACGGAACGTGCAAGTTCATAGTCACCTTCCACGAAGGATTTGGTCGTTCTATTTAAGATGTCTGTGATTGCCGCAGTATATACCTGCATTTCCTCTTCTGCTTTCTTAGAGAAAGCTGCGCCGTCATTCATCATCTGCTGTGCACATTCTGCCACGTTTGCCGCATGGTCAGAAATTCGCTCAAAGTCTGTCAGACAGTGCAGTAAGGTTGTTACACGAAGACTATCTGCATAAGATAAATTTTCTCCATTTAACTTTGTCAGATATGCACTGATTTTATCGTTGTATACATCGACACGATTTTCTTTACGGATAACAGAATCGATGCCTTCCTGTGTAGGAGTTTTTAATACGCTCATTGCTTCGATAAAGCCATCTCTTGATAATTCACCCATCTGATTTACCAGTGACTTACACTGTTCAATCGCAAAGGAAGGGCTGCTTAAGAAACGGTTCTCTAAAATTGCAAAAGTATCGTCGTTTTCTGCTTTCTGTGCTTTTTCCTCTTCTGTTACAGGAATGGTCAGGTAAGCTAACTTCTCCAAACCACGAGTAAATGGAAGTAATACTAATGTTGTAAACACATTGAATACACTATGAATTAACGCAATTCCAGTTGCGCCTACTGTTTCTCCTACGAATTCCATTGGGAAAATCGCTGTAATAATATAGAACAATGATAAAAACAGGACTGTTCCGATAATATTAAAATATAAATGTGCGATTGCTGTACGTCTTGCATCTCTATTTGTACCAACAGACGAAAGCATTGCTGTTACACAAGTTCCGATATTCTGTCCTAAAATAATTGGAACAACAGAGCCATAAGTAAATGCTCCAGTAACGGATAATGCCTGTAAAATACCAACAGATGCAGAAGAACTCTGAATGATTCCTGTTAAAAGTGCACCTGCAAGTACGCCTAATAATGGATTTTTAAACATTAAAAGGATATTTGTAAACTCTGGTACATCTGCCAGAGGCTTTACAGCATCACTCATGATTTCCATTCCTGTCATCAGAATGGAAAATCCAAGAAAGATTTCACCAAGAACCTTTTTCTTGTCTGTCTTTGCAGACATGTAAAGAATGATACCGATTAATGCAAGAATTGGTGAAAATGAGCTTGGTTTCAGCATCTGAATAAAAAAGCTTTCACCCTCAATTCCGGTCATACTAAGCAGCCAGGAAGTAATGGTTGTACCAATGTTTGCACCCATAATGATTCCGATTGCCTGTGAGAGCTTCATAATGCCGGAATTAACAAATCCAACAACCATAACGGTTGTGGCTGATGACGACTGAATTACTGCAGTAACACCTGCTCCTAAGAAAACTGCCTTCAGGGGATTAGATGTCAGATTTTCCAGGATACGCTCAAGCTTACCGCCTGATACTTTCTCTAAACCGCCGCCCATAACGTTCATACCATATAAGAACATTGCAAGGCCGCCAATCATTGACAGAATACCAAAAATATCCATTTTATTCTCCTTTATGTGTGATTATATTGTTTTCAAAATAATGCATATACTTTTATTTATACATTATTTTTTTTCTTTTTGCAATTACACAGAAAGGACAATGTAAATTTTATGTAAAATCCATAGAAAAGTACTTTTATTATTAAAAAAATTGTAAATTATTCTAATAACTTTTTCTTGCTATCAGCTATATTAACGTCTTTTAAGACTCCTCATGTTCTCCAGTAATTGAATAAATTACCCATTCCGCAATATTTGTTGCATGGTCACCAATTCGCTCAAAATATTTAGAAACTAAAAGCATATCTGTTGCCTGCTCGCCGTTCTTTACATTTTCATTAATTTTAACAATCAGCTGATGTTTAAAATCGTCAAATAACTCATCTACAACATCGTCTCTTTTGATTACCCAGCGTGCCAGCTCTAAATCCTTGTTGACAAAGGCATCTACGCTCTTAATTACCATTGCAGTAGTTTCTTTCGCCATTTCTTTGACAAGGTCAATGTTGATGTCGCTTCTTTCATATTCCGAATCAGACATTAAAATTGTCATTTCTGAAATATCTGCTGCATGGTCGCCAATTCGCTCCATATCTGTAATCATTTTTAAGGCCGCAGAAATCAGTCGTAAATCCTTTGCAACCGGCTGCTGCTGCAGCAAAAGCTTCATGCAGAGTGTCTCGATTGTTTTTTCCTGCTGGTCAATTTCTGCATCAAATTTAATGGCTTCCTCTGCTTTTTCTACATCCTGCTTTACTAATGCAGTGATTCCCATTTCAATTGCTTTCTCAATCAGACTTCCCATCTGAATTAATTCGTTGTTCAGCTCTAACAGCTGTCTGTCAAATCTGTTTCTCATTTTATTCCCCTTTCTTATTTGTACCTCTCTTTTATACTATGACGCAGACCCATAAATGCATCAGCCAAAACGTCCTGTAATGTAATCTTCTGTTCTCTTATCCTGTGGTACAGAGAAGATTTTTTCTGTTTCTCCACTTTCGATGACCTCTCCTAATAAGAAGAAAACAGTTTTATCAGACACACGTACTGCCTGCTGCATATTGTGTGTTACCATGATAATCGTATATTTTTTCTTTAATTCAATTGCCAAATCTTCGATTTTAGATGTAGAAATCGGGTCTAATGCCGAAGTCGGCTCGTCCATTAGGATAACTTCCGGGTCTACCGCTAATGCACGTGCAATACAAAGTCGCTGCTGCTGTCCGCCGGATAAACCTAAGGCACTCTTTTTCAGACGGTCTTTTACTTCGTCCCAGATAGCTGCATCACGTAAGGATTTTTCTACAATCTCATCTAACTTTGCCTTAGAATGGATTCCATGTGTTCTTGGGCCATAAGCAATGTTATCGTAAATGCTCATTGGAAATGGATTTGGTTTCTGGAATACCATTCCGACTCTTTTACGGAGAAGGTTGACATCCATTCCATTGTAAATATTCTCGCCATCTAACAATACTTCGCCGGTAATGCGGCAGCCTTCTACAAGGTCATTCATTCTGTTTAAGCATTTTAAAAAGGTTGACTTTCCACAGCCGGAAGGTCCGATAAAAGCTGTAATCTCGTTGGAATTAATGCTCATATTAACATTTTTTAATGCGTGAAAATCACCATAATATAAATCAAGATTTGAAATTTGAAATTTTTCGCTCATGTTTTTCCTCTTTTCTTTTTATTGCTTTGGTGCTTCGAATTTTTTTGCAATAAAGGATGATAATGCGTTGATTAAAAGCACGATGATAAGCAGAACAACTGCGGTTGCGTTTGCTTCGTTTTTATGCAGACCTTCATTCGAAAGTACATACATATGAATGGCAAGTGTACGTCCGGAATCCATTAAACCTGCCATACCTGCTACTGTTCCTGCGGTATAGATTAATGCTGCTGTCTCTCCCACAATTCGTCCAACGGACAGAATGATACCGGATAAAATTCCCGGAATTGCTGCCGGAAGAACAATTTTAAAGATGGTACGCAGTTTTCCTGCTCCAAGTCCGAAGCTTCCCTCGCGGTAAGAATCCGGTACACACATCAATGCTTCTTCTGTGGTTCGCATAATTGTTGGAAGTACCATAATTGCGAGTGTTGCTGCACCGGAAAGCATGGAATAACCCCATCCTAATGCAACGTTAAAAAATAACATACCAAACAAACCATAGATAATAGAAGGAATACCTGTTAATGTTTCTGCGGTCAAACGAATGATTTCTACCAGTTTATTTCCTTTTTTGGCGTATTCCACCAGATAAATTGCTGCACCCACTCCAAATGGAACAGAGAAAAGAAGTGCAACTGCAACCATTTCTACAGTGTTAATCATTGCCGGAATCATGGATACATTTTCTGAATTATAGTTCCATGCAAACAGACTCGGCTTTAAGTTCGGAATACCATTAATTAATATGTAGCCTACCAGAAAGATTAAAACAGCCATTGTTGCAATTGCTGCAAGCACTACAAGAAGCAGCAATATAAATGAACCTGGATGTTTCCGATAGGATTTCATTCTATCTTTTAAGGATAATTTGTTAATTGCTGTATTTTTTTCCATCTTCTGCTCCTATGCCTTTCCTGATTTTCTCTTAATTAATGAGAAGCAGAGATTAATAATTAAGATAAATACAAACAACACAACTCCTGTTGCTATCAACGCTTCTCTATGTAAATCTGTTGCATATCCCATTTCCAGAACAATGTTTGTCGTTAAGGTACGGACACCTTTTAATATGGAATCCGGCACACGAGCCTGGTTTCCGACAACCATCATAACTGCCATTGTTTCTCCAAGTGCTCGTCCAACACCAAGAATTACAGATGCAAAGATTCCTGATTTTGCCGCTGGTACAATAACGGTAAATACACTTCTTTCATGTGTTGCGCCAAGTGCCAGTGCGCCCTCATAATAGCTCTGCTCTACGGCGCGGATTGCCGGCTCACTTGCTCCGATAATGGTTGGAAGAATCATAATTCCAAGCAGTATGGATGCACAAAGAATACTCTGTCCATTACTATTTTTGAAGTTTTCACGAATCAATGGCACTAATACCACCAAACCAAAGAAACCATATACAATAGATGGGATTCCTGCTAATAAATCCACGATTGGTTTGATTACTTTATAAATTCTGTCAGGACAGAATCTTGCCAGAAAGATTGACATTAAAATTCCAACCGGAACACCAATAATTAACGCTCCGCCTGTAACATAAAGACTTCCCAGTATCATTGGGAAAATTCCGTATTTATCATTGCCCGGCTTCCATGTTGTTCCTGTTAAGAAGTCTAAAAATCCAATTTTGCTCATGGCAGGAATTCCATTTGCAAATAGAAAGCCACAGATTAATACAACTGCGACAATGGAAATAACAGCGGTGAGAAGGAACACAAATTCCATTACTTTTTCTTTCGCTTTCATAAAGCCTCCATCCTAAATACTTACATGGAAAAGACCGGAGGAGTCCCTTTTCTCTTCCGGCTTTTCTGGTGTAAGTCTATTTACTATGTTATCTAGTAAACTATTTGTTATTATTTTGCAGCGTTCCACTCTGTTGCTTCGCCTGTAAAGATAGCCTTTACTGTTTCAGAAGAAAGGTCTTCTACTGGGTTTTCAAGGTTCACAACTACTGCAATACCATCCATAGCGATTTTTGTTCCTGTTAATCCTGCTTCAATTTCAGAATCTTTTAATTCACGTGATGCCATACCAATATCAAGTGTTCCGTCAGCTGCGCCTGTCATACCTGTTGAAGAATCACTTGTCTGAAGTTCGATATCTGCACCAGCGTTGATGCTTGCATATGCTTCAATTAACTTTTCCATTACTGGAGATACGGAAGAAGAACCACCTACAACGATTTTTCCTTCTGCGCCGTTTGTTTCAAAAGCTGCTGCATCACTTACTTCAATGTAACCTTCTTCTGTAATGATTGCCTGTCCATCAGCACTCATAATGAAGTTGATGAAATCCTGTGCTACATCACTTACTTCGCTTGTTGTTGCAATGTTGAATGGTCTTGCGATTGTATATGTTCCAGCTTTGATATTATCTACAGTAGCTTCTGCTCCGTCAATTTTTACAGCTTTTACAGTGTCATTTAATGAACCAAGAGATACATATCCGATTCCGTAGGTGTCACCGGAAATAGAAGTAAGCATTACGTCTGTGCTGTTTGTGATAATTGCTTCTTCTGTTGTGTAGTCGATTTTTTCGCCATTCTCATCTTTTTCTTCGATACCGAATAATTCGATGAATGCTCCTCTTGTACCAGAACCGTCTTCACGTGAATATACGCTAATCATGGAAGCATCATCAAAATTGCTTTCTGCTTCATCTTCTACTGGAGCTTCTTCTGCATCTGCTGCATTATCTTCTACGTTGTTTTCTTCATTTGTTGTGTTTGTTTCTGCTGGTTCTTCTGATGAACCACATCCTGCTAACATACCAACTGCTAACATGCTTGTTAATAATACACTTAATACTCTCTTTTTCATTCTTTTTTCCTCGCTTTTTTCACTTTTTACGGAACTTCTTTTTCCGCTGTTTTGTTGTTTTTCTTGTTCTTACAAAAACTACTTTAAGCCCGTTATGTAAAATCTAAAGCCCGTTCTTTGTAAAATCTGTGTAAAATCATTTTGATTTCTACATTATCATTGCACCTTTATATGTATCAAAAAAGTGAATTTTGTCGTTCATGAGCGTAAAATGAAATTTATCACCCACCTGAAGTGGAATATCTGCAGAAACTTTTGCGCACATTTTCTTGCCCTGAAACTGGAAATAGATGTAGCTTTCTGCACCAAGCAGCTCATAAACTTCCACCTCAGCTTCTAATGGACCGTTACTTACCACACGAATGTCTTCCGGTCTGATACCAACAAATACTTCATCACCGATGCGTCCTTTTTCTAATAAGGAAGCTCCAAGCTCTTCTTTTAAAGACAGCTCGTTACCGCCGTCAAGCTTTAACGAGAACTTATTATCCTGATAATAAAGCTTTCCTTTTAAGAGATTCATCTGTGGAATACCGATAAACTGTGCTACAAAGGTGTTTGCAGGCTTTTCGTACAAATCCTTTGGACTTGCCACCTGCTGCACAACACCGTCTTTCATGACAACAATTTTTGTTCCAAGTGTCATTGCTTCTGTCTGGTCATGTGTTACATAAATGATAGTCGTCTGCAGCATCTCATGAAGCTTTTTGATTTCCACACGCATTTTATTACGAAGCTTTGCGTCAAGATTCGACAATGGCTCGTCCATTAAAAATGCTTTCGGCTGGCGCACGATGGCTCTTCCCATTGCTACACGCTGCTTTTGTCCGCCGGATAATTCCTTTGGCTTTCGGTCAAGTACTTTTTCAATATCTAAAATTCTCGCGACCTCTAAGACCTTTTTTCTCCGCTCCTGCTTTGGCACTTTTGCTATTTTTAAGCTATAGCCGATGTTTTCTTCAACCGTCATATGTGGGTAAAGTGCATAATTTTGAAATACCATCGCGATATCTCTGTCTGCCGCCTTTACGTCATTCATAAGCTTTCCGTCAATCAAAAGTTCTCCATCGGTAATCTTTTCTAATCCGGCAATCATGCGAAGTGTAGTCGACTTTCCACAGCCGGATGGACCTACGAAGACTACGAACTCTTTATCTTCGATTTCTAAGTTAAAATCAGAGACAGCTTCCACGCCGTCCTCATATCTTTTATATACATGCTTCAATGTAATCTCAGCCATAATATTCCTCATTTCTATTTCTTATGCTGACTGCGCACTTTCGGCAGGAAAGTCTCCTGCTTAAAGTAACGCTGTCACTTCCGCCGGCGTGTCAAAAACAACATCCGCTAACGGCTCAAGTTCTTCTCTATTGGCAAGTCCGCAGAGAATGCCAACTGCCATTCCTCCTGCGTTTTTTGCAAAACGCATATCATTGGCGGTATCACCAATAAATGCAACTTCTTCTGGTTTTAATCCACATTCTTCGCAGAATGCATCAAACATATCTGTTTCTGGTTTTGGTTTTAATATTCCGTCATTGCATCCGAGAAAATCAAATTCCTCTACAATGCCAAGCTGTTTTAAGCATTTTTCTGTTACCGGACGGTTGTCTGCTGTTGCAAGTCCGATTTTGATGTCCTTTTTCTTTAATTCTTTGAATAAATTCTGCACATTACAAGTCGGTAAACAGGTCAGTTCTTCTCTTTCTAAAACGGTTTCGAATAATACCTTCATCTGACGGCCTGCAAGCTCTTTGGAAATTCTGACTGCCCAACCGTACATGTCTGCCTGTAATTTTGATGATAAATCCCTATATTCTACTGATTTTAACGAGGTTACAACCGCTTCGCCAATTTGCTCATAGGTCATATATGCCAGCGGGCCATCCTGACGGATAATATTGTTTTCTACGCCCATTGCTTTTAAAATAAATTCCTGCAGCTCAGAGCTGAACGGAAGATGATTCATAAAGCAAAAATCCCATACGACGTATTTTGCTGCATCCAGCCAAAGCTCCTGAAATTTCAGTAATGTTCCGTCTTTGTCAAATAATACTCCCTTAATCATCATTTTCTCCCTGTAACCACGCCTTTTTTGCCTCGCCAAAGGTCTTATATTCCGGTTCTTTTCTGCCGGAATACACCGGATTGACATAACCTAAGAATCTGCCTTCTGCGTCACGCACCTCCATACGCATCCACTTAAAGTGCTCGGCTTTGGCTTTTATTTTCTGCTGGACAAAAAATGTTCCATTGCCCTTTTTCACCACCTGTACTGGTGCTTTTACGATTTCATCCGTATCTGTATTTCCAACCAGATATACCTTCGGATACTCTGTAATGCCGGAAATCTCTAATTCATAAGTAATGCGGCGCTCTTTAATTTCATCTCCCGGAAGATAAGTTCTTGTGTCACTATAAATATATGGAACAATCTCACAGTAGCGTGTTACTACCATATGTCCTTCTTTTACTGCATTTAACAGATTTTTTGCTGACAGACCACTGCAATACACATACGTGCCCGGGTCTCCGGCAATAGAAGGCTCTGTTGCGCCCTCATAGCGTTCCTCAATTAAATTGTGCGCATCACTTCCGCCAACCCCATAAATCTTATGTCCGTCCTGCCACAGTGCATCTAAAAAGTCAATCGCTTTGTCATTTGCTTCTGTTGCATACTGATAAGTCGGGTCATTGATAATCTCAAGGCACTGGATTTTCGAAAGCTCTACCTCATCTAAATGCCATTTCCAGATATGTAAAAATGGATGATTGATGCTGGTAATCCAGTTTTTCCGGTTCGCATCCTCGATAATGGAAAGCATCTGCTTTGCCATTTCTTTCTCATCTGTCGTCTGAATAATTGCATCTAACTGCTTTGGACGCTCGGTAATGCCAAATAAATTGTAGTGTCCAAGGGGCAGCGTTACTTCCACGCCCGGCACAATCAAAAGCTCTGTTTTTTTCCAGCCGGTATGCACAAGGTTGTGCTCTGTCGGTACATAGAAATCCATCTGCATATCAACTGCTTTTTTCATGGCATTTTCCACAGTCTCTTTTCCATCGGATAAACGGGTATGTGTATGGAAATCTCCTTTAAACCACGCGGTTTTCTTGTTATAGAGCTTTTCCCATTCATACAGATTTGCGTTCATATGAAAATCATCCTGATTTGTAAGCCAAAGATTATCCATCTGCTCTGTGATTGCCTGTTTTGTATCTGTAACGGCTATTTCGATTTTCAATGGGCCGTTTCCCTCATAATTCTCCCAGTCATGAAAAAAGCTGCCGTAAACAATCGTCCATTCTCCTTCGTCAATTGCTCCTGCGACTGCTCCAATAGAGGTTTCCTCTGCACATTCTCCAATGCTAAGCTCCTGCTCGCCATAGCCTAACATTTTCTGTAAACGAAGCTTTCCTGCTTCATCAAAAACTGCCAAAAAGCCCATTCCGTCAAAATTTGCCGGTCTTTTTACGGAAATATGTACTCTTTTAGCAGAAGGGGGAACCCGAAAGGATTCCCTCATAATATTTTCTCCCTTTGGGGATAATTCCAAATATATGATATTCTGCATTGTATTCTCCATGTCTTTTACTGTGCTAATGCTTCATCTAAGGCAGCCTGTGCTGTTGCCTGAGCCTCACCTAAAGCTTCCTGTGCAGAAATGCCTTCGATTTCTACTTTATCTGCTGCTACTTCAAGTGCATCCCAGATTTTACCGCCTGTTGGGTCTTCTGGAAGAATCGAGCCATGAGAAGCCTGCTGCAATGGAACTAATGCCTGTGGATTTTCTTCACAGTATGCAGCAAACTCAGGTACTTCCTGTGTAGAGTTACGAACTGCAACATAACCTGTTTCCATTGACCATTTTGCCTGATTCTCTGGTGTTGTGAAGAATTTCATAAATTCATACACACCCTGTTTCTCTGCGTCTGAAGAGCTTTCTAACATTACTAACTGAAGTGCTGTTGCGCTTGGTGCTGATGCATTTTCGCCCCATCCTGGCTGCTCTAATGCTGCTACAACGCTAAAATCAAGGTCTGCCTGGTCTCCGGAAGAACCCGTATAACCGCCTGCTGTATTTGCAAGTACATCATCAATGGTCTTGTACCAGTATTCCCAGCCCTGTCCGCCGGAATGAATTTTCATAATCTCATCTTCATGAATCCAGGTACGGAAAGCTTCCCATACTTCAACCCATTCCTCTGAGTTGATAGTTACAGTTTTGCCATCTTCGCTAAGAACGCTTCCGCCATTGCTTAAAGAAGCATCAATTAAGTTTCCGCTTCCCCACATTGGCTCCCAGCCTACCTCGTACTCATCAAGTGCTGCAATTTTTTCTGCTGCTGCTTCTAAATCCTGCCAGGTTTTGATGCTTTCCGGCTCTACGCCTGCTGCCTCAAAAGCTGCAATGTTGTAATAAAGAACCTGTGTTGTTCCGTATGCAGGCATTGCAAATAATTTTCCTTCACTGTCATAGCCCTGTGCAAAGAACGCATTTAAATAATCGTCTTTGTCAAACTCGCTGTCAGCTTCGATGTATGGTGTAATATCTGCGATTAAGTTTTTCTTAGAAAGGTAACGTGAATTGTCTACGCCAAGCAATGCCATATCCGGTGCGTTTCCGCCTGCGATGCCTGCCTGTAATTTTTCGTAGGTTTCTGTGTAGTCTGCTTGTGTTACCGTATTTACATGATATTCTGTCTGAGTGGCATTGAAGTCATCTACGATTGCCTGAAATACGTTTACGGCTGTTTTTCCGCCGGAATACCATAAGTCGATTTCTACTGCTTCTCCAGAAGCTGTTACATTTTCTGTACCTGCTTCTATTGTTGCTGTTACGTTATCATCGTCTGCGCTGCTGCCACATCCTGCAAACATGGATGCTGTTAATGCTGCTGTCAAAAGAACTGACATAAATTTTTTCTTTTTCATTTGTTTCTCCTCTTTCTAAACGAATAATTTTCTTGACACCATGAAGATTATCACAAGAATTTCGCGAAATCCTCAAATCGAAGTAAAATATAAAACGCCTCTCGTAAAATTGTTGTAAAGGGAATTTTACATTCAATTAGCCCTTCATGCCTGTTTCGCCGCCGATGCCGCTGATAAACCATTTCTGAGTAAACATGAAAAGAATCAGTAATGGCACAACAATCAACGTACTTCCCGCCATAACCAGCGGCCACTCTGTTCCGTAAGAACCGCCCTCGATAAAGAAGCGGCGGAGTCCCTGTGAAACAAGGCTTTTCTCCGGTGAATCTGTGATGAGAGATGGCCACATGTAGCTGTTATAGCAGCCGATAAAGCTCATTAAGCCAAATGTGATAAAGGATGACTTTGTCATTGGTGCTACAATATGCCACAGGATTTTCCAATGGTTTGCACCGTCAATTCTTGCTGCTTCAATTAGGCCTGATGGTATCTGCATAAATGCCTGACGCAGTAAAAAGATACCGAAAATGCTGACGCAGCTTGAGAGTATCAATCCGGTAAAGGTATTTAACAATCCCATTTTTGAAAGAATAATATAAGAAGGAATATAGGTTGCCGCCGTTGGGAGCATGTAAGTTCCCATGATAACTGCAAAAAGTGCTCCTCTTCCTTTAAATCTCATAAATACGATTGCATACGCTATCATTGCACCTGTCACAATCTGAATCGCAAGCGTTACAACGGATACAAATAAACTGTTTCCAATATAGCCTAATAATGGTGAATCAAAAATTACAGATACAAAGTTCTGCCACTGTGGCTCTGCTGGGAAAAATACGGAAATATCCATAATTTCTGCTTTTGTTTTTAATGCACTTAAAATCATCCATAAAAATGGAAATATGGTAAAAACGCTTGCTGCTATTAAAAGCAGCATACGTCCTGTCTCAACAAGGACATGTTTTATTTTGCTGCGAAAATTCATTTTTTCTCTCCTCTTTTAGTAATGAACCCATTTCTTAGATGCGCCAAACTGTACTAGCGAAAGTAATACAGTTATAAAAATCAATACCACTGCAAGTGAGGTTGCCTGTCCCATGTCAAATTCCTGGAAACCAAGCTGATAATACATATATAACAGTGTTCTTGTACTTCCCGATGGTCCGCCCTGCGTCAGAATCTGAATCTGGTCATATGCCTGCAGGGAATTTACCATTGTGATAATGACAAGGAAAAAGGTCGTTGGCGAGATACAAGGCAAGGTAACATCCCGGAAACGCTGCCATGCATTTGCCTTATCAAGTGCATTTGCTTCATAAAGCTCTGTTGGTACTTTTTCCAAGGCGGATGTATAAAAAATCATTCCATAGCCTAAGCTCTTCCATACAGTTACAATAATGACTGCGAGCATTGCCGTATCCGAGCTTTGAATCCACTTCAAGGACGGGAGATTTAAAAAGTTTAAAACGGCATTGGCAATTCCCACATCCGGCTCATAAATCCATGTCCACACAATCGAAATTGCTACCGTTGGTGTAATCCAAGGTGAAAATAAGATAAACTTGAAAAGTCCGTTTCCCCGGAAATTTTTCTGTAACAGCAGTGCTAAAAGCAATCCACCTGCTATCGTTGGAATCAATGTCCCAAGTGTAAATACAAGCGTGTTCCAGAGAGCATCGTAAAATCTTGTATCCTTAAATAATTTGATATAGTTTTTGAAAAATACAAAATCGTAATCTGGTGTCATATAATCCCAGTTGGTGAAGCTGATATAAACGGATTTTAAAATTGGATAAATCCAGAATACGATAAGTGGTATTAACGCGGGCAGTACAAACAATGCCACACTTCCTGCTTTTTTTAATTTGATTTTTGTTTTCATTTTTTATCCTTTCGTATGAAATCTTTTATTTTCAAGTTTTTTAGAATGAATGGTTTTTTTATGCCGTAAATTAGCAGCATCGTGACAGATGTTGCAGGCAATGAAATCCAGATGCCGCGCATTCCAAAAAGAACTGGCAGTCCAAAAATCAGAATCGGCGAAATCACCAGACATTCGCCATAAATTAATCCATTGGCTGTTTTTACTTTTAAATTGGAATTCATATATGCCACATTAAATTTACTGAATCCATAAAATAGGAAAGATAACGCACTTATGACAAATCCTCCGGCGAAAAATACGGCTGCTTCTTCTGATAAATGAAACCAGTTTCCAATCCATCTCTGGCATCCGATTGCTGCCACAAGTGACATGCTTCCTAACATCAGAATTATCCGGTAAGCATATTTTTTCAGCTGCTGCAATTTCTCTTTTTCTCCCGCGCCTATGTAATAGCTCATTAAGGGCTGTAAACCGTCGCCAACGCCCTGTAGCAGCGACTGTATCGGAAATACAATATAGGAAATGACTGCATAAGCCGCCACCGCTTCGTTTCCGCCATAATTTAGGCATTGCAGGTTGGTAAACATCAGAACAACTGTCGGCGCTAACGACACACCAAATGCCGGAAAACCTGTTTTTAATATGGCTGCCACATCTTGCGCCTTTTTGTTTTCTATGCTGTCTTTTTTCTGCTGCATCCTGTTTTGCATCATGCCGTCTTTTTTCAGTTGACTTCGTATACGCACACCACTTTTCCACATCCGAAACAGACATATTGCGCACACAACACACTGCGCGATAATTGTTCCAATTGCAGCTCCTGTAATTCCCATTCCTGCTTTCACAATGAGCATATAATTCAGTCCCAGATTTGTAAGCATTCCGACAATCATTGCCTGCATAGCTTCTACCGGCATGGAAAGATTCCTCAGTAACGGAACGATTCCTGCTCCACCGATTTGAAAAAGACTTCCTAAAATAATGATTCTGCTATAGCTTTCTGCCTGCGCATAAACCTCTGACCTTGCACCAAGAAGCCTTAATAGCATCGGATGACAAAACCACAAAACCGCCATAACCAGAAGTGCTCCTGCTGCAAGCAGAAACATGGTCGTGTGCAAAAGCTTCTCTGCCTGCGCCCATTCTCCTTTTCCTTTTGCATTCGAATAAAGGATGCTTCCTCCTGTTCCGATTCCAAGCCCAACTGCTGTGA
Organism: Roseburia sp.; assembly: GCA_045121975.1. Taxonomy (GTDB): domain Bacteria; phylum Bacillota; class Clostridia; order Lachnospirales; family Lachnospiraceae; genus Roseburia. Next base: position 114,417 of record JBGVHB010000113.1, read on the forward strand.
TAAATGCCGGTATCGGCCATGCAAGATTAATCGCCGCAAGCCCGGTATCTCCTGCCGCATTTCCTACAAACAATCCGTCAATAATGGAATACAGTCCGCTAAAAGTCAGCGCGATAATCGTCGGCACGCAGTCTTTCAACATTCGCTTTAACATTCTTTTTTCCTTCTTTATTTCATTTTGCGATGTTAATCATATCATTCCAGACTTTTGCAGTCCTCAAATCCATGTAAAACTTTGGAAGTGCAATGTAAAAGATAGGTAAAGGGGATTTTACAATGTGGTTTTTATATTTGACTTTCTCCATTCTTTTTATTATACTTAATCTTGTAGTAACCATTCTTTGTGAAAATCTATTCGTTTGTTTTTAAACGAAGTCCTGGCACATCGCCAACATTTTCACTTATCACAATTTCATATTGGCGGATAGTGGTCTATTATTGCGTTTCTGCTATTGTATTGACACACCGCCGGAACTGGAGGTCAAATGAGCTATACAAGAAAACCCTTTGAAGAATTAGACATTATGGATGACTTTTTAATGAATGCTGTTGCGACCAATGAAGAAGTAGGTATTCCTTTTTGCCGCACAATTTTATCCGTACTATTACAGCGTAAAATCGGAAAAATACGCATTGTTGCACAAAGGACCATTCCCTCTTTAACGCCTACGCTAAGAGGTATACGCATGGATGTAGAAATTGAGGAATTTGGAGAGGACGCAGATGTGGAACTGCCTGGTATGAATATTTATGATTTAGAACCCCATCTGCCACAAAATACAGATTTACCCAGACATAATCGTTTTTATCAAGCGAAAATTGACAGCCGCTATCTGCAAAGTGGTGAGACCAATTTTTCGAAAATGCCCAATCTCTATGTTATTACTATTACGAACTATGACCCATTTGGTTATGACTATATGATGTATACCATTCAAAATAAATGTGAAGAAGTACCTGAACTTGAATATAAAGACGGTCTGCAATTTATCTATTTTAATACTGTTGGAACAAAGGGCGGAAATCCTGAAATTAAGGCATTGCTTAACTACTTCAAAAAGAGTACAATAAATAATGTAACAAACACGACTACGAAAGAAGTTAATGACTATATCAACAAGGTAAAAATTTTGCCGGAGGTGAAGGTTGAATATATGAAATTCGAAGAAATTATTTCTTATGCCAAAAAAGATGCAGAAAAGGACACCCGCGTACAGTCTATTTTAGAATTGTTAGAAGATTATGGTGATATTCCAGAAGAGTTAATTCAAAAATTAAATAATGAAGAATCACCAGAGGTCTTAAAGAAATGGCTCAAACTTGCTGCAAAATCAGAAAGTATTGAAGATTTCCTACAGCACCTTACTTCCGTTCGCCATTAATTTAAACTTTGCCCCAAGAATCTCTGCCGCTCCCCGGCAAAGCATCATACGTCCCAAGAAAATTTCAAAATACTCGTACATCGTACAGATGCTTTCATCAATCTGAAGATTTAATTTAATTACCTTCTTTTCTAGATTGATTGTCAATTTAGCCTGAGTAACAGCATAATTCACTCTATCATGAATATCAAAGTTTGCTCTTTCTTTTGTTCTGACGCGATTTCTGCGCACATCCGTCTTATCTGCAATAATCAGTGCCGCAGAAATTGCATCTTTTGCACCGCCAGTGGATTCATCATGATTACCAATGGCAGACATAATTGTTACGCGGTCTTCTAACGATAAATCTGTTCCCTTTAAAATCTCGTTTGCAAGGATTGCTCCATATTCCGCATGGCGGGAGCGGTTTACGGCATTGCCAATGTCATGCATAAATCCGGCAATCTTTGCAAGCTCTATCTCATGCTCTGAATAACCAAACATTTTTAAAATATATGCCGCGCGTTCAGCCACCACGCTGCAATGTTCTTCCGAATGGTCTGTATAACCTAATACGCCTAAATCAGCGTTTCCTTTTCTTAAATAAGCAAGTACCTCTTCATTGTTTCGAATTTCCTGATATGTCAATTTTTTATCCTTCTTTCTTTTATTTTCTTATGTACCTTCTCTACGCATATCCTTATTATGCATAACTTTTCGAACGCCTTCAACTTACGTTCTCAATTAATTTTTTCTACCATTTTTCTAAGCTCTAACATCTGATTATCTACTTTTGCAATTACATCCGAATAATTTCTGCTTTCGCGCTCAATATTATCAATCTCTCCAGCACTTTTCTTGTAGCACATCTGACTGTCAAGCTCTGCCCAGTAATCCATCGCAAACGAGCGAATCTGCACCTCAACCCGGACTTTTTCTGTTTCCTCATTGTATGTAACGGGAACAGCCAGAATCAGATGCATACTCTGATAACCACTTTTCTTCGGAGACTTCACATAATCTTTTTCTTTTACAAGGCTGATATCTATCTGCCGTTTTAAAGCATCCGCCACGCGGTAAATATCATCGCAAAAATAGCAGACCACGCGGACACCTGCAATGTCATTCAAAGAATTTACTGCCGCGTCATAACTTATTTCGTGTCCTTTTTTTACCAGCTTTTTCTTAATACTGTCTACCGATTTAATTCTTTCGGACATATTCCGAATCACAGGGCGGTTATGTTGTTCTGTCAGTTCCGCATTTATTAATCTTAACTTTGCCTGCAGCAAATCAATTGCATATTGATATTTATATTGTACCATTGGCGCTTCTAATCGTTCCTTCATTTCCTCTTCAACCCTCAGATTTTCATTTGCAATCTTCTGGTTTTTACTATCTTTTAAAATCTTTTTTTCCTTCTTCTTCAAAATACATTCCTTATCATTATATGCGGCCATCGTTGCTTTTATGACAAAAAAACGCCATTTTCTTTTTCATGCACAATCTACTTCTCTAGTATATTGTGCTTATGTAAAAGAAACGGCGTATTTTATGTAAAATCCATGTAAAACTATCTTTTTACGAAATAATGCTTTTTCATTTATTGAATTTACGCAAATTCTTATGAACTAAAATGATGCTGCAAGCGTGAGTACCGCCAAAAAAGCAATATTCGCAAGGGTAAACCACCGGAAATAAGCTCCTTTTTTCTCATTATACGACTGTGCATAAATTTTATAGGAAATGAGGCTTGCCATCGAAGCAATGAGCGTTCCAAGACCACCAATATTTACTCCGCAAAGCAGGGATTTGTAATTGCTTGTAAAACCAGATAGTAATAATGCTGCCGGAACATTGCTGATAACCTGACTTGTCAAAACACCAACGAGAAGCTCTCTTCCCGCAACAAGCTCCTGCAATGCTTCATTGACCGCCGGAATGTTTCCCATATTTCCTGTAAAAATAAAAAAACTGATAAACGTAAGCAACAGACAATAGTCCACCTGCTTTAGCACCGCTTTATCCATTGTAAATACCAAAAGTAAAATCAAAAGCAGCACAATGTAATACGGCAGCACACGAACGACTACCAGAAGGCTTAAGAAAAACAGTGTTATGTAAACCACATTTTTATGATACGTTTTCCACTTGGGACTTGTATCATCTGTTTTCTCTTTTGGTTCAACAGCAATCTGTATATTTTCCTTTTTCCGCGTAATCCAGATGACAGAAGCCAAAATTAAAACTCCGGAAATCAGAGTATACGGCAGCATGCAGGATAAAAATTCACCCATGCTCATTCCAGACAAATTATATAAATAAAGGTTCTGCGGGTTGCCGATAGGTGTCAGCATACTTCCAAGATTCGCCGCTAACGTCTGCAATATAACCACTGGCAACAGCAGCTTTTCCTGTCCGCATTTTTTCATCGTAAGCATTGCAAAAGGCACAAACGTAATCAGTGCCACATCATTGGTAATCAACATGCTAAAGAAAAAGCATAAGAAAACCAGCACCAGAGATAACTGCATCGTATTTTTCGTCTTTTTCAAAAGGGCAGCCCCTATCGTATCAAACAACCCATTCCTTTGAAGCCCCGCCATCACAATCATCAGGCTTAATAAAATTCCCAGCACACGCCAGTCAATATAATCTAAATATGCCGCCGACGGCTTTACAACAAAAGTTGATGCAATTGCTAAAATTGTTGCAACAACTAAAACAGTTTCCTTTTTTATAAAATTCTTTACTTTTTGTTTCATTTTCTCTTCAACCTTTTTCTTACTTTTTCCCTATCAGACCCACAGAAAATTTTATCATCTCTTTCTGCTTCGTCTAAAAACACGAATATTTTACCGCAGACAAGCCATACTAGCAATAAAAAAAGATGAGGAAAAACGCATGAATGACTTAATAAAGCTTCCAATTACAAAGGATAAGGACTGCTTTGAAATCCGCTTGGAAAGCATCGGCGGACTTGGCGCAAACCTCTGCGGAAAAATGTTAGGCGAGCTTGGTGCACTCTATCTGGAGTTAAACGCCTCTAACTTTTCCAGCTATGGTTCAGAAAAAAGAGGTTCACCTGTCAAAGCTTTCATCCGCTGGAGCTCCCCGGAAAAAGAGCTTCGCATCACAACACCTGTTGAGCGACCGGATATTTTAGGAATTTTTCATGAGGCACTGCTTGGAAAATGCCCTGTACTAGACGGTGTTACAAGCACCACCAAAATTATTTTGAATACAGCACTTTCTCCTGAGGAAGCCGCGCAAAAATATCAGATTTCCACCGGATGCCTCTACTGCTTCGATGCTCTCTCCCTTGCGATGGAGTCAAAATCCCGCATCAACATGGTTATGCTTGGTGCTGTTGCCCGCCTTGCCGGAGAAGTTCCATTTTCTTTATTGGAAGACTTATGCCGCGCGACTGTCGGAAAAAAATACCCGGCTATGATAGATGCCAACCTGCAGGGCTTAAAACTCGGTTATGAACAGGTGGTAACAAATGCTTTGGATTTATCCACAATGCAAAATGCTCAGGCGCAGCCAAATTCGCCGCAGCGTTTCAATCAATACGTCTGGGGCTACCAAAACGCTCCCATCGGCGGTGTCAACCCACGTATCGGAAGCACAGTTTCTAACGACCTGACCCCTTCGAGAGAGGGCTACATTCCGCTCTTTTTGCAGGAAAAATGTATCAACTGCGGCTTATGCGACAGCACCTGTCCCGATATGGTATTCCAGTTTAAACCCGGCGTTTATAAAGGAAAAGAATGCATGGTCAACAGCGGTGTTGATTACTACCACTGCAAAGGCTGCCTGCGCTGTGTTGAGGTCTGCCCGACAAATGCACTGGTAAAAGCGTTGGAAAAAGACTATCCTACAAAACCTTGGTTTGTTCCAAATCAGGACTTACTGCCGGATGCCATCCAATACGAAGAAACCGGTTCAAGCTCTTATATTACAACGGATTCTTACCTGACAGAAAAGCGCGTTGACGGCGGTCTTGTTTAACATCCGCTTTCTCCCCAAAACTATGGAAAGGCTTAAATATTATGGAAAAACAAAAAGTATTTTACGAAAGCGGAAACGAACTGGCTGCCTATGCTGCCAGACAGATTAACTATCACGTAATGGGTTATTACCCAATTACTCCTTCCACGCAGATTGCAGAAAACCTAGACACCATGAAAGCTGAGGGCGCACATGACATCAAGCTGATTGCCGCAGAGGGCGAGCACAGTGCCGCCGGAATCTGCTATGGTGCTTCTGCTGCCGGCGGAAGAGTTTTTAACGCAACCAGTGCCAACGGGCTTCTTTATGCCCTAGAACAGCTTCCAGTGCAGTCGGGAACACGTTTTCCAATGGTTATGAATGTCGCCTGCCGTACGGTCTCCGGCCCACTTTGCATCAAGGGCGACCACAGCGACATTATGTATATGCTAAATGCCGGATGGATTATTCTTTTTGCCAATGAGCCACAGATGGTTTACGACTTAAACATCCTCGGCTTAAAGCTTGCAGAAGCAGTTTCCCTTCCGGTTGCAATTGCCTTTGACGGATTTTTTACCAGCCATCAGAAAAGAAAATGCATGGTTTTTGAAAAAAGAGAGACTGTTTTAAATTTTCTTGGTAAAAAAAAATCCACTTACTCTGTCTTAAATTTAGAAGAACCTGTTACTATCGGTTCTTATATGAATGAGCCGGATGTTATGAACAACCGTTATCAGCTCCACCTTGCTATGGAAGACGCAAGAAAAAAACTGCCTGCTATTTTTGCGGAATACGAAGATCTTTCCGGCAGACATTACGATATGTGTTCGGGCTATTGCTATGAAGACGCAGAAATTCTGCTCGTTCTTCTTGGCTCTTCCTACCACACTGCCAAAGATGCCATTGATAAACTTCGTGAAAAAGGGATTCGCGCAGGTGTCGTAACTGTCCATGTTTTACGACCTTTTCCCCAGAAAGAGTTACTAGAGTTCTTTAAAACGACAAAAAAAGTTGTCGTATGCGACAGGCAGGATAGTTATGGTGCAGGCGGCGGCAATCTCTCACTGGAATTGAAGGCAGCCTTATTGGAGTTGGATACTCCACCATCAGTGTACACCAGAATCTACGGCTTGGGCGGACAGGACTTCTTTGTTGAAGATGCTATTACGATTATTGAGGAAGTGCTTTCCGGCACTGCTGCCGAATTTGATTATTACGGGGTAACACCGGGGACTGGATTTGAAGAGAAAGACAAAAAGCAGCCAAAATATTTCAACCCATTAACAGAAAAAGACACCACCCTTGGCATCACTCTTTGCCAGTACAACGAAGCTGCAAAACGCATGGAGGTGGTTGGCGGCAATTTAAATGCAGCGACCGCCATGCCAAAACGAATTGCACCAGGACACAGTGCTTGTCCGGGCTGCGGTATCCCTGTCAACCTGCAGCTTCTGCTAAAAGGCATCGAAGGAAACGTTGTGCTTCTTTTCCAGACGGGCTGTGGCATGATTATCACCACCGGCTATCCTAAGACAGCTTTTCGTATTCCTTATATTCACAACCTTTTTCAGAATGGCGCAGCTACCTTAAGTGGCGTGGAAGAAATGTTCCGGGAACGCCAAAGACGTGGTGAATACCCGGAAGGCGACATCACATTTATTATGGTAAGCGGTGATGGCGGTATGGATATTGGTATGGGTTCTGCCCTTGGAACAGCTCTAAGAAACCAGCGGCTGATTATTTTTGAATACGACAACGGCGGCTATATGAACACCGGCTATCAACTTTCTTACTCCACTCCGATGGGCGCAAGAAGCTCTACCTCCCACCTTGGCGCAACGCAGTATGGAAAAACTTTTTTCCACAAGGATACGCCTGAGATTATGGCAGGAACGCATATCCCATATATCGCAACAGTGGCAGAATCCAATCCGTCCGACTTTTTGAAAAAAGCCGCAAAAGCTGCTGCCTATGCCAAGGATTTTGGAACTGTTTATCTAAAAGCACTTTCTGCCTGCCCGTTAAACTGGAACGACAAGCCAAACTTAGAGCGCAGCGTCATTTCCGCTGCCGTAGACTGCTGCTATTTTCCACTTTATGAAATTGAGCAGGGAATTACGCATCTCACCTACGACCCGACGCGTACCAATAAAAAAATTCCTGTTCTTGACTGGTTCTCTATGATGGGACGCACCAAACATCTGCAAAAAGAAGAATATGCTTCTGTTGTGAATGACATTCAGCAGGAAATTGACAGACGTTTTGCCCGCTTAAAGGCAAAATCGGAACACCCAATGTTATAGCTTCTTTTACAAATTTATTAGGAAGCTGTCACTTACAATATCTTTATCAGGAAAGGAAAACTTATGCAAATCGAATTTAAAGACAGTATTACAAAGAAAAATCTTATGAGAGCCTTTGCCGGAGAATCCCAGGCAAGAAACCGCTACACAATTGCAGCACGTCAGGCAAAAAATGATGACCTGCACGTCATTGAACTGATTTTTACCCTTACTGCAGACCAGGAGCGGGAGCACGCAGAAATTTTTTACAAACATTTAAGCAGCCTTGGTGGCGAAAGCATTGATATTGATGGCTCTTATCCGGTTGACATCGACCGCGATGTTGCAAAACTGCTTCGTTTTGCACAGCATAATGAATACGAAGAGCATGACGATGTTTACGAAAGCTTTGCCCAGACTGCAAGAGAAGAGGGCTTCCCTGATGTTGCCGCCGCATTTTCTTTAATCGCCGGCGTAGAAAAAGTGCATGGCGACCGTTTCGGCATGTTTGCCGACCTTTTAGAAACCGGAAAGCTCTTTGTCTCCGATGTCTCCACTTCATGGGTATGCTTAGGCTGCGGCTATGTTCATGAAGGAAAAAGCGCACCGGAGCACTGCCCAGTATGCCAGGCAGACAAAGGTTACTTCATCCGTTTAGAGCTCGCACCATTTACCACTGCTTAAAATGAAATTCAGGGACGTAGCCTAAATTTCAGAATTTAGGCTACGTCCCCAGATTTCGGAATTTAGGCTGCGTCCCCAGATTTCAGAATTTAGGCTACGTCCCCAGATTTCAGAATTTAGGCTACGTCCCCAGATTTCGGAATTTAGGCTACGTCCCCAGATTTCGAATTTTAGGCTGCGTCCCCAGATTTCAGAATTTAGGCTGCGTCCCTAAATTTCGATTTACACATACATTAAGTCTTCTACTACATCATGTACGGTTTCGATTTTTGTTACTTTATCTACGTTTGCACCGCAGAAAATCAAACCGTCGTCCACATTTCCTTTTACAGCGTTTACAAGCGCATTTGTGATACAGTATGGAATCTCTGCCGGATTGCAATGCTTGATACAGTGATAACAGCGGGTTACTTTCTGTTTTTCCTGCTGTAATTTCTGTATCATTTCGTTATTTAATGCTCTTCCCGGCATTCCAACCGGGCTTTTGATGATTTTTACATCTTCTGATTTTGCATTGATATATGCCTGTTTGTATGCAGTAGACGCATCACACTCCTCGGTTGCCACAAAACGTGTTGCCACCTGTACGCCATCTACGCCCAATTCTTTTGCTGCTGCCACATCCTTTTTGTCCCAGATTCCGCCAGCGAGAAAAACAGGAATTTTCTTTCCATATGTATTCTCATACTTTTCTTTCTCTGCAAGGATTCCTTTGACCTCGTCTTCAAAAGCTCCCTCTGCCATTGGCTTAATATCCTCTTCATGGAATCCTAAGTGTCCGCCTGCTTTCGGCCCTTCCACAACAATAAAATCAGGCAGTACCTGATATTTTTTCATCCATGATTTTAAAATTAAAGCTGCTGCCTTTGGAGAAGATACGATTGGCGCAATTTTGGCTGTGCTGCCTTTTACTAACTCTGGCAAATCAATTGGAAGTCCTGCACCACAGATAATTGCATCTGCACCTGCTTTTACTGCCTCAAGTACGTGCTCTTTGTAGTGCTGTAAAGCAACCATAACGTTGACGGCAACCATTCCGTTTCCCTGTGAGATTTCTTTTGCACGTTTGATATGTCTTGAAATTGCTTTTAAGTTACACTCCATTTCATGACCAGTAAAATCAGGGTCATCATATCCAATCTGTGCTGTAGAAATAACGCCCATTCCGCCTTCTTTTGCAACTGCGCCTGCCAAGCCGCTAAGACTGACTCCTACGCCCATTCCTCCTTGAATTAAAGGGATACTCATATTCCAGCCCTTTTCCTCTATTGTATTAAAAATCGCTGATTTCATTTTCTATACCTCTTACATATCACATAGTTTTCATTACTACATATGCTAGTATAGTAATTCACATTCCCCTTTTCAATTTACAAAACAGCAGGTTTTGTAAACAAAACCTGCTGTTTTTTCTTCTTTTATCTTAAAATCTTTTTTAAAAGCTTTTTATTCGATTCCTTATATGGCTGATAGCGGATATTCACGTCAAAATGTGTACTCTTTTTATGAATACTTTTCTCATGCGTAAATGTCTCATAGCTTTTCCTGCCATGATATGAACCCATTCCGCTGTTTCCAACTCCACCAAATCCCATTTCAGAGGTCGCCAGATGCACAACCGTATCATTCACACAGCCACCACCAAAGGAAAGATTGCGTAAAATACGCTCTTCCACTGTCTTATTCTCCGTAAAAAGATAGCAAGCTAACGGCTTTTCTCTCGATGTCACAAAACTTTCCACTTCCTCAATTGTCCGGTATGTCAATATCGGAAGAATCGGTCCAAAAATCTCCTCCTGCATAATGGCATCCTCCGGAGTAACATCCACCATTACCGTCGGCTCAATTTGCAATGTTTCTTTTTTACTGCTGCCGCCGTACACAACTTTGTCCGGGCAAATCAATCCATTCAGACGCTCAAAATGCTTTTCATTAATGATTTTTCCATAATTCGGATTCTCAAACGGATTTTCCGAATACATCTTCTTTATCTCTTTGATAAAAAGCTCCACAAATTCCTCTCGGATACTTTCATCTATCAACAGATAGTCCGGTGCAACACAAGTTTGTCCACAATTTAAATATTTTCCAAAAGCGATTCTGCGGGCAGCCATTGCAAGGTTCGCGCTCTTTTCCACGATGCAGGGACTCTTTCCACCAAGCTCTAACGTTACCGGTGTTAAATGTGCAGCCGCCTTTTCCATTACCAGTTTTCCAACAGACACTCCCCCTGTGAAAAAAATGTAATCAAATCTCTGCTCCAAAAGTGCTGTATTTTCTGCCCTTCCGCCCTGCACAGCCGTCACGTACTCCGGCGGAAATACTTCCTGTATGATATCCGCTAAAACCTGCGATGTCTCTTTCGCGTAAGCAGATGGCTTTAACACGCAGCAATTGCCTGCTGCCACCGCCCCAATCAATGGCTCTAAGCTTAACATAAAAGGATAATTCCAAGGCGACATCACAAGCACAACGCCATAAGGCTCGCGAAGTGAAAAGCTTTTTCCTATCATATTTGAAAGGTCTGTTTTATATTTTCTCCGCTTTGACCATTTTCGAATATGCTTTAACTGATAGGTTAATTCTGCCAGCGTAAGCCCCACTTCACACATATAAGCTTCCTGGCTGCTTTTTCCCAAATCCTTCTGCAATGCCTCTAAAATCTGTCCTTCTTTTTGCAGAATAACCTCTTTTAATTTCTTTAAATATGCAATGCGGTAATTTACATCCAAAGTAGTATGTGTCATGAAAAACTCTCTCTGAGCCTTTACTTTTTCTTCGATTGTGATTTCGTTTTTTACACTGATTGGCTTTTCCATCTGCATTTCCTCACTTTTATCCAATTATTATGTCCTATTTTCCATAAAATTGTTCCTATCTCTGATTTTATCACGATACAAGTATAAATTAAACCTTGACAAAGCAATTCTCTCGTGGCTATAATACCCTTAATTGAAGCAGAATACAGGCTTTGACGGGAAGAAGTAATTTTAAGTGGAACCATACAGAAAGTTACCGGCTGATGAGAGGTGCATGGGAATCTTATCATGAATACATCCCCGAGCTTCACACCGAATGTTTTACTAGTAGGCTGTGACGTAGTGACGTGCGTTATAAGCGTTGGAGTGTTGTCGGACACTCACAGAGGTAAGCAATGCGAGTTGCTTATGAACAAAGGTGGTACCACGAATTTTCGTCCTTTTCAGTCTATGACTGGAAAGGACTTTTCTATTCTCACCACAATCAACACACAGAAAGGAACAAAATTATGACATTATATGATGAATTAGTTGCCCGCGGTTTAATCGCACAGGTAACAAACGAAGAAGAAATCAAAAACTTAATCAACAACGGAAAAGCTACTTTTTACATTGGCTTTGACCCAACTGCAGACAGCCTTCACGTAGGACATTTCATGGCACTTTGCTTAATGAAACGTCTTCAGATGGCTGGAAATAAACCAATCGCCTTAATCGGTGGCGGAACAGCCATGATTGGTGACCCATCCGGTCGTACCGATATGCGCCAGATGATGACAGAAGAAACCATTTCACACAATGTAGAATGCTTCAAGAAACAGATGAGCCGTTTCATCGATTTCTCTGATGACAAGGCACTTCTTGTAAACAACGCAGACTGGCTTATGGGATTAAATTACATTGATGTATTACGTGAAGTTGGTCCACACTTCTCTGTAAACCGTATGTTAACAGCAGAATGCTACAAACAGCGTATGGAAAAAGGCTTAAGCTTCTTAGAGTTCAACTATATGATTATGCAGAGCTACGATTTCTACAAATTATTCCAGGATTACGACTGTAACCTTGAATTTGGCGGCGACGACCAGTGGAGCAATATGCTTGGCGGTACTGAACTTATCCGTCGTAAGTTAGGAAAAGACGCTCATGCTATGACCATTACACTTCTTCTTAACTCAGAAGGAAAGAAAATGGGTAAAACCCAGTCCGGTGCTGTATGGCTTGACCCAAATAAGACATCACCATTTGACTTCTTCCAGTACTGGAGAAATGTAGCTGATGCTGACGTATTAAAATGTATCCGTATGCTGACCTTCCTTCCATTAGAAGAAATTGAAGCTATGGACTCTTGGGAAGGCGCACAGCTTAACCAGGCAAAAGAAATCCTTGCATACGAATTAACAAAATTAGTTCATGGGGAAGAAGAAGCTGAAAAAGCAAAAGAAGCTTCCCACGCACTTTTTGCAGGTGGCGGTGACTCTGCAAATATGCCAACTGTTGAATTAACAGCAGAAGACTTTGCTGAAAGAGACATGGACATTATGGCTGTCTTAGTCCGCGCAGGTCTTGATAAAACCCGTTCCGATGCCCGCCGCGCCGTAGAACAGGGTGGTGTTACTGTTGCAGACGAAAAAGTAACAGACATCAAAACAACTTACAACGCAGACTTCTTCAAAGGCGATGGCGTTGTTGTAAAACGTGGTAAAAAGAAATTCGTAAAAGTTGTAATGAAATAATTTTTCACATAAAAAACCCTGACAAGATTTACTTGTCAGGGTTTTTTCTTTTATGAATCTTATTTTTAATTCCTACTCTTTTGAATAAATCTTAATCTGATTTTGTACTGGATAAAGCGAAACATATAAATACAAATCCTGCTCTTGTAATATCTCTTTCGATAAATAAGAATTATTTGCTGAAGTAACTACTGCAAATGGCAGGCAAAAGTCTAACTCCGATTCTGGTTGTAATGAAAACATCATTGAAGTACTTTTTTTCTCCGCATTTGCAAACGAATAAAGTTCTGCATCAATAGAAATTGAAAAATTATTTGCATAAATACAATAATTTTCTAAATTTATTCCACATCCATTCTCTCTAACGTTTGTGTTAACAAAAGTTACATTCAAATCATATATATAATCTGGAAGTTTATCCATGTTCCCTTCCACCTTTATAACTTCATCTGCATTAAGCGAATGTTTTTCTAAAAACTCCTCAAATGTAACAAGTGTAGCACTATTTACCCGTACCTGATAACCATTCGCGGCTTCATATTCTTCTAAAAAAATATTACTTCCTAAATCTACAAACTCACCAATCTCATATGTCTCTACTTCTGGTAATTCTATTTGATGATTTACATCCCAAATACGAAAACCTACTATTATTCCCAATAAGATAATACTCAAAAAAATCACGAATATATATCTTTTTCTCTTATGAATATTACTTGTCCTTTCCAATTAAACTTCCCTCTCTCAACTCGTATATCTCATCTGTCATACTTTGAAGAACTTCTTTATCATGACAACTTACAATTACAAGTGCACCTCGCTCCTTTTCACCTGCTACTAAAGCTTTCAACATTCCTACGCCATCTTCATCCAAAGCATTTGTTGGTTCATCCAAAATTAAAATTTCTGGTTTTTCAAGTAAAGCTCCTGCTATACCAAGCCGCTGTTTCATTCCAAGCGAATATTTTTTATATATTTTTTTATCCTCTGGGTCTAATCCAACGCAACGTATTATATCCCTTATTTCTTCCTCAGATACTTCTTTTCGGATTGATGAAAGAATTTTTAAATTTTGAAATCCTGAATAATAATCCAAAAATGAAGGATTCTCAATCAGCAGTCCTATACTCTCCGGAAATTCTATTTCCTTTCCAAGTCTTTTTCCATCTATTATGATTTCTCCATTTGTTGGAAAAATAAGCCCTGCTATCAAACGCATTAACATTGTTTTTCCGGAACCATTGACACCCGAAAAGCCAATAACACGTCCTTTTTCCAGTGTCATTGAAATATTTCTAAGTACCGATTTTCCTTTTATTGTTTTTGATACATTTTTTAATTCAATTTTTGTCATTCCAACTCTCCAATATCATATTATTTGACAAATATCTACATCTCAGTAACTTTAAGAATATCATAGTGCGAAAACATAAACGTCCCCATGAAAAAAGTGATTATACTAACTATTACTGAAACAAAAATTCCCTCTAATAAGCTGTATCCCTGCTCAATAAAATACATACTCCTTACCGGCATTGCGTAATTTGCAATTAAAAATGCTTTATTAAAATATGCCGAAGCCACATAAATTGCTACAATAACTCCATAGGCAAATAAAGGCTTTATAATCAATCCCAAAAGCATTTGCAACCAGCTAAAAGTTATAGTTATCAATAATGGCAACAGCAATACAACTGCGCTTGCTTTTAATGGAAAACTTGTATTCTGGGTTTGACTGTCCATTAAAGTCTGCATTACCAACGGTGAAACACGAATACTAATTTTTTCTCCCATTAAACAACAAAAAACAATCACTGTACACATCATCAATATATATGAACACAAAATATATGTTACCATCCATAGACACTTTGAAAACCACCATCTTTTTCTGCTTCCCATCTTTATCACAAGAACACTGCCTATGGACTGCACCAAATCCCGATATGGGTAATATAATACTGCATATAATAAAAATAAATGAATTAACAACCATCTGATTGGAATAACAAAGGTAGTCTCCACTTTTGGTCGAAATGGATGCATCCCCTCCAGTAAAAAGCATAAATAATCTGCGCAGGTTGCATGGTCTATTATTTCTGCGTAATGTGCATTATAATTTCCTTTTTCTATATAGAATTCTATACAGGAAAAAAGTGTAATAAATACAATCCCAATCAATTTTGCGCCTGCCTGTCTATAACCTTCTCTCAAATCATATTTTATTAGGTTCACAACTTTCACTGTAAATCCTCCCATTTACTCCCTTTCCAAAGTACAATTGCCAATGTGACAATTAATATTATTAATCCCTCTGCCATAACTATTTTTCCATCAGCAACGTTTTGAATAGTTGTAGTATGTAAGAAATAGATAGGTGCTACCTCCTTATGAACAATTGGAATCAAAAAGCTTCTCACATATTGCATTGACATCGTGATAAGAAAAGGTGTTAATACCACAACCAGACGTTTTTTACTAAATAAAGATACCGCTATTCCAATAACGGCAAAAAGTCCGCCATATATAAAATCAATAAGCAAATACAGGCATACAAATACTAATGGATGCGTATAAAATATATCTGACCATATTGCCCCCTGTCTCATTGCATAATACATTTCGTAAACAATAGATGGTTGAACTGCTGGTACAAAGCACGCAACTCCGATGAAATTCAATATCAACGGAATTAATACTACCGTTCCACCTGATAAAAAAGCTGCAATATATTTTGCCAACAAATATTTTTTGCGTCCTATCTTTACAGACACATATTTACTATACCCATTACACTCTTCTGCCTGATATGACCAACCATACGGGAGCACTGCTATAAAAGAAAAAAATACATAAAATAGTGTAAATCCTAAAGAATTACTTTCTCCCCCTAACCATGAATTATATAATCCGAAAGCCTCTATCATTGGATTTCCACCAATGAAATTAAGCATTTCCCGTGTACTGAAATAATTGGTTACAGCACTTATTCCACTAATTATAGAAAGAATAATTCCAAACATCAGTGCTATTATGAAAAGATGATTACAAAATGCCTTCCGCAGTTCCATATATAGTATATTTTTAAAGTTATGCAATGCTAGTTCCCCTCATTTAATAAAAAATATTGATATGTATCCCGTCCTGTTGCTGCTCCAATAATATAATATATAGGCTCTTCCAAATCTTCTTTTGGCACAATCCATACTAATTTTGCATCTATCTCCTGCTCTGGCTCAAGTGTAAATGCATAATACTGCTGCTCCGTTTCTCCATGTTCACTAAAATAAGCTGCCTCTCCATTATGTCTGATTCCATCCTCATTCTGTAACTCTGCTTCAGTTTCTAATAGTGTCTCTATATATACTCTATACTGTTCTCCATCTGTATTTGAGATGCCTGGATAATTCATATTTTTAACAGTAACATCAATTGCTATAAAAATATAATTATTATCTATTAATGTTCCTTCCTCTGTTATAGAGCTGACATATTGTTGTGTCAATTCATTCTTTTTAATTCCTAAATCACTTAAATTTTCAGAGATTTCTACCTTATTTAATGTATATTGCAAACTTTCTTCATAAAAATTACTCCAGGTTATTGTCGAACCAATTGCATTTACAGAATCATTTTCTCTATCTGTTACAGGAGTAATATCGGCTTCGTCTGTCGCTTCTCCTTCTGCCATACGCTCTTCTGAATTTATTGTTTCAATACTACTTTTATCTCCACATCCACATATTCCACTCATTGCAATTATTCCTGTTAAAAAAACACTAATCCATCTTTTTTTCATTATTTTCTCCTTTTCATTTGCTAACTTAAGAAGCCCTTTTGAAAGCTTCTCAAGTTAGCGCGATGCTCATCAAATCTTTCTGCAAGAACTTGACTTTCCTCGTTACTAGTGTAAATTAATGTATCATATAAATATGACACCTATCCTTTATATTCTGACCTCTAATTTACCGCCGGATAATTTCCTGCACAGTCAGGACTCCACACACCACCAACTACGCTCGCGTACTCATTCTTTGGAAATTTCAATTTTACCGATGTTGCAGCTCCATTCGTTGACTCAATTATTGTTGTTCTAATTCTGCTTTTTGCGCTTTTATCTGGTCCAACTGGAACAAATGCCGTTGTCCCAACAGTTTTATTCTGCCATTTTCCATTAATATATCCATATGCCTGTACTCGTGCATAATCAAGACTTCCTTCTGTTATATGAATATAAACAGATGACTTTTCATATTTTGTATAACTTTCCGTTTCTTTTGTTTTCTTGTCAACATAAAAACTAAATGCCTTATCCTTATAATCAGCAGCACTTGCTGTCGTAGCAAGTGTTCCTAATGATAATAATGCTACTAATCCTAATGTAAAAATCTTTTTTCCTTTCATACTTCTAATCCTTTCTTTTGTCTCTTATTTCAAGCCTGATTAATAAATTATTACATACTTAATAGCAAAAGACCATGTCAAAATGTGAAACAAAAAAGTTTCCATTTATGACATGGTCTTTTGCCTTGTATTATGTTATAATATATCATTTAGCATTCTATCTACTACATCAGAGAGTATGGTTATCTTTTCACATACCCTGCCTTCACAAGCCTTCCACGCACCGCAGGAGCCATAACAACCGCAACAGCCATCTTTATCAAATCTCCCGGAATAAAGGGCAGGATGCAGGCAGTAACTGCCGCAGTGATGCCTGCTTTTGCCACATATACAAACCACGCTGTACCCACAGCATAGCAGGCTGCAGTTCCTAACAGCATCCCAAGAAAATAAAATATCTTTTTCCCGGAAAAATGCTCTGCAAACCATCCGGTTATCCACACAAGCAGAAGATATCCGAAAAAATATCCACCGGTTGCTCCGAATAACTTACCCACGCCGCCGGAGAATCCGGAAAAAACAGGAATCCCCACAAATCCAATTAAAAGATATAGCAGACACGCCAGACAGCCCTTTTTCCAGCCGAGAATATATGCCACAAAATAAAGCACCAGCGTCGCAAGGGAAATCGGAACTGCCCCAATTGGTATGGTAAATGGTGCCACAATACAAATCATGGCAGTCATTAATGCCACTAACGCCATGGTAGATGTGGAAAGCCTTTCTTTTTTTATCATATGTGTCCCTCTTTTAAATCACTCCAAAAATGCCGCAAGCAAGCACGACTACACCCAATATAATGCGATACCAGCCAAACACCTTAAAGTCATGCTTTTTGATATATCCCATTAAAAACTTAATTACAAATAATGAAACTGCAAATGCCACAACCAATCCCACAAGAAGAATGATACCCTCTGCTGAGGTCATACTGTTGTTTAAAAGGAATTTTGCTCCTTTTAAAAGACTTGCGCCAAACATTACCGGAATTGCTAAGAAAAATGTATATTCAGCGGCTACCGTTCTTGATACACCAAGCAGTAATGCTCCAACGATAGTCGCACCCGAGCGGGAAGTTCCCGGAAAAATGGCTGCTATCAACTGAAACATACCAATCCAGAATGCAAGACGGTAATCCAGTGCTTCCAATGTATTTACCTTCACATCTTTTCCCTTATGATAATTTTCAATAATAATAAACGCGATACCAAATAAAATCAGCATAATTGCAACGGTCTGGTAATTATAAAACCATGCCTCTAACTGCTCATCAAACAAAAGACCAACAACTGCAGCCGGTACACATGACACTAAAATATGAAACCAAAGTTTAAAAATATCTGTTTTCACCCATGCGCCAACACCTTTTTTTCTAAAAGGCTCTTTATTTCCTTTCTTTCCAAATGGCCAAATCTGGCTCCAAAAAAGGATTACCACTGCAAAAATTGCACCTAACTGAATCACCACTTCAAACATACTGTAAAATTCTTCTGAAACATTTAAGGACACAAACTCATTTAACAGAATCATATGTCCGGTGCTGCTGATAGGAAGCCACTCTGTAATTCCTTCCACAATACCAAATAAAACTGCCTTTAAAATTTCTATCAATTCCATCTTTTTCCTCTCTGCGCATCAGCCTGTTATATATTTGCCGACTGCCTTTCTTTTTTGCTGATAATGCTTTCCCTGTTACTAATATTCTATTCAAAAACACTATCTTTAAAACCTGTGTTATTGTCTCATTGTTTTTTTTGACTGTCAATGTATGAACCAAAATCTTTATAATTATTAAGAATTTTACCAGCTTTTTCAAGTTTAAATAAAATTGTATTTGACAACACAATACAGATACTTTTATACTTTATTTTGGCAGTTTACAAAAGCATAATATTAAGGAGGATTTCGTTATGGAAAAAGGTAAATTAGGATTAAGAATGTCTTTTTACACAGTGTGTGCATTTATTTTTGCATTCTTAGGCTACAGCACTTTATTATTTTTATTAGCAGGTGTTGTGCTTCTCGTGGAAAAAGATGAGTGGGCTACACGTCAGATGATTCAGGCACTTTGTCTGTGTTTTGTATCAACTCTGGTGAGCCATGTACTTAATGTTTTTGATTTCATCTATAACATTCCATTTATCGGAACAGCATGGGGAACAGTTATCTCCATCATCAATGCCATTATATCACTTGCAATTCTTGCTTTCTGTATTATCGGTATTATGAATACCACAAAAGGAAAAGATGCTAACATTCCATTTGCATCAAGATTTGCAGACTGGGCATATGGCATTATTCGCGAAAACGTTATTGTAAATCAGACTACTGCCCCTCAGCCAGCAGTCACTCAGACAAACGCGGATGCAGCTTCCGTTACTGAGCAGAACCAGCCAACTGAAAATCAGCAGTAAAAAAAGCGGTTCTAAACTTTACATTTAAGTAAGGTTTAGAACCGTTTCTTTTTGAAAAAATTATTTACTCATCTCTAATAACTTCTGACGCATCTCATTCTCAATCTGGCGAAGCTGAACTTCTGCATTCTGACGTTTTTCTCTGCCCTCCTGCTGGATTCTCATCACTTCATCTAAAGTACTGATAAGCGTCTGGTTGGTCTGCTGAAGTGTCTCAATATCTACAATTCCGCGTTCAGACTCTTTTGCAGTTTCAATGGTTGCCATCTTAAGCTGCTCGGCATTCTTTTTCAGAAGCGCATTTGTCATATCTGTTACTTCGCGCTGTGCCTGTGCTGCTTCTACAGAATGATTTACTCCAATTGCAATTACCATCTGGCTCTTCCAAAGAGGAATCGTATTTACCAGTGTGGACTGAATTTTATCAGACATTACAGTGTCATTATTCTGAATCAGACGAATCTGTGGTGCCATCTGTAAGGAAATCGTACGAGTTAATTCCAAATCATGTACTTTCTTTTCAAAACGATTGCACATTTCAGAAAAATCCTTTGCTTTCTGTGTATCCTCTGGCAGACCACTCTGCTCTGCATGTGCTAACAATTCTGGGAGTTCCACATTCTTCGCATGCTCTAACTTCTGTTTGCCAGCTAAAATATACATAGACAGCTCTTTAAAATAATTCAAATTCAACTCATACATTTTATCAAGCATTGCCACATCTTTTAATAATGTAATCTGGTGATTCTCCAACGCTTCACAAATTTTATTAATGTTTATTTCTGCCTTATCATA
This sequence comes from Roseburia sp., assembly GCA_045121975.1. Taxonomy (GTDB): domain Bacteria; phylum Bacillota; class Clostridia; order Lachnospirales; family Lachnospiraceae; genus Roseburia. Next base: position 134,845 of record JBGVHB010000113.1, read on the forward strand.
TTTTGCTTTCAAATTTGCCAGCTTGTTGCTGTTCTTTTTGAATAAACCAAGAAAACCTTTTTCTGTTTCATCTTCGTCAAAATTTCTCAGCTCTGCCACTACATTAGTGAGCATCTGACCAATTTCTCCCATGTCCTTGGTACGCACACTATTTAATGCTGTCTCTGAAAAGTCAGCAATTTTTTTCTGACTGCCCGCTCCATACTGTAAAATCTGCTGCGTATTTGTCAAATCAATCTTTGAAGAAAACTCATCTACCATTCTCTGTTCTTCTGGTGTGAGCTGTACTTCTGGAATCTCCTCTGATTTCTTCTCAACAGCCGTTTCTGCTGTTGTGGCAACCTCACTCTTTTGCTCTGCAAATGGCTCGAACACTAGTGAAGGTGCTTCATTTAACATTTCATCTAAATCCTTACTCATTTCGTCTCCTCCGAAAACTCATTTTTCATTAATCCCTCTTTTGCTAACATCGTCTTTAAGACCTGTGCATCTGTAGTGACATCAAATACTGTAGCTTGAAACAACTTATTTAAAAGTTCTTCAAATGCCCCATTAATAATATCGACAGTTCTTTCAATCTCTGCTTTTGCAGCAATTATCTCTTCGCCCGGTGAACTTACTCCGTCAAACTCCTCATAGCCCTGCAAGAGCTTCACTGTAGTAGGCAGATAATAATTCATTAATCTATGCATCTGAGCCATTTGAGATGGGTCTTCTTCTAAGCGCTCAAAAATCTCTTTTAACAGATTTTCCATTCGATATAATTTTTCAGAGATAACCTCTCCTTCAATTAAATCATTCAACTCATGAAGCTTTCGGATATACTCCTGCCCTTCCCTAAGCATTGTCTGTAATTCCTGGTTTTCATTATCTTGCACGTCTTCTTTTTCATCTTGTTGTACATGCGAAGCAATCTGCTCTGCCTGCAAAGCTTTTCGTTCTCTCTCTACTTTCAGATATTCTCTATAAGTAACATCATCTAACATCAGACAGGCTTCTTTTTCATCCAGATGTCCTTCTGGAAAAAAGCCAAGTTCAAGCATTTTTTTCACATCTTTTAAAATAAATTTACCGCTTTTGTTTGTCTGTTTTGCTAAATCTTCTATATTAACGTACATTTTTCCAGCACAAATAGAAATATATCGTTTCATACGCTTTAAACGGTCTTTTTCAATCACACCTTTTCGCGTCATGAAAATAAATCCACCCAACAATGCAAATAAAAAAACAAATATGCCCGTTGGCCAGACAAGATTCAGCAATAAGAAAATAAAACCTATAAAAAGCGCAATTGAAACCAGCCCTATTCCTACGCCTCCAAATACCATATAAAGGACACTCGAAACCTGTCCAATATTTTTGACTTTTACAGCCGGCAAAAATGATTTCGCATAACTTACTGTATTCTGATATGCATAAGGTTTTACCGGACTCTGCTTCTGATAATGAAAGCTCTGGTTCTGTCTTTTTTGCTTCTTAATTTCCGTATAAGACGGCTGCGTATACTGTCCTTGATACTTTGGAGCATTCTGCTGTGGTGGTACTTCCTTATAAGTATAATTTCTATTTTGTTCCGTTTTGCTCTGCGAATCCCAATAAGTCTCTTTTTTTGCTTCACTTGCGGCATTTTTTACCTGTCTGCCAGCTTCTGATATTGCATCTGTGACTGTATCCGATACGAGATGATTCAGTTTTCGAAAATCTCCTGTATTTAATGCATCCTGAACTGCATCTCTAAATTGTTCACCCAAATTAAATTGGTTATTACTGTTATTCATTTTTGTTTCCTGTATCTCTTATTTCTATATATTTAGCCTCATATGCTCTTCTAAAGAATTATCCCACATATGATTTTTTCTTGCAACCTTATTTTCTAATCACTGCTTATTGAATTTTGCTCATTTTTACTTTTCTAAAAACGCTTTGCGTTTTCATCTGGCACACACCACATACGAGCACTTTCCTATCACATAAAAAAAACTCCTAAGAACATTTCTTAAGAGTTTTAAAGAGGCGACAATCGGATTTGAACCGATGATAAGGGTGTTGCAGACCCGTGCCTTACCACTTGGCTATGTCGCCATATTTAATTATTACAGTAAAACTGTAATGACTCCAACGGGAATCGAACCCGTGTTACCGCCGTGAAAGGGCGATGTCTTAACCGCTTGACCATGGAGCCAAATTATTTATAACATTATCTTTGACTCACTTGTCAAAAACTCCCCGAGTAGGACTTGAACCTACGACAGCGCGGTTAACAGCCGCGTGCTCTACCGACTGAGCTATCGAGGAATAGTACAGAAAATGACGTATTAATTACGCCATCTATAACTATATATGAAAAGTATAAAAAAATCAATAGCTTTTTATACCTTCAAAACTTCATACAGAACTCCGATTTGTTTTGGTCAAGCCTTCGACCGATTAGTAACAGTCAGCTCCATGCATTACTGCACTTCCACCTCTGCCCTATCTACCTTGTAGTCTTCAAGGGGTCTTATCTCCTTATAGGAGGGGATATCTCATCTTGAGGGGGGCTTCACGCTTAGATGCCTTCAGCGTTTATCCCTTCCGAACTTGGCTACTCTGCCATGCCGTTGGTCGACAACAGATACACCAGTGGTTCGTCCATCCCGGTCCTCTCGTACTAAGGACAGCTC
>JBGVHB010000114.1:0-11850 GCA_045121975.1 Roseburia sp.
ATCCTCCCGGCGTGTACCGGATTTCGGAATATCGATGGCCGGGAACACTCTCTTCTCGGAAAGCTTCCGGTCAAGCACCAGCTCCATATTGCCGGTTCCCTTGAATTCCTCATAAACCACATCGTCCATCTTGCTTCCTGTATCCACCAGGGCTGTGGCAAGAATAGTCAAACTTCCTCCCTCGCGCATATTTCGGGCTGCACCGAAAAATCGCTTCGGCATATGAAGGGCCGCCGGATCCAGACCACCGGAAAGAGTACGCCCACTGGGCGGAACCGTCAGATTGTAAGCGCGCGCAAGTCTTGTGATCGAATCCAGCAGGATCATGACATCTCTTCCCTGTTCGACCAGTCTCTTGGCCCGCTCGATGGTCATTTCCGATACACGCTTGTGATGTTCTGGTAATTCATCAAATGTAGAATAAATTACTTCCACATTCGGTCCTTCAATAGCTTCCTTAATGTCTGTTACTTCTTCCGGTCTTTCATCAATCAGAAGAATAATTAAATGCATATTTGGATTGCTTCTTGTAACAGATTTGGCAATCTCTTTTAATAAAGTAGTCTTACCTGCTTTTGGCTGGGAAACAATCATACCACGCTGTCCCTTACCAATTGGAGAAACCAGGTCCACAATACGCATTGCAACGCTGCATCCCGGATATTCCAAACGAAGTCTCTCATTTGGGAAAATTGGTGTCAAATCCCCGAAATTCTTTCTTTTCTGGGCTACACTTGGGTGATAACCATTGACAGAAGTTACATATAATAATGCAGAAAACTTCTCCTGCTGTGTTTTGATTCTTGTATTACCGCAGACAATATCACCTGTTTTTAAGTTGAATTTACGAATCTGGGATGGAGACACATATACATCATGCTCACCCGGTAAGTAATTCTCACAACGGATAAATCCGTATCCATCCGGCATAACCTCTAAGATACCATTCGCAGAGATGCCGCTGTCTAAACTATTTAATGTCTCATCCGGTGCAGTCGAATCTTTCTGACCTTCATTTCTTTGATTATCGTTATTTCTAACAGCTTCTGACAGCTTCTGTGTATCTGTATTTCTTACCACATTTCTTTTCTCTGCTGTATTCCTGCCAGTTTCCGTTTTAGCATCTTCTGCCGCCTTCCCTGTTTCCTCTGAAGCTTTGGCAGTATGCTCCTGCTGTCCCTGCTTTTCATCCTCTGCAAGCATTGCATCCACGAGCTCGCTTTTTTTCATGGTAGAAGTATTTTTTAAACCTCTTGTTTTTGCTAAATCACGTAATACAGCTACGGATAAGCTTTCATACTTTTCTCTCATTCATCTGCTCCTTTATTTATCTGAAACTCTATCATTGGGATTCACGTCTGAAACGACTAATTGACTTTACGATTGATTGCATTATACACTATTTTTTTCCAAATAGGAAGTCCTATTTTTCTTGCTAAATGAAAAAGTAAATGCTATGATTGATTTGTTGTAAAAGAGTTATATAGAAGCAAAGGATGAGGAAATTATGGATTTAAAAGAAAAAGCATTATCTATGCATGAAGAATGGAATGGTAAATTAGAAACCGTTGCAAAATCAAAAGTAAATTCCCGCGAGGATTTAGCAATCGCTTATACACCGGGCGTTGCAGAGCCTTGTAAGGTAATTGCAGAAGATAAAGAGGCTGCTTATAAATATACAATGAAAGCAAACACTGTTGCTGTTGTCTCCGACGGAAGTGCCGTTTTAGGTCTTGGAAATATCGGTGCTCACGCAGCAATGCCTGTTATGGAAGGAAAATGCGTATTATTCAAGGAATTCGGTAATGTAAACGCAGTTCCAATCTGTTTAGACACACAGGATACCGAAGAAATCATCGAAACTGTAAAAAACATTGCGCCAGCTTTCGGTGGAATCAACTTAGAAGATATCGCTGCACCTCGTTGTTTTGAAATCGAGGAACGTTTAAAAGAAATGTTAGACATCCCTGTATTCCACGATGACCAGCATGGTACTGCTATCGTTGTACTTGCAGGTATTATCAACGGTTTACGTTTAACAGGCAAGAAAAAAGAAGATTGTAAAGTAGTTGTAAACGGTGCAGGTTCTGCCGGAGTTGCTATTACAAAACTTCTTTTAACTTATGGTTTCCCTCACGTAACTATGTGTGACCGCGAAGGAATCATTGGTAAAGATTATCCAAACTTAAACTGGATGCAGCAGAAAATGACAGAGGTTACAAACCTTGACAATCAGAAAGGTACTTTAGCAGATGCATTAAAGGGTGCTGATATTTTTGTTGGCGTATCCGCTCCAAATATGGTAACTCCAGAAATGGTTGCTTCCATGAACAAGGATTCTATCCTTTTTGCAATGGCGAACCCTGTTCCAGAAATTATGCCAGACGTTGCAAAAGCTGCTGGTGCTAGAATCGTTGGAACTGGTAGAAGTGACTTCCCAAATCAGGTCAACAACGTTATCGCATTCCCTGGAATCTTCAAAGGTGCTTTAGAGGGACGTGCAACACAGATTACAGAAGAAATGAAGCTTGCTGCTGCTAATGCACTTGCAAATCTTGTTTCTGACGAAGAATTAAATGATGATTTTATTATGCCGGAAGCTTTTGACCCACGCGTTGCAGAAGTTGTAAGTGCTGCGGTAAAAGCATACATTAAATAAGAATGCAAAGAAAAACATGGGGCGAAAAGCGATATTATTCGCTTGACTACTATTTAAAAACAACCTTTGGCGAAAAGGTCTACCGTCTTTCCTTAAATGGCGGTATGACCTGTCCAAACAGGGACGGCAGCCTTGATTCCCGCGGCTGTATTTTCTGCAGTGCCGGCGGTTCTGGTGATTTTGCCTCCGCTCCTACCCTCTCTATCACAGAGCAGATTGAGGATGCGAAGTCAAAAGTCCAGCAAAAATCAGACTGCCGCAAATTTATTGCTTATTTTCAGGCGTATACGAATACTTATGCGCCTGTCGACTATCTGCGTGGGATTTTTACAGAGGCAATCATGCATCCTGACATTGTGGCACTTTCCATTGCTACCAGATGTGATTGTCTGCCTCCTGAGGTATTAGAACTGCTTGGCGAATTAAACCGCATCAAGCCAGTCTGGGTAGAGCTTGGCTTACAGTCTATTCACGACGAAACTTTGCGTACCATTCGAAGCGGTTTTACACTTTCTCAGTTTCGTGAGGCTGTTTTTTCTCTGGAAAAATATCATATTGATGTTATCACCCACCTGATTTTCGGACTTCCGGGAGAAACAAAAGAAATGATGCTTGCATCTCTTGATTATGTTTCCCGCCTTCCGATTAAAGGTGTCAAGCTTCAACTGCTTCATGTACTTAAGAATACCGACCTCGGCAGTCTCTATGAAAAAGAGCCATTTCCGCTTTTTTCCTTAGAGGAATACTGCGATTTTATTGTCGATTGTATCGAACGGTTACCAGAACATATTGTACTTCACCGTTTAACCGGTGACGGACCTCGTTCTCTTTTGATTGCTCCGCTTTGGAGTACTGATAAGAAACGTGTCTTAAACACAATTCAGAGACGATTAAAGGAGAGAGACACATGGCAGAACCATTTACCATATACAAATTAACGATTTTAAATATGTTAGATAAGGTGGATTTTCCACTGACCAACACTCAGATTTCGAATTTCTTTTTAGAGCAGGAATATACAGACTATTTCCGCGTGCAGCAGGTTATCAGCGACTTAGTGGAAGCAGATTTAATCCGCGCAGAATCCACACACAGCAATACGCAGTACACCATCACTGCTGCCGGAAAAGAGACTTTGGGCTTTTTTAAGGACAAGATTTCTGATGCAATTGAGCACGATACCATCAACTATTTTTCCAAAAATAAATTAGAGCTTCGCAACGACAACGCGATTCTCGCTGATTATTTTAAAACACCAAATCAGGATTATGCTGTCCGCTGCCAGTACCGCGAGCGTGACACGAATCTTATCGACCTGACCTTGACTGTCAAAAGAAAGGAACAGGCTGAGGCAATTTGTGACAACTGGAAAAAGCAGAACGAAGATGTCTATGCTTATCTGATGGACATCTTAATGAAATAAGAAAGAGGAGCTATTTATGGCAAAGCAATTCTGGAAACCGGGCAATATGCTCTATCCGTTGCCGGCTGTTATGGTCAGCTGTCAGGGCAAAGAAGACGACCCACTCTGCACCAAAAAGGAGCTTGCCGGAAAACCAAATATTATTACTGTTGCATGGGCTGGTACTGTTTGTACGAACCCACCAATGGTATCTATTTCTGTCCGTCCGGAGCGTTATTCTTATCACTTAATCGAGGAAAGCGGCGAGTTTGTGATTAATTTAACAACCGAGGCTTTGGTGAAAGCCACTGATTTTTGCGGTGTCCGCTCCGGCAGGGATGTTGATAAATTTAAAGAAATGAAGCTTACTCCGCTCCCATCCCAGCACATTAGTGCACCGGGTATCGCGGAAAGCCCGGTAAATATTGAATGTAAGGTACGCGAAATCAAGCCTTTGGGAAGCCATTCCATGATTATTGCAGATGTTTTAGGTGTCACAATTGATGATGCTTATATGGCAGAAAACGGCAAATTTGAGCTTAATTCTGCAAGCCTTGTGACTTATTCTCATGGCGAATACTTCCTGTTAGGAAAGAAGCTTGGCACTTTTGGATATAGTGTAAAAAAGAACAAACGGAAAAAATCATAAAAGAAAACGCAGACGGAATTTTTATTCTATCTGCGTTTTTACTTTCTCTGTATTTATTTTTCTTTACGGAAGGTGTTGTAAGCTGTGATAAGTGCACCATATAAAACACCTGCTACCGGCCAGATAATCCATGTTTTTTCCCACTCATTGCTATAGAGGCTGATTCCTAAGTAAAGAGCTGTTGCAATAAGCCAGTATATTCCGCTGATTCCACTTGTTTTCTTCTTATTCATTTTTGCTTCTACACTGTAATCCTCTTCCTGTAAAAGCTTCTGCATGCTTGACCAAGGGATTCCTCCAAGAATAAAGAACCAAACACCAATTGCGACAAATACAATCAATACGCATGTTGCAATTATCATATAAAAATCTTCTTCTGTAAGACATGTTGCTGCAAACAAAGGAACAACGGAAAGAATGCAGCAGCAAGTACCAATAATATTATACTTGGTATATGTATCCTTAAACTGTTTCTGGCGTTCTTTTACCATTCCACTCACACCATATTCGGTTTCAATCACTTCTTTTTCCAAATACTCATAAGCAGAGGTTTTTGTTCCGACAGAAATAAACATTGCTACTGCAATTGCAATCATCACAAACAAAACAATCATTCCTATTCCACCTGCAAAATTTTCGCTGATTCCATATGCCGGAACTTCTGATGCAGCTCCTAAAAGCATAAGGCAGATTGGGGAAAGAATACATAAAACCGTACCGAATGCAACCTGTTTCTTTGTTCCATCCTTAACAGTCAAAAAATTGTTTGCCTCTTCTATAGATACCCGGCGCACTGGTGTTTCTTCTATATTATTAGAAATGGTTTCTACATACTCCTCTTCTTCTAATTCATCCTTTAATAAGAAATCAGTGCTGACACCAAAGATTTGTCCAAGCTTTAATATCTTTTCTAAATCCGGTACGGACTGAGCACTTTCCCATTTGGATACGGACTGTCGTGATACATTCATCTGCTCCGCTAATTCTTCCTGTGACCACCCATTCTTTTTACGAAGTGTAATAATTTTGTCTGCTAATATCATAATCTCCTCTTTTCCGCGCTTTACTACGCTGCTATTTTTTATAGAAACGAACCTCTATTTTGAAAACATTTTGTTCGCTTCCTGATAGCTATATCATGCACTATTTTGCGGTTGCACACCATAAATCAGACCTGTCAATTTGTCAACTGGCAGTTGCAACGCCCGAAAATTCAGGGTTTTTCGGTTGCAGATACATATGATATTATTTTATCTTACTCTTTCGCTTCTGGCAATCAAAAAGAATGTATCAAAAGCTAAGAAGCATTGATTACCCAATTCTGACTATTTTTCTGTAGGTCTGACATATGGGTATAAATACCATTTTTTGCATACAATTCATCCGGCGTTCCCTGTTCCGCCACCACACCATCTGCAAGAACAACAATCTTATCTGCCCCTGCAACAGTTCGCATTCGATGCGCAATGACAAGTACTGTTTTATTTTTGATAAGTCTTGAAAGGGCGTTCTGAATCAATGTTTCATTTTCTACATCCAAGGATGCAGTTGCCTCATCCAATAAAATAATAGGTGCATCCTTTAAAAATGCCCGGGCAATTGAAATTCTCTGTCTCTCTCCCCCCGACAGTTCACATCCATTTTCTCCAATATTGGTGTTCCACTTATCCGGAAGCTTTTCTGCAAACTCATCACAATTAGCAAGGCGGGCTGCTGCAAGTACCTCTTCGTCTGTTGCATCTTTTCTGCCAAGACGGATATTTTCCATAATTGTATTATCAAACAATGTAACATCCTGAAATACAATCGAATAAAGTGACATCAAACTTTCCGGCTCAATCTCAGATACCTTCATGCCACCCACCGTAATGGTTCCCTTCTGATTATCCCAGAAACGTGCCGCAAGACGGGATACAGTTGTTTTTCCTCCGCCGGAAGGTCCTACAAGAGCGGTTACTTCCCCCTGTTTCGCAGTGAAAGACACATCCTTAAGCACTGTCTCTCCTGAGTTATATGCAAAGCCTACATGGTCGAAGACGATATCACAGCCCTTGTTAGTAAGCTCCTCTCTTCCCTGCTGGATTGGATGCTCTAGGATTTCATTCATACGAAAAACATTCGTTCTCATGGCAATAACCGCTGCAAGATTCTGCAATGCGGACTGCATCGGGTCATAAAGTCTGGATGCTACTAATAGAAACATGAAAAATGTCATTACATCAATGCTTCCCTTTACCAATAGAAGCGAACCCACCAAAGCAATCGTTGCGATTCCTAACTTTAAAATCATGCTTGCAGACACAACAAATGCCGCTGTTACAAATTCGGTAATAATGGCTCTTTTTTCCACGCCGCGGATTTTTTTATCCAAGCCTTTTAAATAGGTATCCTCTGCGTTATTCGCCTTCAAATCCCTGACCGTTTCAATATATTCCTGTATTCCGTCCGCACACGCCATTTTTGCATGCATGGTTTTCTGCTGAATACCATCCTGCACCTTGTAGCTTAATACTACAATAATTACAGATACCGGTACTACCCACAATGCCGCTAATGCCATACGCCAGTCAAAGAAAAACAGACTTACCGCAATCAGCACTGTTGATAATAAAGAGCCAAACAAAGCTGGAACATAATGAGATAGTGATGATTCTAATGTGGCACAATCTGCCATAATCGTACTTGTAAGGTCTGCTAAATCTTTTTTTCCAAAGAAGGATAATGGCAGCTTACGAAGCCGCTCTGCAAGACTTAATCTCCGCTTCCCACTTTCAATATAGGTTGCAAAATAGGTTCCATTATATTGAAACCATGTTGTAACCAAGATAATACCTATACAAATCACGCATCCCACAATATAAAACAGGTTTTTGTCATCCAAAACATCACCCTTCATTAAATCAGACACAAGAAAAAATAATAAAGATGTGGGAATCATAAAGGCAATATTTTGAAATGCGCAGGCAATCACTCCTTTGATAAGACCGATTGCGCCCTGTCTTGATGAAGCTGTTTTTTTCTGAATAAATTTAATCATCCCGTTTATCCCTCCTTTGCAACCTTCCACTGAACGGATGCCTGATAGTTATTCCACATTTTTGCAAACAGACCGTTCTTTTTGCACAATTCTTCACGTTTTCCACTTTCTACAATCTGTCCGTCATTTACCACATAGATACAATCCGCATTCGCTACTGTAGAAAGGCGGTGTGCAATCATAATAACTGTCTTTCCCTTTGCAAGCTCAGCAAACGCCGCCTGTACCTTTGCTTCGTTATCTGGGTCAGCAAACGCAGTTGCTTCATCAAGAATGATTATCGGCGTATTTTTGAGTACTGCCCGGGCAATCGCAATACGCTGCTGCTCGCCGCCGGAAAGATACACGCCCTGTGTTCCAATCACAGTATCCACACCCTTTGGGAATTTTTCGATAATATCCATACACTGGGCTGCCTTTAATGCTGCCATGATTTCTTCTCTTGTCGCATCCGGTTTGCCCATTTTCACATTTTCAAGAATAGATGCCTTTACCAGCCTGCTGTTTTGGAATACAAAGGACACTGTATTCATTAATTCCTCTTTGGCAATCTCTTTTACATCCACACCGCCGATTTTAATACTGCCACCCTGCACATCAAAAAAGCGTGAAATCAGGCTTGCCAGTGTAGATTTACCACCACCGGATGGACCAACGAACGCGGCTGTCTGTCCCGGCTGAATCTGCAAACTGATATTTTTAATTACATCCTTTTTGCCATCATAGCTAAAGCATACATTTTGAAGCTCTATAGAAGCATCCTCTGGATGTTTGGGAGCAGAGGCTTCCGACAGCGGTTCTAGATTTATCACAGAATCAATTCTGCCCAGCGCATCTGCCACAATCATATTATTTTCACTCATATACATAATCTTTGTAAGGGTGACGGAAATCACTGGCGTAATAATAATATAGAATAAAAGATTTAATAAAAATTCATTCGTTACACCGTTTCGTGTAAACAAGAATGCCCCTGCAATCAAAAACGCAAATACACCATTCACTGCGGCAGTATACCATATCATTGGCATACGAAGCTCTTTTGTGTAAGCAATCACCCATTTTTCATATTCGTCGATTGTTCCTTTGAATTTCTTAAAAGAAAAAACAGTCTGTCCAAAGGTCTTTACTACCGGAATCCCACGGACATATTCCACTGCTTCGTTTGACATGGCTCCTAAGGCATTTTGATACTGCTCCATTTTTTCCGCCATGCGTTTTCCTGTCATAGCCGCCATAATCATAAAACCAAGCAGAACCGGAATGAGACTTAAAATACCAAGTCTCCAGTCAAAAACAAACAATAACACAAGAAGTCCCACCGGTGTCGCAATTGCGCCTGCCTTATCAGGTAGCTGATGCGCCAGATAGGTTTCCGTTGCTGCACTGCACTCATTAATAATCTTGCGAAGCTTACCACTTCCAAAGCTGTCTGCAAAACCAAGTGGCAGCTTTGCAATATGATGTACTGCTTCAATTCGAATATTTGTTGCAACACGAAATGCTGCAATATGTGAGCACATTAAGCCACCGATATAAATCAGGAACGATAAAACGGCAAATAACACCGCCATCCATCCGTAGTGAGACAAATTACCGGCCTTTTCAAAATCTGGAGCCACCTCTAAAACCTCTTTAATAATTTTCCAAATGTACCAAAATGGAATCAGTGCAATAATAGCACTTACCGCTGACAATACCCAGGAAGCATAGGTAAAATATCGATGACTTCCGGCATAATTCATCAGTCTTGAAAGATTTGATTGCTTTTTCAAAGCATATCCCTCCTTATAATTTGAATAATCTCTCGGAATCTTTAAGCCAGTAACTATAAGGCTTTCAGATTCCTTTTTTATTAAAATCCCCCACTTTTTTGTCAAAAAACACTTGACAAATCCATCGAAAAATGCGGCGCTTCGCGCCAATTAATTAAAAAGTACCGTCCGCTTGCGGCGGCAATCATTTTTCGATATGGAGGCGATTTTTTTATGTTACCTGTTAACTGCGGCAGTCATGCTGACTACCAAAACTTTGTTATTACTAATCTTCGTAAATATTATCCTAATCCTGATGCTCTTGCTCGTTCTACATGGGATATCATTGAACGTTTTTGGAACCTTGATTTATCATATACCGATGTTGTTATGGCTGATAAATATTCTAAATTCGGTCCTGCTCCAAGAACTCCTTCCTGTATGCAGCGTTCTTATTTATTGTCCATTGAATTTAAAGTTACTTCTTTAACCGCGTGGGCTGCACAACTTAAAATGAATCCTCTTTTTGCCATCCTCAGTGGCTTTGAAGTAGGTAATACTCCCGGTGTTGGCACCTTTTATGACTTTTTGAAACGCATGTGGAATTCTGATGATAATCATCTGTCTCCACACGTTCATCCTTTAAAATCAAAGGTTAAAAAGCCTAAAACCAAAGGTACAAAAGCAGATTCTGTTGAAAAAGTTACTGTTGCCGAACTACTGCCACAGCTTGAAAATACTGACTTCCAACTTGAAGAACAGCCTTATGCATCTCTTTTTAAAATCTACAAAAAAGAGTTTCTTGATATTTCTGTTTCCAAGGGACTTATTCATAATGAATCACTTGCCTTAGCCGGTGACGGAACACCGGTTGTTACTTCGCATCGGGAACGTAAAAAACGTATCTGTGACTGTAAGGAAAACGGAATTACTGACTGTAAATGTGACCGTTATTTTTCACAGCCTGATTGTGATATCGGCTGGGATTCCTCTCGTGACTGTTTTTATCACGGATATAATTTATATATGCTTGTGGATTCCCAGAGTGACCTGCCGGTATTCCCTCATTTTTCCTATGCCTCTAAACATGACTCCCATGGCTTTTTGCATGCTTTTTTTCGGATGAAAGCGTTTCTCCCTGATTATAAAGTATCCAAACTTCTTTTGGATTCGGCTCATGATGCAATGCCTTATTATCAATACTGCAAACGTGAAAATATCACACCTTTTATTGACCTTAACGGAAAAGGTGGCAGACCACCTGTTTACAAAGACGACTTCACCATCGATTCAGATGGTGTTCCTATCTGTAAAGCCGGTTGCCGTATGCGTCGTGACGGTATTGAAATTGCCAAAGGAAGAATGAAGTTTAAATGTCCTAAAATGAGTAAGAAAAATGGCTGTATTTCCTGTACCTGTGACAATCCTTGCTCTAATGCCAAATACGGACGTACTGTTCATTTGGTTATGAATGATAATCCAAGATTATTTAACAATCCACCAAGAAGTAGCAAAGAATGGAAACTGGAATACAATGCAAGAACATCTGCAGAACGTTCAAATAAACGTGAGAAACTAGACTTTAAATTAGAAGACGGCAGGCACCGCTCTACTAAGATGTGGTACTGCCGCCTCTATCACATCCTAATGTTACAGCATCTGGATGCATGGGATTTGCCATCTGAATCTTCCCTGCAAAAGTTGATTTTGGATGTAGCATAATCCTATGAACTATAATACCACTTTTTTAAACATAGTAAAAGCTATGTTTGTTTCTCATGCAATTTTTTTGTTCTACACATAATATTTACTTTTCAAAGTACATCACCAGTGTTTTTCTGGTGTTATCTCTCAAGATTCCGAGAGTTCATTTTGTACTGACGGAAAGCTGCTGGGTATTTAATCCTGCCGCCTTACTCTGCTCACCAGCAAATGCATTGCCAAAATCAGAAAATGGCAGCATAACAACAACCAGTACAAGTGCAACGATTCTATAAAATGTAATGTTTCTTTTTCCTCTTTTCATGTGTTTTGGTCTTCCTCTATTACTCTCTATCACTTGGTAACCTTTACCTTTTTGTTTCCTTTGTTTTTAAATAGTTTCTTATATTTCGCCACTTTCTTGGACGGCACTTTTATCTTCAATTTCTTGCTAGTTCCTTTTAATGAATTGGAACCGACTTTCGTCAATTTTGACGATTTTACAGTAATGCTTGTCAGCTTTTGCAGCTTTGTCTTTTTGTAAAATGCTTTCTCGCCAATGGACGTAACTTTATATTTCTTTCCTTTGTATTTAATTGTACTTGGAATGGTAAAAGACTTTGCCTTCTTATCGTTAAATGTTGTTAG
>JBGVHB010000115.1:0-26773 GCA_045121975.1 Roseburia sp.
TGGAGGATGGGAAAATTCAACAAACACAGCAGACGGAGGCGCAGAAGAAAGCGGCAGAAACACCAGGTGGAAAACTGGGAAAAGATGCGTTTTTGCAGTTATTAGTAGCACAGATGCAGTATCAGGATCCCTTGGATCCACAGGATAATTCTGAATATATTGCACAGCTTGCACAGTTCTCGCAGTTAGAAGAATTACAGAATTTAACCGGTACATTTGAACTGAACCATGCAACCGATCTTGTTGGTAAGACAGTGATTATGCAGACGGTTTCATCAGTGACAGGAGACACCTCGTATGTAACTGGTACTGTAGATTATCTGGAAATGCAAGGGACTACACCTTATCTCTATGTAAATGGAAGCGCATATCCATTAGAAAATTTAGATACAGTATTAGATGATGCGTACTGGGATAAGATACAGAACTCTCTCAACAAGGATGACGCAAGTGGAAGTACTGCTTCAGATGGAACTGAAAAAACAGAAAACGCATAAGGAAACGTAAAGTAAGTAGCTTCAGATTATGGAGGTGTATCTATGAAACTGAATAACCAGTTTACTTCCATTGAGCAAATGACAACGCAGTATTTGCGACAAAAAGATACTACACATGTTTCGGATGCAGATACAAATGGAAGTGTATCGTTCTTAGATGTGCTTAAGGATAAGCAGACCGACAAATCAGATAGTGAGCTTAAGTTCTCAAAACACGCAGTAGACCGACTTCATGACAGACATATTGAGCTGACAACGGAGCAGGTAGAACGTTTAGAAAACGGAACAAAAAAAGCGAATGAAAAAGGGATTAGGGAATCACTTATGCTGATGGATGAGTTAGCATTTATCATAAGTGTAAAGAATAACACAGTCATTACAGCAATGGACAAAAGTGAAACAGAAGGAAATATATTTACAAATATTGACGGTGCAGTTATTATTTAGCCGGACCTTTTAGGAGGCTTAGGGCTTTGAATGACAGATAAGCCCGGTATCGTCATAAAATGAGGTTAAGGAGGCTATTTCATTATGATGAGATCAATGTACTCTGCTGTGTCAGGTCTTAAGACACATCAGACAAGAATGGACGTTATTGGTAATAATATTGCAAACGTAAATACAGTAGCATTTAAAGGCTCAACTGTAACATTTAGTGATATTTTATATCAGACAACTTCCGGAGCATCAGGGGCAAATGCAGCAACAGGTGTTGGTGGTATTAATGCAAAACAGATTGGTCTTGGTGTAAGCACCGCAGCGACAAGCGTTAGTATTGAAACAGCCGGAGCTGCTGAGACAACAGGTAATCCTTTTGATATTCGTTTAACAGATGCGAATTCAACAAACTTCTTTATTGTAAACGATGGAACACAGAACTTATTTACACGTGCTGGTTCTTTCTATGTAGATGGTGCTGGTAACCTTTGTATGACATCTACAGGATATACTGTTATGGGATGGCAGTATGATGAAAATACAGGTGATATTCGTAAAGATACAGTATCCGCACTTCGTATTTTACAGGAATCTAACATGACATCTGCACCAGAAGCAACAACACAGGCAACATGTTCTGGTGTTATTGATAAGAATGATTCCGATGCAACAAGCAAAGATGGAAAGACAATGAACTTAAACTTCTTTGATAACCTTGGATATTCTTATACAGCTAAATTCTCAATCAAGACAACTGATACAGAAGGTGAATATACTGTTACATTAACAGATATTATTGATTCCAATGGAGATTCTATTGTAGATACTTTGAATGCGCACAGTTTAGAGGATATTGTTTCTTTCGGCGAGCAGAAGAACCAGACAGTTACATATCTTGCACAGATGGCAGAGGGTGTAAGCTACGATTCAACAACAAAGAAATTTACAAAAGAACTTGCAGGTCTTGAAAATGTTGCTTCTGATTATGAAGAAAAGAAAGCAAATGGATTTACTTATTCTGATTTAACATTAAACGGAACAACAATTTCAACAACAGCAACTGCTGATTTTTCTGCAAATGATTTAACATCAGAGCCATACAACTTTGTATATGTAACAGAAGATTCTGACGGAAATGCATTAACAACACCTTATTACTATGTAAAAGATGATGTGACAGGAACAGGATATCAGCTTGACCCAACAGATACAGATGCATGGATTGCTGCACTTGGTATTGATACTTCTTCTGGTTTAAATATTACAAACATTTCCATTGATGCATCAGGAAATGTAACAATTGAAGGAACACAGGACTTCACTGCAGTAACTGGCATTACAAGTAAAAATGGTGACAACAAAGCTCCATTCGTCTTAGAGGGAATTACAGCAGAAGAGGCATACGGTGTTGATACAACAGATTCTAATACAACATATTACTTTGATGTTGCTCCAGATGGACAGGCTCAGGTTACAAAAACAACTGTTATTAAAGGTAACACATTAAAGTTCAATGTAGATGATGGAACATTCATTTCAATTAATGGTGCAGATACTGCATTATTAAACTTTAAAGATAATTATGTGAACAAGAATGGTGAGACACTCTCATTAAACAAATTCTTTGACACAACAATCGACTTTACACAGTGCTTGAATTACAATAACAGCGGTAAATCTACAATTGGTATGGAATCAGGTGCAACAGATGGCTCAACTGGAAAAGGTAGAAAGCTTGGAGCAATGACAGGCGTTTCCATCGATAGCAGCGGTAAAATTTGGGGAAGTTACGATAATGGTAACACAGAGCTGTTAGGACAGATTGCAGTTGCACAGTTTGCGAATGCATCCGGTCTTGAGAAAATCGGTGATAGCTGCTACCAGACAACATTAAACTCTGGTGAATTTGATGGAATTGGTGTAGAAATTTCTGCTGACGGAAGTTCTATGACAACCGGTGAGTTGGAAATGTCAAACGTTGACTTGTCTACTGAATTTACATCAATGATTACAACACAGCGTGGATTCCAGGCAAACTCACGTGTAATTACAACTTCAGACACCTTATTAGAGGAACTTGTTAATCTGAAACGTTAATTTTTACTTTTTGCATAAAAATATTGTAAATTGATGCAAATTTTTTGAAAAAAAGTGAAATATATGTGGTAAAAGGTATTCCATGAAGCCACTAGATGTGGTATACTAACCATGTGACATAGTCCTTATGATACATACAGGCTGTGCCACATGGTTTTTCTTTTCAAGAAGAAGGGAATCTGAAAGAAAGGAAAGAAGTATATGGAGATGGTCATAAGGTGCGTTGGGGAAAAAGTACCAGAAAAAATTGTAAAAGAAAGTAGACAAGCAATTAAAAGTCTAGTAAAATCGTATAAGAGGGATATTATGACAACCAGTTCGGGCGCAGGATAGCTGTACTGGTAGATTATTATGTAATTAAGAGAGATAGAAAACTTTTTAACTATAACAAAAGAATGGCAGGTGGAAGTATTGGATATAGCGTCTTTAGCGGGTTTTATACTCGGTGTAGCAATGTTTTTGGTAGGTGTTTTATCAAGTGGTTCCGGAGTGGCAGGCTTAGGAAGCATGTGGGATACCGCATCATGTATTATTACAATTGGTGGCTCAATTTCAGGTGTAATTGCTTCTAATAAAGTGCCTGATATTATTGCAGGTTTAAAAGGATTTACACTTATTTTCAAGAATAAGACGGAAGACCCGGCGGTTGTGATTCAGACAATTATTGATTTGTCCAATATCGCAAGAAAAGAAGGTCTGTTAGCTCTTGAAGAAGCTGCAAATGGAATTGAAGACCAGTTCATGAAAAAAGGTGTTATGTTAGTTGTTGATGGTACAGACCCGGAATTGGTTCGTGGAATTTTAGAGACAGATTTGAATTGTATTGAAGACCGACATAAGAAAGTAATTGCTTTCTGGGAGAAATGGGCTGAGTTAGGTCCTGCCTGGGGTATGATTGGTACACTGATTGGTCTTATTCTTATGTTACAGGATATGGCAGATGCTTCTGCTATCGGACCAAAGATGGCGGTAGCGCTTGTTACAACTTTATATGGTTCATTAGTTGCAAACTGGTTATGTAATCCGGTTGCCACAAAATTAAAAACAAACAATGATATTGAAATCATGATGAAGAATATTACAGTAGAAGGACTTTTATCAATTCAGGCAGGTGAGAACCCACGTATCATTGAAGAGAAACTGAAATCGTTCTTATCACCAGCAGCAAGAGAAACTTCAGCTGGAGGAGACGGAGTTGGCGGAGGTGAAGAATAGTGGCGAAAAAGAGGCAGGATGACCCACCAAAAGGTTCACCAGCATGGATGAATACGTTCAGTGACCTTATGAATCTGCTTTTATGCTTTTTCGTTATGTTGTTCGCGATGTCTACGGTTGATGCCGAAAAGTTTGACGCGGTAGTTGCATCTTTACAGAGTGCATTCAGTATTCTGCCAAGCGGAGGCGCATCTATTGGAGAAGGCGCGATGGTGTCTTCGGGTATCAGCCAGCTTGAAATGTATGATGTATATTTTGAAGAGATAGCGAATACATCCACTTCCGAGGAAACAGAAGAAGAGGAAAAGGATGTAAAAGAAGCGTTTCAGGAAGAAGCTCTTGCAGAATCTGAAAAAATGGCAGAAGCAATATCAGAACTGGTTTCACAGTATGGTATACAGGACCAGGTGGAAGTAGATTTTAACGCAGAATTTGTTGTTTTGAACATGAACGGTACATTCCTTTTTGACTCAGCAAAAGCTGAGATGAAAACGGAAGCTTATCCTTTGATTGATAAGGTTGGCAAAATTTTAATGAAGTATGACGAGAACATCATTGAGGTAGAAGGTCATACAGATAATGTGCCGATGACTTCAAAAGCGTTTCGCGATAATAATGAGCTGTCTATGCAGCGAGCTTTGACAGTTGCAGATTATTTGAGAGAAACAACGACTATTAATCCGGCATATCTTAAGTCTTCGGGTCGTGGTGAGTATGTTCCAATAGCGGATAACTCGACTGCGGAAGGACGTGCTAGAAATCGACGTGTAGAAATTAAAATTTATAATTCCTACTACTCAGAAATAAATTAGCGGAAAGGAAAAGACTATGAAAAAGAATTTGATGTCTGTAATCATTTTAGCATTGGTTTTAGTAAACCTTGTACTGACAGCAGTATTAGTGTTTACAATTGTTCCTCAGACACAGAAATCGAATAAATTGATTGACCAGGTATGCAATGCTATTAATCTTGAGTTAGAAAGTGCTGATTCTAGTGAACTTATAGTACCAATTGAGGATATTGAAGTATACAATATCGAAGATAAGTTTACTGTCAACTTAAAAGCTGATGGTGATGGAAAAGACCATGTTGCATATTTCTCTGTAGGATTTTCTTTAAATACCAAGAGTGAAGGCTATGAGTCTATTAAGGTAGAAGGAATTACAGAAAAAGAAACATTGATTAAAGATAAGATTTATGTGATTGTTCAGCAGTATACTTTAGATGAATTTAGAAATGACAACAATGCTGTAAAAGATGAAATCCTTGAAGCAATGCAGGATATGTTCGGTTCAGATTTTGTTGTAGGTGTAAGTTTTTCTGGTGTACAGACACAGTAAAAATAAAAATGTGTTAGGTGGTGAGAGAGAATGGGTGAAGTCTTATCTCAAAATGAAATAGACAGTTTGCTGCAGGCATTAAGCACAGGCGAGCTGGATGTTGAAGAGATGAAGGACAAAGATGAAAAGCAGGTTAAAAATTACGATTTTACCCGTCCTGCAAAGTTTTCAAAAGAACATTTGCGTACACTGGAAATGGTTTTTGAAAATTATGGAAGGCTTCTGCAGACAAATCTGCCTGTTTATTTGCGAAAAGCGGTGCAGGTTGAAGTTATGAGCTCAGAAGCGGTTACATATTCAGAGTTTTCGAATGCGTTATCGAATCCGGTTTTACTTGGACTTGTAAATGTTTCTCCATTAAAAGGTACGATTATGCTTGAGATTGCAGAAAATTTAGGGTATGCAATTGTTGACCGTATGCTTGGAGGAGCAGGAGCTCCATTAGAAAAGAGCCGAGAGTTTTCAGAAATTGAGCTTTTAATTTTGGAACGTATCTTTAACGTATGCGTAGACTTACTGAGAGAACCTTGGTCAAATGTTTGTGAAATTAATCCAAGACTTGAGAGAATTGAAACAAACTCTCAGTATGTTCAGGTGATTTCTCCGACAGAGATGATTGCGTTAGTAACAATTAATATTAAAATCGGAGATGTAGAGGGACTCATGAATGTTTGTCTTCCATATCTGACATTAGAATCTGTTATGGACAAATTAAATGCAAAATTCTGGTACTCGAACCTTCAGGAGAAGGATGAACAGCAATATTCAGATACGATTGAATCACTGATTTCAAAAGCACCAATGCCAATTAAGGCTGTGCTTGGCAAGAGTTCAATTTCAGTAGATGATTTTGTGAACCTTCAATTAGGAGATATTATTCGTCTTGATACAAAAGTAGACCAAGACTTGAATATTTATGTGGGTAATATTAAGAAATTTACTGCTTTACCGGGTGCAACCGGTGATAATTATGCAGTAAGAATAACATCAGTGATTAGGGAGGAAGAGTAATAATGGATGGTGCTTTATCACAAGAAGAAATTAATGCATTATTAAATAGTCCCGGTGATAGTGCTGCGAGTGAGACAGAAGTGTTGACTGAGAGCCAGAAAGATGCCATTGGTGAGATTTCCAATATTAGCATGGGAACAGCGGCAACAACATTGTTTTCGCTGGTAAACCGTAAGGTAGAAATTTCAACACCAGTTGTTTCGCTTGCAACATGGAATGATATTTGTGAAGCGTATGAAAGACCATGTGTTTTCATTCGTATAGCATATACTGTAGGCCTGGATGGAAGTAATATACTTATCTTAAAAGAGAATGACGTAAAAGTCATCACAGACTTGATGATGGGTGGTGACGGTACAAATATTGATGATACTGAACTTGGAGAATTGCATTTAAGTGCAATCAGTGAAGCAATGAACCAGATGATGGGTTCTGCTTCTACATCATTATCATCTATGCTGAATAAGGTGATTGACATTAGTCCACCTATGGCAGATTTAATTGATTTAACGGAAACGATTGATGAAAGTTCTATCGATGAGTTCCTTACCGGAACATTTGTAAAGATTTCTTTCCGAATGGAAATCGGAGATTTAGTAGATAGTACAATCATGCAGTTGTATCCAATTTCCTTTGCGAAAGAGATGTGTGAAAATGTTACTCAGAACATGGAAGCAGATTCAAATTCGACAGCAAGTGAAAATGTTTCAGCAGCACCACAAGCTGCAGCGCCTGCACCAGCAGCCGCACCAGTACAGCAGGATATGGCTCAGATGGGTCAGCCGATGATGGCACAGCCAATGATGGGTCAACCAATGATGAATCAACAGATGATGGGAGGTCCGATGATGGGATATCCAATGATGGACCAGCAGCCGGTGAATGTACAGCCGGCACAATTCCAGGCATTCAATGGAAATATGGCTGGAGTATATGGTCAGGAAAATATTGAACTTATTATGGATGTTCCGCTTGATGTTACAGTTGAGCTGGGCAGAACGACAAAGTCTATACAGGAGATTTTGGACTTCGCACCAGGTACGATTATCGAATTAAATCGTATCGCAGGTGAACCAATAGATATTCTGGTAAATGGCAAATATGTTGCTAAAGGTGAAGTCGTTGTAATCGAAGAAAGCTTCGGTGTAAGAATTACTGACATTGTTAAGTAGAATTTGAACGAATAGGAGAGATAAGATATGGCAAAAGTAATGATTTGTGATGACGCAGCATTTATGAGAATGATGATTAAGGACATTTTAACAAAAAATGGCTATGAAATCGCTGCAGAAGCAGAAAATGGACAGAAAGCGGTAGAAAAATACCCAGAAGTAAAACCTGATTTAGTATTAATGGATATCACAATGCCAGAAATGGATGGTATTCAGGCATTAAAGAAAATTAAAGAAATTGATGGCGGTGCTAATGTTATTATGTGTTCCGCAATGGGCCAGCAGGCAATGGTTATTGAAGCAATTCAGTCAGGAGCAAAAGACTTTATTGTAAAACCATTCCAGGCAGAGCGTGTTCTTGAAGCTGTTAAAAAAGTAGTAGGTTAATATGATATTACTTACTTCAGCATGGGATAGCTTCATACAATTATTGGGTGCACTTGTTATATTTGCATTTGTTCTGGTAATTACTTATTTCACGACTCGGTGGATAGGTAATTATCAGAAGACCAATATGCATAATCAGAATCTACAATTGGTAGAGTCGGTTAGTATTGGAAATAACAAGTTTATATCACTTGTAAAAGCGGGGAAAGTATATCTTGTAATTGCAGTTGGAAAAGATAATGTTACGATGTTAGCACAGCTGACAGAGGAGGAGTTAGAAGAAATTCCGGCTTTGAAAACGGTAGCTGCAAACGGCGGGCAGGCAAAATTTTCTGCTGAAAGTTTTCAGGATATATTAGATAAACTAAAGGAAAAATTTCCGAAGAATAAGGTATAGGATATGACAAAACTAAAAAAAACATATTGCTTTGTTACTTTTATAGCGGCAATAGTGGCGTTGGTCGTATTATGCGTCAGTTCCTTTGGAAGTGTTGATGTATATGCGGCTTCTATGGACCCGAATAGTATTACAGATTTTAATGTTACAGATGATAAAGGGGACGTTACAAAAGCGACAGAAGATAACACCAATGGTTTGACAATTACATATAATAATGACAGCGGTTCAGTATCTACGCCTGTTAAAATGTTCTTAGTTATCACTGTATTGTCGTTAGCACCATCAATTTTGATTATGCTGACTTCCTATACAAGAGTTATTATCGTTCTTCATTTTATACGAACCGCACTTGGAACGCAGACATCACCACCTAATCAGGTGTTGATTGGTCTTGCTTTATTCCTGACTTTCTTTATCATGTGGCCGACACTTCAGACTTTGAATGAGACTGTGATTGAACCACTTGATAAGGGTACAATTACAACAGAAGAGGCTTTTACATTAGCGCAAGAGCCGTTTCGTGATTTTATGTACCAGTATATTCAGGACAAGGATTTAGAACTTTTTATTGATATTTCGGGCGAAACCTACGAATCTTACGATGAAATTCCAATGGTTGTTGTGATACCGGCTTTTATTATCGGTGAACTTCGACAGGCATTTATTATGGGATTTTTAATTTATATTCCATTTATAGTAATTGACATGGTTGTGTCATCAGTATTGATGTCAATGGGTATGATGATGCTGCCGCCAACAACGATTTCGCTGCCATTTAAGATTCTGCTCTTTATTATGGCAGATGGATGGAACCTAATCATAGGAAGTTTGGTGAACACGTTTTATTGACAGATATGAGATGGATAGTGGAGTGATAAAAGATGATAACAGAAGGACAAGTTTTAGATATAGCGAGAGAAGCAATTTATACGATTATTATCTGTGCAGCACCAATGCTGTTAATTTCACTGGTTGTAGGTCTGGTTATTAGTATTTTTCAGACGGTAACATCCATTCAAGAGCAGACGCTTACGTTTGTGCCAAAGATTTTGGCTGTTTTTGTCGGCATTATGATTTTTGGTGCATGGATTATGAACAATATGACAAGCTTTATTGAAAGACTGTGGTCTGACTTCAGTATTTATCTTGGATAGGCAGCGTATGATAGAGTACACATTTTCTTTAGAAACTTTCGAAATATTTTTATTAATATTGGTTCGTGTATCCTGTTTTATGTATATAGCACCTTTCTATGGAATGTCAGCTGTTCCTGCAAAAGTAAAGATAGGAGTGTCATTTTTTGTTTCACTTCTTATTTTGGGCTTTGTAGACCAGTCTTATGTAGAATACACAGGTGTTATAGGGTACGCAGTAATCGTATTGAAAGAAGGAATTACAGGGTTGCTGATAGGTCTTGCTGCAAACATTTGTAATTCCATTATTTTATTTGCAGGAAATATTATTGATATGGATATTGGTTTGGCGATGGCAATGGAGTTTGACCCAATCAATAATGCACAGGTTACAATTACTGGAAATTTATACAATTATTTTATTTTGTTATTATTAGTTGCGACAAATATGCATCATTATATCTTGCAGGCTTTTGTAGATGCGTTTACAGTGATTCCATTGAATGGACAAGCATTTAACTGGGATAGTTTATTGTCGTCCATGACGAAATATATGGGAGATATGTTTATCATATCATTTCGAATTGTACTTCCAGTGTTTGCATGTATCATGATATTGAACTGTATTTTAGGTATTATGGCGAAGGTATCGCCACAGATGAATATGTTTGCAGTCGGAATGCAGTTAAAAGTATTAGTGGGGTTATTAGTGCTTTTATTGACAGTGCAGCTGCTGCCAAGCATTGCAAATTTCATTTTTACAGAAATGAAGAAATTAATGGTATTATTTATAGAAGGAATGTATTGACGTAAGATGCTGGAAAAAAGAGGGTTCGCATTCGAATTTGACCTCCAGTGGTTCGCACAAGATGGGCCGGGAGGAGAGAAAACTGAGCCGGCTACCGCAAAGAAACTTCGTGAGGCACGAGAGGATGGTAAGGTTGCCAAAAGTAAAGAATTGACAGCCGCTTTTGATTTGATTGTGCTTTTTCTGGTATTAAAGATTTTTGTTTCTTATTTAGCCGAAAATTTTATAAATATGTTTTCTTATATTTATAAAAAAATACCGGATATTGTCGCTGACAATATAGGTGGTATGACAGCACAGTCAGCATCAGGTCTGATGTCGACTGTTTTGTTGCGTATAATTATGATGTGTCTGCCATTTTTTCTTTTTGGAATGGTGATTACATTTGTTATCAGTATCATTCAGGTTGGATGGAAAGTAACAACAAAGCCATTAAAGCCGAAAGCAGACAGGTTTAATCCAATTAATGGGTTCAAAAGAATTTTTTCAAAGGATTCTGTATTCGAACTTGTAAAATCTATTTTGAAAATTTTTCTTATTATCTATGTTGCTTATACATCAATTAAAGGTGAAGCAGATAATATATTCATTTTATATGAGATTCCATTAGTGCAGGCAGTTATTCTTTGTGGTACAATTATTATTAACGCGGGACTTAAAATTAGTCTTGTTTATCTTGTCATTGGACTTGCGGATTTTGTTTATAATAAGTGGAAGTTCAACGAAGACATGAAGATGACAAAACAGGAAGTAAAAGAAGAATACAAAAATACAGAAGGTAATCCTGAGATTAAAGGAAAACAGCGTCAGAGGATGAGAGATGCTTCGAGAAGACGTATGATGCAGGATGTGCCGAAAGCGGATGTGGTTATTACAAACCCAACCCATCTGGCTGTAGCAATCAAGTATGATGCAGAGACTGCAAGAGCACCAATTGTACTGGCAAAGGGTGAAGATTTTCTGGCACAGAAAATCAAAGAAGCAGCAAAAGAACATCATGTTGAGATTGTTGAAAATAAACCGTTAGCGAGAATGCTTTATGCAAACGTTGACATTGGACAGGAAATTCCACCAGAGCTGTACCAGGCAGTAGCGGAAGTATTAGCGATGGTTTACAATATGAAAAATAATACATAAGGAGGAATTGAAATGAAAAAAGCTGATATAGGTATTGCGCTGTATTTACTTGCTGCAGTCATTTTTTTCATTGTTCCAATTAGTTCCACCTTACTAGACGTAATGTTGGCAATTAATATTTCAATAGCATTGATTATTTTATTTAATACGCTATTTGTAAAAGAAGTGTTGGATATGTCGTTTTTCCCGACACTGTTATTGTTCACAACAATTTTCAGAATTTCATTGAACGTTTCTTCTACAAGATTGATTCTTACAACAGGTTCACCAGGAAATGTCGTTGAAACATTCGGTGAATTCGTTGGTGGTGGTGACCTTATCATCGGTGCAATCGTCTTTATTGTTCTGATTCTTATTCAGTTTATTGTAATCAACAAAGGTTCTGAGCGTGTTGCTGAGGTAACAGCACGATTCACATTGGACGCTATGCCTGGTAAACAGATGGCAATTGATGCAGATTTGAATACAGGAGCAATTACAGAAAAAGAAGCCAGAGAGAGACGTAATAAAATTCAGGAAGAATCAGCATTCTTCGGTTCTATGGATGGTGCGACCAAGTATGTAAAGGGAGATGCAACAGCAGGTTTAGTTATTACTTGTATCAACCTGATTGGTGGTACTGCAATGGGAATGACAAGACAGGGGTTAGCATTTGGTGATGCAATTCAGCAGTATGGTCTTCTTACCATTGGTGATGGATTGTGTTCTCAGATTCCGTCGTTATTAATTTCACTTGCGACTGGTATCCTTGTTACAAAAGCATCCAAAGAAGCAGATTTCGGCTCAGTGCTTGTCAGTCAGCTGTTTGGTATTCCAAAGGTACTGTATCTTGTAGGTACAACATTAGTTTTCCTTGGATTAACAACACCATTACAGACACTTTTGTTTATGGCACTTGGTCTTGTGTTTATTATTGCAGGACGTATGGTTGATAAACATATTAAGATTGAGGATATCGAGGAAGAGGTAAGTGCTTCCGAAACAGAGGCAGAAGAAATCAGAAAACCGGAAAATGTGGTATCTTTGTTGCAGGTTGACCCAATTGAATTAGAGTTTGGTTATGGTATTATTCCACTTGCTGACGTTAATCAGGGTGGTGACCTTCTTGACCGAGTAGTCATGATTCGAAGACAGATAGCATTAGAGCTTGGTACAGTTGTTCCAATTATCCGTTTGAGAGATAATATTCAGCTCAATCCAAACCAGTATATTATTAAGATTAAGGGTATCCAGATAACAGAAGGAGAAATTCTGTTTGACCATTACATGGCAATGAATCCTGGATATGTAGAAGAGGAGATTACAGGTATTCCAACTTTCGAGCCTTCGTTCCACTTACCGGCAATCTGGATTACAGAGAGCCAGAGAGAGCGTGCAGAAAGTCTTGGCTATACAGTTGTAGACCCACCTTCTATTATTGCAACACATTTAACAGAAGTAATACGTTCACATATCGCAGAGCTGTTGACAAGACAGGATGTTCAGAACCTGGTCAACAATTTAAAAGAAAGCAATCCAGTTTTAGTAGACGAGCTGATTCCAAAGATGCTTGGACTTGGCGAGGTACAGAAGGTATTGCAGAATCTGCTTAGTGAAGGTATTTCTATCAGAGACTTGCTTACTATTTTTGAAACGCTTGCAGACCATGCATCTGCGACACGTGATACAGATGTATTGACAGAGTATGTACGACAGGGATTAAAGAGAGCAATTTCAAGCAGATTTTTCCCTGCAAATGAGACAACAAGTGTTATTACATTAGACCCGAAAGTAGAGCAGGAGATTATGGCATCTGTGAAACAGACAGAGCAGGGAGCATATTTAACATTAGACCCTGAAAAGACAAAAGCCATCATTGCTTCTGTGGAAGCAGAAGTTACAAAGTTAGAGAATATGGGTAAGAGTGCAATTGTGATTACATCACCAATTGTTCGTATGTATTTTAAGAAATTGACAGAAGAATATTTTAAGGACTTAATCGTTATTTCTTATAATGAGGTAGAGTCAAATATTGAATTACAATCAGTGGGGATGGTGACAGCGTAAATGACCATTAAGAAGTTTCAGGGAAAGACAAAGGAAGAGGCAACAGAAAAGGCAAAAGCAGAATTTGGACCGAATGCTGTGATTATGAATGTGAAAGAGATTAAACCGAAGGGACTGCTTAGTGCATTTAAAAGCTCAACATATGAAGTCACAGCAGCGATGGAAGAAAGAGAAACATTTGTTACTCCGGTAAGGGCAAAGGAAGCACCTGTTATGAAGCCTTTGGATAATATCAATGTTGCGGCAGATGAGCAAATCAATATACCAGTTCAGAGCCAGTTCGTAAGGGAGGAAAAAGCACCGGAAGTGGAAAAAGAAAGCAGACCAAAAGAAAGTCAGTCACTTCGTAGTAGTGCAGAAATTGAAAAAAGATTAGAAAGTCTCTCAAGCATTTTAGAGAAGAGACTTTCTGAAGAAGAGCATAAAGCGGTCAGAGAACCACAGCCAGTGTCAGAGCCTGCCGTAAATCAGGAAGGCTTTAAGTTCATGAAGATGCTTTATCGTACTATGCTCAATAATGAAGTAAATGAGAAGTATGTGAATCAGATTTTAGATGAAACAGAAAAAATGACACATTCTGGAAGCAGCGTAGATTCTATCTTATCAAATGTTTATCAGAAGTTAATTTTAAAATTTGGTCAGCCAAGCTGTATTGATGCGGCAGGGAAAAAACCAAAGGTTGTATTTTTCATTGGACCAACAGGTGTTGGTAAGACAACCACAATTGCTAAAATTGCATCAAAATACAAAGTAGACGAAGAAAAGAAGGTTGCATTTTTAACTGCAGATACTTATCGAATTGCTGCGGCAGAACAGCTTCGCACCTATGCAAATATTCTTGATGCACCAATCAGTGTCATTTACTCAGCTGAAGAATTAAATCAGGCAGTAGAGAATGTAAATGATTACGACCTTGTATTTGTTGATACAGCAGGATTTTCACATAAGAATACGACACAGCGTGCTGATATTAAAGGCTTAATTGAGGGACTGGATGAACAGTATGAGAAAGAAGTATACCTTGTTTTAAGTGCAACAACAAAATATAAAGATTTATTGGAAATTATTGATGTATATCGTGAAATTGCAGATTACAAGCTGATTTTTACAAAGCTTGATGAAACGACATCGTATGGTAACATTTTAAATGTACGTCTGTATTCAGGTGCAGATTTATCCTACATGACAACAGGACAGGATGTACCGGATGACTTAGAGGTATTTAATTCGCAGATGATTGTGAAACAGCTGCTCGGAGGCAGATAATCTATGGACCAGGCACAACAGCTAAGAAATGTGATTAAAAAACAAAATCAGAAAATGATACGAAATTCGGCCAGAGTCATTACGGTTACGAGTGGAAAAGGTGGAGTTGGAAAATCAAATGTTGCTGTGAACCTTGCCATACAATTTCAGAAAATGGGCAAAAAAGTAATTATCTTTGACGCGGATTTTGGTCTGGCAAACGTTGAAGTTATGTTTGGTGCTATGCCAAAGTATAATTTAAGCGATTTGATATATAATGACATGAAAATCAGCGAAATTATTACCGAAGGCCCGATGGGAATTGGATTTGTTTCAGGTGGTTCTGGAATTTTAGGATTGAATAATTTAACAAAGGCACAGCTTTTGTATTTATTGAATTGTATGGAAGATTTAGCATCACTTGCGGATGTTTTGATTGTAGATACTGGTGCTGGAATATCTGACAGTGTTATGGAGTTCGTTCTGGCAAGTCCGGAAGTTCTTTTAGTTACAACACCTGACCCAAGCTCACTTACAGATTCCTACTCACTTTTGAAAACCCTGTATAATACACCTGAGTTTAAGCATCATAAAGGACTTGTGCATGTTGTAGCAAATCGTGCATCGTCGGCAGGGGATGGACAGGCAGTGTTTGATAAACTGAATTCCGTTGTGAAACAGTTTTTGGATGGAGATATCAGTTACATTGGAATGATTCCGCAGGATGGATATTTGGAAAAAGCAGTGCGTCAGCAGAAACCAGTTTCCATGTGTTATCCAAATTCTAAGTCGGCGAAGGCATTTGAACGGCTGGCGGAAACATTAATGAATAAAGATAGTGATTGCATCTACACAAAGTGGGGGATTGCAAAAATATTAGATAAGCTAATGAATCGAGAATAAGGGAGTTGAATTGGAGTATGACGATTTCAGAGGTGATTCAACCGGGCGATAAAGTGGATATTCGACTGGTACAGGAAATAAATAATCCGCAAATTGACGAAAGCATGGAAAAAGTATATAAAAGCCAGGTTCTTGATTTGTGTTCGAATGGCAATGTGGAAATAGCAATGCCATTGGATGGAACAAAAGTGATATTGCTGCCACTTGGTGTCCGTTTTGAATTTGTATTTTATTCCAAAGGTGCACTTTATTCAACGGTTGGACAGGTGGTTGAAAGGTATAAAAAAGATAATTTATTTATGCTGGAAGTAGAAATAAAAAGCTCTATGGAAAAGTTCCAACGGCGTGAGTATTATCGGTATACCTGTGCAATGGATGTTATTTTTTATCAATTGACAGCAGAACAGGCTTCGCTTGACACGATAGACGCAATTTACGACAGTCTGCGTGAAGACATTTTAGAAGTTCAGAAAAAGAGAGGCGTGATTGTCGATTTAAGCGGCGGTGGTGTTAGAATGAACTCAGAATATGAGTTTAAGCCTGGAGACAATATATTAATTGAGTTGTGGCTGGAAAATGATAAAGTGCATAAGCAGTGTCAGATTATAGGAGACATTATTTCCTGTGACCGCTTAGATAACAGAAAAGAACGTATCTTTGAAAGCCGCGTGAAATTCAGACTTGCAAATAACAAAGAGCGTGAAGAAATTGTTCAATATATTTTTGAGGAAGAACGGCGCAAACGCCAGAAAGTTCAAAGGTAAAATATATGAAGAAAAATATTTTGGTAGTTGATGACTCTGCACTCATGAGAAGAGTTATCTGTGATATAATCAATACAGATGATACATTTCAAGCAATTGATGTATGTCGGGATGGACTTGAGGCATATGAAAAGTTAAAGACAACAAAGTACGATGGAGTTGTACTTGACGTAAATATGCCGAATATGGATGGTCTGGAATTATTAGAACGTCTTCAGAAAGAACGCATCAAAGCTACGGTTGTTATGGTAAGTACCACAACGACCAAAGACGCAGAAACAACCATTCTTGCGATGGAGCGTGGTGCAGTTGATTTCGTAACAAAGCCGACGAATATCATAGAGGCAAAAGGAGAGAAGTTTAAGTCCAGACTATTAGAAGTATTAAGTGCAGTTTTGAAGACAGAGCGTTATAGAACAACTGCACGAAAAACAACAGTAACGCCAATGAGAAAAACAGTTACACCGTCGCCTGTGAGTATGTCAGGAGTAAACAGTATGAAGGGAAAGAATAAGATTGTTGCACTGGCTTGTTCTACAGGTGGTCCAAAAGCATTACAGAGTGTAATTCCATTTTTGCCGAAGAATCTGGATGCACCAATGGTGTTAGTTCAGCACATGCCGGCTGGCTTTACCAAATCAATGGCAGACCGTTTGAACGAAATAAGCCAGATTAAAGTGAAAGAAGCAGAAGATGGAGAAGTTTTAGAAAAGGGTGTGGTTTATATCGCACCGGGCGGACTGCACATGGAAGTGAAAAAAACGAATGATGGCAGACATCGGATAGCATTAAATTCAATGCCTGCGATTGGCGGATTAAGACCATGTGCGAATATTACATATGATTCCTTAAGCACATGTGGATATGACCAGGTGGTATGTGTTGTTTTGACAGGAATGGGAGCTGACGGAACAAACGGCATCCAGTCTTTAGCAAAAAGCAAACCTGTGTATGTTATTTCACAAGATGCAGAAACCTGCGTTGTCTATGGTATGCCAAAGGCAATTGCAGAAACAGGAATGGTAAACGAGGTCGTTCCACTTACAGAAGTTGCTAATTCAATCACAAAGAATGTGGGGGTAAAGTAGAATGGATGTAAGCCAATATCTTGAGATTTTTATTGATGAATCAGCAGAGCATTTACAGAATTTAAGTGATGGTATTATGACGCTTGAAAGCGAACCGGATAACAAAGATACCATTAACGAACTTTTCCGCGCAGCACATTCCTTAAAGGGTATGGCTGGTACAATGGGATTTAAGAGAATGCAGCATCTTACCCATGATATGGAAAATGTATTTCAGGAAGTCCGCAGTGATAAAATCAGTGTTGACAGCGCAATGATTGATTTGCTTTTCAAGTGTCTGGATGCGATTGAAGGTTATTTGGAAAATGTAAAGGCAAGTTCCGATGAAGGAACAGAAGACAATGAAATCATCATCAAAGAATTGAATGATTTTATTGCAGTAGCAAATGGTGAAAAGGTGGCAGAGAAAGCACCTGAACAGCCAAAAGAAGCAGCTAAAGAACCAGAGAAAGCTCAGGACGACGAGAAAGAGTCTTATATGTCAATAGAGCTGACAGACAGTGAAAAGGGCTTAATTAAGGCAGCAGAAGAAGCTGGCTCTAATGTTTATGGAATTACTGTTTATATTCAGAAAGAATGTCTGTTAAAAGCAGCCAGAGCATTTTTGGTATTTAAGGCAGTAGAAGAATATGGACATATTATCGTATATCGTCCAAGCTCTCAGGATATTGAGGACGAGAGATTCGAATTTGAATTTACGTTCTTCCTTTCAACAGAAGAGGAATTTGAAAAAATAAAAGCAGTTGCAGAAGCAGTTTCTGAAATTGACAAAGTGGTAGGTGGAAAGGTTACACTTGCTGACTTTGAAACAAAAGAGGAAAAAGCAGAAGAAAAACAGGAAGCAGCAGCACAGGCTGGAAAAGGAGAAAGCAAACCAACACCAGCAGCTGCACCTGTAAAAGATGATAAACCAGCAGCTGCCGCAGCGAAGAAGCAGGCAGTAGCAAAACCTGTTACAAGCAGAACTATCCGAGTTGATATTGAGAAACTGGATGCTTTGATGAATCAGGTATCTGAGCTTATTATCGCAAAGAACAGTCTTGTATCTATTAGTGGTTCTGATGCAGGCAGTACACAGAATCAATCCTTTAATGAGCAGATTGAGTATCTGGAAAGAATCACAACGAACCTGCATGAATCAGTTATGAAGGTTCGAATGGTACCAATTGAAAGTACCGTTAATAAATTCCCACGTATGATTCGTGACCTTGCTAGAAAGCTTAACAAGAAAATGGAATTATACATGACTGGTGAGGAGACAGAATTAGACCGTACGGTAGTTGACCAGATTGGTGACCCATTACAGCATCTGTTAAGAAATTCTGCTGACCATGGTCTTGAAGATAATGCAACACGTAAGGAACGTGGCAAGCCAGAAGTAGGAAGCATTTTCTTAAATGCATACCAGGAAGGCAACAACGTAATTATCAAAGTTGGTGACGATGGTAATGGTATCGATGTAAATGCTGTTCGTAGCAAAGCAATTGAGCGTGGAGTAATTACAGAAGAACAGGCTGAGAATATGTCACAGAAAGAGATTATCAATCTGTTATTCCTTCCAAGCTTTTCAATGGCGAAGAAGATTAGTGATATCTCTGGACGAGGCGTTGGCTTAGACGTTGTTAAATCCAATATCGAAGCACTTGGCGGTGATGTAGAAGTTGCAACAGTATTAGGAGAAGGAACAACATTTACAGTTCGTCTTCCATTGACATTAGCAATTATTCAGGCTTTGATGGTTGAAATCAGAGATGAAAAATATGCAATTGCCCTTGCCTCTATTTCCAACATTGAGAGCATTCCAGTGAATGAAATCAAATATGTCCAGGCAAAAGAAGTAATTCATCTTCGTGGCAGTGTTATTCCATTAATCCGTTTGGATAAGATTCTTGATATTAATGATGACCAGGAAGAACCAGAAAACTTAACTGTTGTTATTGTTAAGAAAGGTGATGAACAGGCAGGTCTTGTTGTCGACAACTTAATGGGACAGCAGGAAATCGTTATTAAATCGCTTGGAAAATATATTAATAATAACAAACTTATCAGTGGTGCAACAATTCTTGGTGATGGTGAAGTAGCATTGATTCTGGATGTCAACACATTAATGTAATGGGGGTAACGTTCATGGCAGATTATTTAGAGGTTGTAGAAAAAGAAACCAAGCAGTATATTGTAGTAAAAATTGGCAGCGAGCAGTATGGAATCGATATCAGCTATATTGATAACATTGTTCGTATGCAGAAAATAACAAGAGTTCCAAAGGCGCAGACTTATTTTAAAGGAGTTATCAATCTTCGTGGAGAAGTAGTTCCTGTTATGAGTATTCGTAAAAAGATGGATTTGGAAGATGATGTTATCACAAATGCAAGCCGAATTATCATCTTAAAGTTAGAAGAAAAAGGAATGCTCGGAATTATCGTAGATGAGGTCAAAGAAGTAGTTACCTTAAGCGAAGATGAAATCGAGAGAAATTCCGGTAAAAACAATAAACAGGGCATGTTTATCAATGGTATCGGAAAGAATGGCGAAGAATTAATTTCTTTATTAGAAATCAGTGCAATTGTAGAAGAAAAAGAAAATGCATAGTTATTTCGTAGTGAGACCTGATATTAGGTCTCACTACGTTCCATTTACGCGAATAACGAAGGAAATGAGGACTGTGGTGATATGGGAAAATACTCGTTAGAAGAAGTAAATAATATGTATGTAGACGTGTTGAAAGAGATTGGTAATGTTGGTGCAGGAAACGCGACAACAACCATTGCCAGCATGTTAGGAACACGTATTGATATGAAAGTACCATCAGTCAAGCTGTTAGAGGTATCAGAACTTGGTACAGCAATTGGAGGAGAAGAGGATACTATTATTGGTATTTTCTTAGAGGTACAGAATGATATTGAAGGAAGTATGATGTTTTTGCTCGACTTGCAGTCAGGACATTATATGGTAAATAAATTAATGGGCAGAGAACTTTCTTATAATGAAGACTTCAGTGAGATGGATTTGTCCGCGTTGAAAGAAATTGGAAACATTATAGCAGCATCATATTTAACAGCATTGTCAACTATGACAGGGTTAAAAATTTTCCCTTCTGTTCCATATATTGCGGTTGATATGGCAGCATCTATTCTTAGTGTGCCGGCAATCCAGTTTGGACAGTTTGGAGATAATGCATTATTAATTGAAACACAGATTTGTGCGGATGTTGCGATTAATGGCTACTTTATATTGATGCCGGAACAGGATTCGTATGATAGGATACTAACATCACTAGGAATTTCATTCTAAGGAGCGGATTATATGGGAGAAGTAATCAAAGTCGGCATGGCAGATTTAAATATCTGTAAAGCGCCAAATACGATTACAACCTTGGGACTTGGGTCTTGTATTGGGTTGACACTATATGACCCTGTTACAAAGGTTGGTGGAATGGTTCACTATATGCTTCCTGATAGTACCAAAGTTCGAAATAATGGAAATATTGCGAAGTTTGCGGATACAGGAATCGATGAATTGTTAAAAAGAGTGCTTGCGGCAGGTGCAAGCAAGCAGAGGCTGGTTGCAAAAATTGCAGGTGGAGCTAGAATGTTCGAAGTCAGCGGATTATCCGAGGTTGGGAACATCGGTGCGAGAAATGCAGAGGCTGCAAAGGCAATTTTAAAAGAAAAGGGAATCCGTCTGATTGCAGAAGATACAGGATTAAATTATGGACGTACCGTAGAACTTCATTGTGATACGGGAGAATTTCATATTAAGTCTGTTGGAAAACCTTTAAAAATTATCTAAATAAAAGTATCGAAAGGGTATGGTTGGATTATGAAGAGAAAAGCGATACCGGCAATTGTAATGCTTTTTGGAGGCTTTTGCTCCTGTGTGATTGGTATATTAAATCATATGGATAGTGCGGCGTATGTAAAGATGCTTTTCATAGTGCTGGTTATTTTTTACATTTTAGGATGTATTGCAAAAATAATCATAGATAAAAATTTCCCGGAAATGGCAGATAAAAAAGAGAACGCAGAGGATAGCAAGAAAGAAGATGCAGAATCTGAGGAAACGTCAGAAGAAAAAGAAGAATAAAGTACTAGATTTGGGGGCAGCGTATGAAGGCGATTGATAAAGAAAAATTATGGGAAGAATATCAAAAAAAGAAAACACCTGAGCTGCGGGAGAAGATTATCATTGAATATGCACCATTGGTAAAACTGGTAGCCGGAAGGCTTAGTATGTACCTGGGGTATAATGTAGAATATGAAGACCTTGTGAGTTATGGAATTTTTGGATTAATAGACGCAATTGATAAGTTTGACCTTGGAAAAGAGGTTAAATTTGAAACATATGCAAGTCTTAGAATCCGAGGCACAATCTTGGACCAGATTCGTAAAATGGATTGGATTCCAAGAACTGTCAGACAGAAACAAAAGAAAATTGATGAAGCAATTAAGCAGATTGAAATGAGAACCGGCAAGACCGCTCAGGATGAAGAAGTTGCGCAGGAACTTGGACTTACCGGAGATGAATTATTGAATTGGCAGTCACAGCTAAAAGTGACAAATGTTGTTTCCCTAAACGAGTATCTTGAGCAGGGTTCAGAGCCTGTTATGGATGCAAGAAATAACAGTCATTTTGCACAACCGGAAGACAATATCGAGGAAGAAGAGTTAAAAAAAGTTCTTTCTGATGCTTTAGACCTATTGACAGAAAAGGAAAAAAAGGTGATTCTATTATATTATTATGAGGATTTAACCTTAAAAGAGATTAGTAATATTTTAGAGGTTTCAGAATCGAGAGTTTCGCAGCTACATACAAAAGCATTATCAAAGATGCGTAAGAAAATGGGTGATTACCTCGATATCCTTACAGATTAGATTTGGAGGGATGATGTATGTCAATTCGACCAGTTGATTTGAGCGGGATGCTTCAAAGAACGCAGGACGTAACGACTTTGAAACAGAACGAGGATAATAAGCCGGTTGTAGAGCAGCATTTTCTGCATACTGCACAGATAAAGCAGGAACAGAAGATGGCACAGAAAGTTTCGCAGACCGAAGAAAAAGAAAATGACAACTATCGTTATGATGCTAAGGAAAAAGGAAGTAATCAATACGAGAGTTCTAGTGGTCAGAAAAAACAAAATAAAAAAAGAGAAAATGACGGGAAGATAATGGTAAAAGGACAGACACCTGGTTTTGACGTCAAGATTTGAGGAGTAAGTATGACAGGAGTTGAGATTTGTCTGCTGTTAGCAGGTTGTGTTTTTATGATAGGAAGTTTTTTTGTATCAGAAAAGCTGACTGCTTCGGAATTAAACAAAATAGCAGAATTGAGCGAGGATGAACTAAGTAAAATTATTGATAAGGGAATGAAAAACGCAGGACAGAAGATTGATGATGTGATTGATGATAAAATCGAAGAAACATCAGAAAAAGTTGAACGTGCTATGGAGAAAGAATCCAATGAGAAAATCATGGCAATCAGCGAATATTCCGACACTGTGGTTGAGTCAATGAAAAAGACACACGATGAAATTATGTTCCTTTACAGTATGTTAAATGATAAGCATACAGAGCTTACATCATTAACAGGTAATTTGCAGCGTCTTGCCGCTGAAGTTCGTAATATGCAGGAGAATCCAGTAAAAACAGAAGAAAAAGAAAAACCTGTTTCTCCAAGTGCAGCACCAAAGCCTGTACCAGTAGTAAGTGAGGAAGGGGTATTGCCAGAGGAAGAAGAGATGGTAGTACCGGAGGCTGAGACAGTAAGCGAGCCAGAGGAAATCGTGGAAGAAGTATTAGAAAATCATAACGAAATGATTTTACAGTTATACCGCGAAGGACACAGTAAAGTAGATATTGCAAGACAACTGGGTCTAGGTCTTGGCGAAGTCAGTCTGGTAATAGGATTGTACAAAGGGGAAGAAAGACAGTGAAATTAAAATATTACTTACGAGGATTAGGCATTGGAATCATTATTACAACAATCGTATTAATGATAAGTTTTTCCATGCATAAAGAAACTATCTCAGATGAACAGATTATTGCAAGGGCAGAAGCACTTGGAATGGAGTTTCCGGAAGATACGCTGTTTCCAAAAGAAACAGAAGACACCGAAACAACAACAGAAGCATCAGAGATGACAGAAACATCAGAAGATACGCAGACAAAAGATGATAAGTCAGATACAGAGAAAACAGATGATGCTAAGCCGGAAGATACAGCTTCAGATGAAGCAGAGGATGCACAGGATTCAGAGAATGGGCAGGATGTCAATAACTCTGAACAGGCAGATTCAGAAAGTGCTGAAAACGAACCAGCAAAAGAAGACGCAGCAGAGAATGAAGGCGATGCAGAGAAGGAAGATTATCTGCTTACTATTAATCGTGGTGCTGTGTGCAGAGATATCTGTGAGGAGTTATATGAGAATGGGTTAGTGGATGACTCAGAAGCACTTCGTGTTTATTTAGGAAACGTTGGTTATGCAAGCAACATCAGCGTAGGAAAATATAAAATTCCATATGGTTTAAGCTACGAGGAAATTTATAAAATTTTAAAAGCAGGACCGATAGAAGAATAGGAAACTTTCAAAAACCAGAATGCAAAATACTGCATTCTGGTTTTTTCTGAAAAAATCTAATACTACGCAGTAAAAAATGCTTGCATTGCCATATTGCCCTGTGCTATAATCTACAAGGCTCATTGTGAATGGAAGAACCATTCACGAAAATTAAACACATATGCTGACCGAAAGACCGGTGCCAATTTGGTCGTCTGAAGAATGAAGCATATGGAAGAAAACAAAACCACGGAGGTAAAGAAAATGAGTGTTATTTCAATGAAACAGTTATTAGAAGCAGGTGTTCATTTCGGACATCAGACAAGAAGATGGAATCCTAAAATGGCTCCATACATCTACACAGAGAGAAATGGTATCTATATCATCGACTTACAGAAATCTGTAGGTAAAGTAGATGAAGCTTACAAAGCAATGTCTGATATTGCTGCAGAAGGCGGCACAATCCTTTTCGTAGGTACAAAGAAACAGGCTCAGGATGCTATCAAATCTGAAGCAGAGCGTTGTGGAATGTTCTATGTAAACGAGAGATGGTTAGGTGGTATGTTGACAAACTTCAAAACTATCCAGAGCCGTATCGCAAGATTAAAAGAAATCGAAACAATGGCAGCTGATGGTACATTTGAAGTATTACCAAAGAAAGAAGTTATTGCTCTTAAGAAAGAGTGGGAGAAATTAGAGAAAAACCTTGGCGGTATCAAGGAAATGAAGAAAATCCCAGACGCTATCTTTATCGTAGACCCTAAGAAAGAAAGAATCTGCGTACAGGAAGCTCATACATTAGGAATTAAATTAATCGGTATCGCTGATACAAACTGTGATCCAGAAGAATTAGATTATGTTATCCCAGGTAACGATGACGCTATCAGAGCTGTTAAATTAATCGTTTCTAAGATGGCAGATGCTGTTATCGAAGCTAACCAGGGTGCTGAAGCTTTAACAGAAGCTGTTGAAGAAGAAGTTGCTGAGGAAGCAGTAGAAGCATAATTATAAGAATTTTTGGAGGATAATAAAATGGCTATTACAGCAGGAATGGTAAAAGAACTGCGTGAATTAACAGGCGCAGGTATGATGGATTGTAAGAAAGCATTAAATGAGACCAACGGTGATATGGATGCTGCTGTTGAGGTATTAAAGAAGAGCGGTGCAGCTAAGATGGAGAAGAAAGCTTCCAGAATCGCAGCTGAAGGTATTGCTCGTGTTGCTGTTGAAGGCAATGCTGCAGTTGTTGCTGAGGTCAATTCTGAAACTGACTTCGTTGCAAAGAATGAAACATTCCAGGAATTTGTACAGTTAGTAGCTGACAATGCACTTGCTTCCGGTTTAAACGGTGGTAAGAATGGTGAAGATGTAGAAGCACTTCTTGAAATGAATGGTCTTAAAGATGTGTTAATTGAAAAAACTGCTACTATCGGAGAAAAATTATCTGTACGTAGATTTGAGAAAGTTACTGGTGAATGTGTAGCAAGCTATCTTCATGCAGGTGGTAAGATTGGTGTAATTGTAGCAGCTGATGGTGCAGCTGATGCAAAAGAGGCTCTTACAAATATCGCTATGCAGGTTGCAGCTATGAATCCACAGTATATCAGCAGAAATGATATTGCACAGGCTGAAATTGATAAGATGAGAGAAATCATCGTAGAATCTTCTTTAAATGACCCAGCATCTCTTCCTAAGCCAATCTTAAATGCATTAATTAACAAGGCTTGTACAGAGAAAGTATGGAGTGATGAAGATATTGCGATTTATGAAGAAAAGAAGAGCAATATGAATTACTTATTTAACTTCCTTTCAAAAGAAGCAAAAGCTGCTCTTGTAAATCTGGCTATGGAAGACAAAGCAAATATCACAGCTGATAAGATTTTCAACGGTGCAGTAGAGGGACGTGTTTCTAAGCAGTTAAAAGATATCTGTTTATTAGACCAGACTTATGTAAAAGCAGAGGATGGAAAACAGACTGTTGCAGCATATCTTAAGTCTGTAAATAGTGCTCTCGTTATCAAGAATGTAGTTCGTTTCGAAGTTGGCGAAGGTATCGAAAAGAAACAGGAAGACTTCGCTGCAGAAGTTGCTGCACAGATGGCAGGAGTTTAAGATTTTAAATTGAATTACCAATAAAAGTATGAACCCTTGAAATTATTGAGAAATCAATGATTTCAAGGGTTTTTGTAATTTTGTGAAAAATATACCCGAATGAGATTCCTTGTTAAGAAAAAATTAAATATTTTTCGTAAAATTTCGAAAAACAAATTGACAATAAAGTTAAAAAATGTATAATAATTCTGTAACATATCGTATTGTTTCAAAAATATTATTGTAATAAATTATTGGTATTGGGGAATTCAGATAATAATAGGTTGTTTAGGAGTAATTTTGAAAACTTTTTAAACAACCTTTTATTATAAAAAAATTTAATGATTAAAGGAGAAGAAAGGGAGAAAATGGGGAAAAGAAAGGTATTTTTCCGTGCGAAGAAATGTCTTGCTCTTTCATTAGCTGCAGTTACAATGCCAACTGC
>JBGVHB010000116.1:0-60074 GCA_045121975.1 Roseburia sp.
TGGATTTAGTATCCCCAATTGGTAAAGGACAGCGTGGTATGATTGTTTCCCAGCCAAAGGCTGGTAAGACAACCTTATTAAAGGAAATAGCACAGACAGTTACCAGAAGTAATCCGGATATGCATTTGATTATCCTCTTAATTGATGAGCGTCCAGAAGAAGTAACCGATATAAAAGAAGCAATTGAGGGTAAAAATGTAGAAGTAATCTATTCTACATTTGATGAGCTTCCTGAGCATCATAAGAGAGTATCTGAGATGGTTATTGAAAGAGCTAAAAGGCTTGTTGAGCATAAGAAGGATGTATGTATTCTGCTTGACAGTATTACAAGACTTACAAGAGCCTACAATATTGTTATTGCTCCAAGTGGAAGAACTTTATCAGGTGGTCTTGACCCTGCATCGCTTCATATGCCTAAGAAATTCTTCGGTGCTGCCCGTAACATGCGTGAAGGCGGTTCGCTTACGATTCTTGCAACAGCACTTGTTGATACCGGAAGTAAGATGGATGATGTTGTTTTTGAAGAATTTAAGGGAACGGGTAACATGGAAATCGTTCTTGACAGGAAATTATCTGAGAAGAGAATTTTTCCTGCAATTGATATTGTTAAGTCAGGAACAAGAAGAGAAGACTTGCTTCTTAACAGGGAAGAACAGGAAGCAGTTGACATAATGCGTAAGGCATTGAACGGAATGCGTTCAGATGAGGCAGTTGAGAGAATCATAGATATGTTTTCCAAGACCAGAAATAATTCTGAATTGTGTCAGATGGTCAAGAAAACAAGAATCTGACAATCATTTACAGAAAAAAACAAAAAACTATTGCAATTGAGAAAACAGTATGCTACAATTAAAAAGCTGTTTTCGGATCTCGGTTCGACGGCAAATTTGGTAAAATTGTTATTATGACGAGAGACTTTGTATAAGTAATGTCATAGTGAGTTTTATATTAGTGAGGTGAAATCATGAGAGAAGGAATCCATCCAGATTATACTGAATCAACAGTTACATGCAACTGCGGTAACACATTCCAGACAAGATCTACAAAAGGAGATATCCACGTAGAAATCTGTTCTAAATGTCATCCATTCTATACAGGACAGCAGAAATCTGCTAGAACTGATGGACGTATTGATAAGTTCAATAAGAAATATGGTATGAATCAGTAAATAGAAATTAGCTACAGATAAGGTTGAGGTTTTAGAATCTCAACCTTTTTTTGGAGTAAGAGGTTATTCAGATATGAGGTATTCCGGCATTGGTGGACAGGCAGTTATGGAAGGCGTTATGATGAAGAATCAGGAAAAATATGCCGTAGCCGTTCGAAAGCCTGACCATGAGATAATAGTAGAGGTTTCAGAATATACTGGAATCGTTAAAAATAAGAAAATAAGAAATATACCACTGTTACGTGGTGTGTTTAGTTTTATAGAGTCGTTGGTGTTGGGAATGAAAACATTGACCTTTTCAGCATCATTTTTTGAGGAAGAGGAAGACGACAAAAGCAAAAACGCAAAAAAGAAAAAAGAAGCATTGACAAAGGAAGAGCAGGAGAAGCTTGAAAAGAAGGAAAAGAAACAGGAGGATGCCATGATGGGTGGAACTGTATTTGTATCTGTTCTGCTTGCAATTGGTATTTTTATGATTCTGCCTTATTACATATCCATGTTTTTCCAGCGTTTTATCACATCATCATGGATAATTGCATTGTTAGAAGGCGCAATCCGTCTTACAATTTTTATTAGTTATGTGGCTCTGATTTCTTTAATGAAGGATATTCGCAGAGTGTACATGTATCATGGTGCAGAGCATAAATGCATTAACTGCATCGAGCATGGATTAGACCTTACAGTTGAGAATGTGAGAAAAAGCTCCAAGCAGCATAAGCGTTGTGGAACAAGCTTTTTATTGATTGTAATGTTAATCAGTATATTATTTTTCATGTTTATCCGCGTGGATTCTGCAGTGTTAAAGGTAGTATTACGTTTATTACTGATTCCGGTAATTTCGGGTGTGTCTTATGAATTTATCCGGGTTGCAGGAAGAAGCGACAATGCAGTAGTGAATTTGTTAAGCAAGCCGGGCATGTGGCTGCAGAATATCACTACCAAAGAGCCAGATGATGAAATGATTGAGGTTGCAATTGCTTCTGTAGAGGCAGTCTTTGACTGGAAATCTTATGTAGAAGAAATTCGTCAGACGGAAGGAAATGGAGAATAGTATGACTTATCGTGAGTTAATAAGTCTGGGTGAAAAAGTATTAGACATGGCAGACATTATGGATGTGAAAACAGATGCGTGGCTGCTTTTAGAAATGGTTTGTAAGATAGACCGTAATTTTTATTATATGCATATGGACGAGGAAATTTCCGAAGAAGAGCAGAAGGAATATGAAATTGCTGTGAAAAAAAGAGCAGAGCATATTCCATTGCAGTATATTATCGGAGAAACCGAATTTATGGGACTGAAATTTAAAGTAAATTCCAGTGTGCTCGTTCCAAGACAGGATACAGAAACACTTGTAGAAGAAGCGTTAAAAATTGTAAGTCCGGGAATGCGGGTACTTGACATGTGTACCGGTTCTGGTTGTATTATTGTAAGTATTCTACACAATGTTCCAAATGTTGAGGGTTTTGCAGTAGATATTTCGAAGCAGGCACTAAATGTTGCCAAGGAAAACGCAAAGCTGAATGAAGTTTCTGTATTATTTGAGCGCAGTGACTTATTTGACAATGTAAATGGAACATTCGATGTGATTGTATCAAATCCGCCTTATATTCCAACCGAGGAAATTGAGAAATTGATGCCTGAGGTAAAAACATTTGAACCGATGGAAGCTTTGGATGGAAAAGAGGATGGTTTATATTTTTACCGCAAAATTGTGGAAAAGTGTGGTGATTACCTGAATCCGGGTGGACACATTCTTTTTGAAATCGGCTACGACCAGGGCGAAGCGGTTTCTTCTTTATTAAAAGATGCAGGTTTTGCGATGGTAAGAGTAATTAAGGATTTGGCAGGCAATGACCGCGTTGTTGCAGGCGTGTTATAGGAGGTAATAAGATGTTTGATAGATTAGAGGATTTATTAATCCGTTATGAAGAGTTAATGAGTGAGTTAAGTGAGCCGGATGTTGCAAACAATCCTGAGCGTTTCCGTAAGCTGATGAAAGAGCAGAGTGACCTGCTTCCAATCGTAGAGGCTTACAAAGAGTACAAACAGTGCAAGCAGAACATTGAAGATTCCCTTGCCATGTTAGAGGAAGAATCAGACGAAGAAATGCGCGAGCTTGCAAAAGAAGAGTTAAACGATGCGAAAGACCGCGTGGCTGAGCTTGAAAACGAATTAAAAATTTTACTTCTTCCAAAAGACCCTAACGATGACAAAAACGTTATCGTAGAAA
This sequence comes from Roseburia sp., assembly GCA_045121975.1. GTDB lineage: Bacteria > Bacillota > Clostridia > Lachnospirales > Lachnospiraceae > Roseburia. Next base: position 3,400 of record JBGVHB010000116.1, read on the forward strand.
TTCGTGCCGGTGCAGGTGGAGATGAAGCAGCACTTTTTGCTGCTGAAATTTATCGTATGTATCAGCATTATGCAGAAAGCAAAAACTGGAAAACAGAGCTTATGGAAGTAGACGACACAGGAATCGGCGGTATGAAGAGCGTAACCTTTATGATTACCGGTCAGGGCGCATACTCCGTTATGAAATACGAATCCGGTGTACATCGTGTACAGCGTGTCCCAGAAACAGAGTCCGGCGGACGTATCCACACTTCTACCATCAGTGTTGCTGTTATGCCAGAAGCAGAAGATGTAGAAGTTGAAATCGATGAAAAAGATATCCGTATCGACGTTATGCGTGCTTCCGGAAACGGTGGACAGTGTGTCAACACCACCGACTCTGCGGTACGTTTAACCCACTACCCAACCGGAATCGTCGTATACAGCCAGACCGAAAAATCCCAGTTACAGAATAAAGCGAAAGCTTTCGCTTTATTACGTGCGAAACTCTACGACATCGAATGCCAGAAGGCTCACGATGCCGAAGCTGAAATGCGTAAGAGCCAGATTGGTACAGGCGACCGTTCTGAAAAAATCAGAACCTACAACTTCCCACAGGGACGTGTAACAGACCACCGCATCAACCTGACACTTTATAAGCTTGATAAGATTATGAATGGGGATATTCAGGAGATTATTGACGCTTGTATCGCGGCAGACCAGGCAGCGAAGCTGGTGAAGATGAATGAGAACTAGGGAAGATTGAGCTTAGTTTTGGCTGAGATGGAAAATCTGATATTGAGTTGAAAAAATAGAGTGCTTTACCTTGACTTTAAGTGGTTGAGGTAAGGCATTTTTTGTGTGGAGATTTTTTGGGAGTTGGGAGTATAAAAAGGAGAAAAAACTATTTAAAAGACGATTGTAATGTTGAAAGGGGAAAAGCGTAATAGTATAATTAAGTAAAAAATGTTTGCAGAATGGAATTAAAAGGTGTCATTTAGAGGAGAATATAGAAAAAATGTGTGAAATAGATTTTGATAAAGATGATATGCTTGTTTCAGTGTATTTACAAGAAATTAATAACAGTCTTATTAAACAGCGAGATATAAAACGCAAACCAGAGTTTCCATATCAGAAAAATGAAGTAATGTCTGAAAAGGATTGCGATAATGTTCTGAATGAGGTAAAAGGAAATAACATTTTGATAAAATCATTAGAAGAGGGTAATAGTGTATTTGGCAATTTAATAAAAGGCGAATATAAAATGAGTTCACAGCAAACCTTAAACATAATGGTCAAAATATGGAATTATTTTTTTTCGTTTCATTATGAAAAGTGGCAAATGACAGGGCGAGAATGGAGAATAGCAAATACTTGGTTAAATTGGATGCAAGACTATGATTTTTGCTTTGTGGGTGGAGAACAAAAGTATTTAGATGATTTAGATTGTAATGTGCAAGTTAAAGATAAGAATAAAGTTGTAGATTATATTAATCCACTATATGGGAAGTTAGATGATGTAATAAGAAAAATTGATAATTTAACAAATGCATTAACTAAAGCTAATGCTGAAGAAATAGAGAATATTGAGAGACGATTTGAATTTCCTGTTTGTTGTGAAAAAGTATATGCGAATGTCATGTATCAAATGTTCATAGAGGAAGATAAGTTTTATAAATATAAGGGAGGAAGTATAAGACAGAGTGATATGGATCCATTAGGTCAGATATATGGATGCATATTGGTTGCACTTGCTGAGAAACTGAAACCATATGGGGTGGATTTTGAAAAAATATCGCAAGGAATAGAACTTTATCCGATAGAGAAGCAAGAAGTTACATTGTTTGATGGATTGAGAATGACAAGCAGAGAGAAAAAAGAAATGTTAGAAAAAGTATGCTTTAAACCTAATACAGGGTTCGTGGAGTATAGAGTAGAAAATGAAAAAGTATTTTTGATAAACAAAAATGAAAGAAAAATTGAGAAAGGATGTTTATATGAATTAACAAAATATATAGCAAAATACATGAGAAAGTATATTTGTTATTGGAATGGAGATAACATTAGTTATGCGGTCGACTTAAATAAAATTGCCAAGAAAATAAATATTTTAGGTATAAATAAAGATGTATTAGAGGCGATAAGGAAGTGTGTGTATGATATTACACTAAATTTTTTTATGCTTGCAGAGCCATTAGATTTTAGGGTGAGAAAGCAGATGAAAGAAATGAAACAACGGGAAATAAGAAAGAGATTGCTACAAACAGAGGAATTTATTAGTACAGCTAAAGAAAAAATAATTGAAAATTATTTTGAAGATAACTATTACGAAAAAGTAAAAGAAAAATTGGCATTATATGATAAGTGGGTGGGATTATCAGGAGCAGATTGTGTGATTGTACAAGCAATTCTAGTTAATCCTTCTTGCACAATGAAGGAAATCGAAGATTTGTCATGGTACTCATTTGATACTATTGCAGAACGATTTGAACGTTTGGAGAGAAAAGGATTATTGTTGCCTAAAAGGAATTCTGTATGGAGATTTGATGTTGATTGATACATTTAAAATTAAGATAAAGAAAAATATTGTTATTAGTAAACCTTAGAGGGATGGAGAGAAGCATGGCGAACAAAAGGGAGATACATGAACAAAAAATACTGACGGAATACAAGAAACACATGGAAGAACTGCAATATATTGAAGCGTTAAAAGATGTTGGAAAACTTCAATACTTATATTCGGATAAAGCAATAGGGTGCGAAATGGCTGTGCTTTATAAAATGAGGAATTACGGAAAAGTTATATATATGATGGAGAAAAATTTGTTTAAAGAAAAATTTTTCGTAGAAATGTACTTAATTTGTTTGTCTAAGCAGACTAGGTATAACGAAGTGAGAAATTTCTTGAAAAACAAGCCATTTTCCATAGGGTTATATGCGTATGCGTATGCGTATATTAGAATGATTTTTCAGGAGAATAACGAAGAAATCGATATAGATTATGATTATATAGATGAAGATGATTCTTATTATAAAAAAGATTTTTTGCGAAAAATTATCATTATTTTGGTTGAAAATTATGAACAGTATCAAGATCTGTGTTTGATGGAAAAATATGGAGAAAATAAAAAAGTAATCAAGAATATAAGAGAGTCAATTGTTAGAGCGTTTGGAAAAATACATATTATAGATCCATGTATAGATAAAATTAAGAAGGAAATTGAAAATGGGAAGCAGGTGGATTCTATTTATATAGTGAGTCTGGTTGGCCAGATGTTTGGGCGTTTAGATGAAAAAAGAGACGGTCTGATTTATGATACGATAGAAGATATAATATTTTATTTATCAATTGTGAACAGAGTAAAACCAGAATTTGCTATGTGTGAAAGCTTAATAGTTTATGGGAATAAGTTATGCGACGAAATAGATAATTGTAATCAGTATGTTATGGATTATGTGAAACAAATGTGTATGTCTAATATTGCACGAGACGAGAATTTGTTGGATGAGAAAAAAAACATAACGGATTTTTTTGTAGATGTCGTATCTAGAAAATTGCCAAACTTTCTTAAAGAAATGCAAGATAAGAAACTGCATAATACTATATATGATTTAATTTCAGATCGAGCAAAGATCGTATATAAATCGGCAAGATGGCAATATGAAATGGCTATGATGAATACATCTCCTATTGATTTAGTCCCTGATTTTATACCAGTGTTAGGATATTTGGATGATGTGATTTTGTTGCCAATGTTGGTAGCATTAACAATCAAATTTGTGCCAAAGGATGTGCTTGAAAGATATCGTAAGCAAGCAACTGGTATGTGGAAAGAGGGAAAACCTAAGAAGTGGTATTATGCTATTCCAATTGTGCTGATATGGGTATTGATAATTGCATTGATATTAAAGGCGATTATGTGAGTAAACTTTCAGTTTGACAGTGCGACAACTTCCAATTGAACAAAATCGCTGCGCGATGGCTTGTCAAGGCTATGGCGCAGTTTTTACTTTTTCTAAAAAAGGCAGTGACAGGATTATCCCAAGATAGTATTGTTAGAGTGCGAACAAAAACAAACTTCAAAAACGGGCTTAGCCCCTATAACTGCCTATGAAAATAATACTACTTTCTGGCTGCTTACACAAGCAGTTTTATCAAGCAAATGCACCACCGTAAATAGTTGTAAATCTATTAACATTTCATTTATTTTACGGAGGTCATTTATGTACGAAAAATATATTAATCAATTACATATTGAAGCTAAGCTTCGCAATCTTGCTGACAGTTCTATTAAAACTTATACAGATTTTATACTTCGTTTCCTTGAATATACAGGAAAGGATCCTCAGGACATAACAGCAGAGGATGTTAGAAACTTTCTTCTTTTCAAGCAAGAAACCATTGCAGCCACAACTTTAAACCATTACAATTCTGCCATTCATTTCTTCTTCCGCAGAGTCTTGCACAAGCCTTGGGATGATGATGTTATTCCTCGTATGAAAGAGGATTATCATCTGCCAACCATTCTGTCCCTGGAAGAAATCAACCACTTACTTGAATTTGTAGATGATATCAAATACAAAGCCATATTTTCTTTATTATATGGCTCAGGACTTCGTGTGTCCGAAGCTGTATATCTGGATTATTGTGATATTTCCAGAACAAATATGACTGTCCATGTACGAAAGTCTAAATCACGCATTGACAGGTACACCATACTTTCTCAAAAGTCTCTGGATATACTTACCGAATACTGGTTTGCTTATAATAAACCTATGGGCGCTTTATTTATTCAAAAGAACAAGCCTCATAACCGCATCACCCAATCTGCTGTCCAGCAGTATCTCAGAGATACATGCAAAAAAGCCGGATTTACCAAACGTATCTCACCACACACCTTACGCCATGCTTTTGCAACACATCTGTTGGAAAACGGTGTAGAATTCCGTTACATTCAAACATTACTGGGACATCGTGACCCAAAATCCACTGAAGTATATCTACATCTAAGTAATAAGACTGTTCTTGGCATTACCAGTCCTTTTGACAGGGAAGTAGGTGACCTTAATGACTAAACCTACTGTACAGGATATATTTCATCGATTTTATCCTCGATACCTTGAACACTACTCCCCATCTTCGCAACAGGCCAAGGTTGCCCATTGCATCATCAACTGCAAGACAGGAGCTTATGGTACCAATGTCAGCATATGTGAGGATTGTGGTCAGCTTGAGGTTCATTACAATTCCTGTCGTAACAGATGTTGTCCTATGTGTCAGGCTCTACCTAAAGAAAAGTGGATTGATAAGCGTCGCGAGGATGTACTGGATGCTCCATACTTTCATGTAGTATTTACTGTTCCTCAAGAATTAAATCCAATCATCTATAGCAACCAGCAGTTATTATATGATGCACTGTATCACACTGTATCAGCCACCATAAACGAACTCACTTCCGACAACAAACATCTTGGTGCTAAAGTTGGATATATCTGTGTCCTTCACACCTGGGGTTCTGAAATGAACTACCATCCACATATCCATGTCATTCTTCTTGGTGGTGGTCTTTCGCCAAACAACAGATGGCGTGACAAAGGCGAAGAATTCTTCTTGCCTGTAAAAGTGTTGTCCAGGGTATTTCGTGGCAAATATATGGCTGAACTTAAATCTCTATACAAGGATAACAAGCTGGAATTTCATGGTTCTAGTGAAAAGTATCGCAACAGCTACTCCTTCAAGGAGCTTCTTAACATCTGCTATGACAAAGACTGGGTACCCCATTGCAAGAAAACCTTCAATGGTGCACAGTCTGTCATTAATTATCTCGGTAAGTACACCCACCGTATCGCTATCAGCAACCACCGTATCATTCGCATGGATGAAGATAACGTTACCTATTATGTCAAAGACTACCGGGAAAAAGGTAAATGGAAGGAGCTAACCATCTCTGGTGTAGAGTTTGTAAAAAGATTTCTTATGCACGTACCACCAAAAAGATTTGTTAGAATCAGGCATTACGGATTACTATGTACCCGTAGCAAAAACAAGCATCTTACCTTATGCCGCAACCTTCTTGGATGTAGAAAATACATATCCATACTTAAAGATATGGATGCACCACAAATCATAGAAACCTTATACGGCATAAAAATATCCGTATGCAAGTGCTGCGGTGGTCATCTTGGAAAACCACAACTGCACATGCCACTACGGATTTAAAAAGTGAGCTTCTATATTTTAAAAAATAGTCTCAGCAATGAGGCTTGTTTGCTATGCCATAAATTTAAAAGTCGTCTTGTACATGACCGATCTTCAATAATCTTTACTCCGAAGGATAGGTATTGAAAATCCATACATAACGACTTGGGGACGCGACTTTGTTCAATTCGGCAAAATCGCTATTAGCACCAACGAAAGGACAGATGCATTTCTTATGTACTCTGTTTTTTCGTTGGCACTAACAGCGATTGTAACCTAATCAAGTTTGTGGAGTATTTAAATGAATAATAGAAGTATAAAAGATTATCATAAACAAAGAATAAATAAAAAATGTCCGTATTGTAAGGGCATATTGAGTATAGTAATTCATGGTTTGGTACAAGATGATTATTTAAAACAGTTGAGAGAAGAAAGTATTTCGTTTTATAATGCGGGCTGTTGCTGCTATGGTGATGATAGGGATGAAGTGTTTTATTGTCCATCGTGTAAAATAAAGTTAGATGAACGGTTAAGGAGAATCACATTAATAACTTGTCCAAGAGTATCTGACCATTGTATTCGACAAGAAGAGTGTTGCGACGAGATAAATTTAAAAAGCAAGTATATCTTGAAGAGTAAAAAGTATTGTGATGCTTGTAAAATAATAAAAATGAATAATGATGAAGAGTATCGAAAGGCAGCACATATAATAGGTATATCAGAGGATATAATTGAGCGAGTTATAGATAAGAAAAATTCTAATCTTAGATTGAAGAGCAATATGTTATACAAACGTTATCTTTGTGAAGAGGATGAAGTTGTTCATAGATTGAAATATTGGGATAACTGAAAGCAAACTTCCTTTTTTCAGACTGATAAATTTCAATTTATCGGTTAAAAATTTACCAATAAAAAATGAATTGATTAGAGCTATTGTTGGTATAGTTGTTATATTTAGCACACAAAGCTGAATTTTTAGTTCTTAAATGACAATTTTTATAGGATTTAATAACTGTTATATCGTTCTATGCTTGTTTTTTGAATATTTATAAGGGAAAGAAAATCTGGTAACAACTCATAAAACATCATGAAAAGGGCGGTTGGGACTGGATGAAATGCTTATAATATATTTCTATGAAAGACAGATAAGGTTTGGAAGTCTGGTAATTTCAATCAATGATTATTTCTGATAAAGATGATTTTGGTTGTTGGGCGACAATGTGTGTGATACAATGATTTTGCGGAAAGCACCCATGAGGATAGAAAAAGAGATTTGAAGAGCGGGGAGAATGTGCAAATGTTAGAAGCAATACTTAAGAAGCTGTTATTTGGTTGGGCTATGAGCAGAGCGGAAAAAAAGGATAAGAAGTTTATTGAAAATTATACACAGGAGCAGAATGAAGACGGTGTTATTTTCAAAGGACGTGAAAGAGATTATTTGGAGAATCTTGCAGCGGCAGCCAGAATGGTTGGTAATATGTATGACATGGTAAGTTCTTCTTATACATTGTATTTTGAAGACTATCTTTATCTGAACAATTACAAGAAAGAAGGTCTACGCATTACATATGCTCAACTTGCAGAGTGTAGGAAAAACGGTGGTTTCAAATATAATAAGGGACGTGGAATTGTCACATTAAAAATGCAGGACAAGAAGAAGTATTTAATGTATGTATGTGGTTCTGATACAGACCGCACCAAGGAAACAGAAATCACCAAGCAGATTGCTTCCTTTTTGCAAGAAAAATGCGGATTACAAATCGTGTGAGTTTATAAGATTTTGCTAGATTATAGCCTCGCAGAGCGAAATACATCCATTGCACAAATCAAAGATTTGTACGCTGGGTGATGTGTCCCCTAAAAGTTAGACTTTTATTGCGTAACAGATTTTATTATCTGTTACGCATTTTTTATGCAGCTTGAAGACTGAGTCTGTATTCAACAGGACTCATCCATCCTAGTTTCTGCTTAATTCTATGTTTGTTGTAACAGATGATATATTTTTCTATTGCTTACTTTAATTCTTCATAACTATAGTAAACAACACCATAGTACATTTCCTGTTTCAGTATTCCAAAAAGTTTTCTGTAACAGAATTATCATAGCAGTTTCCCTTGCGGAACATACTCTGGAATATACGGTGTTCTTTGAGTGCGTGTGTATAGGCGTTCATTTGATATGCCCATCCTCTATCCGAATGGAATGTTCGTCTGTATGGACAATCAGAAGTGATACTTATTGCTTCTTTTAATGCTGTCATAATTCCAATGGCAAATGGTTGTTTCGAGATACTGTAGCAAGAAATTCGGGTGTTGCATGTGGGGATTAGCGTTGCTTGTGGCATTGATAATGGACATTTTGAAGCTTAATGCGGCGATGATAGAATTGGTTGGAATTATTGTGCTGATAGTATCAGCAAGCACATTAAAGAAACGAGATGCTGAGAAATTAGACTATGCACTAGTTGTTGGAAGTGGATTTGCTTCTATTGTATTATCGTTTCTATTTGATAATGGTTCAATGTTAATGTTAGGTGGTGTAATAACGATTATAGTTGGTATGGCTATGTTTATGAAAAAAGCAATTAGCTCCTTATTGTTATTATATGTCGAAGAAATTTGTGGTTGGGGATTGTCTTGTGGAGATGTAGATAAACCATACATAGAATTCTTGAAATAAAGTCTATTTACCATTTTTGAAAAAAGATTGATTTTGGTAAATGGAAAAAGTATAATATTACAAAGAGGTGAACAACTATGAAATTAATTGAACGTAAGCAATATTTAAACAAAGTGATAAATGTTATAGGTACTCCGGACATCAAAGTTATTACAGGAGTACGGCGTAGTGGGAAGTCAAAACTACTTGAGGCATTCAAAGATTATATTGAACAAAATATTGAGGATTATAATATTATTCATATTAATTTTAATTTGCCAGAGTTTGATAAGTTACTAGAGTATCGCCAATTGTATGATTATATTAATGACCATTATGTAAAGGGGAAAGAGAATTTCGTTTTTATTGATGAAGTACAGATGTGTACGGATTTTGAAAAAGCAATTAATGGTCTGCATGCGACAGAGAAGTATGATATTTATATAACAGGTTCAAATGCATTTTTGCTAAGTTCAGATCTTGCAACTTTATTTACAGGCAGAACGTTCGAAATAAAAGTATATCCATTTTCTTTTAAAGAATATATGCAATATTTTAGATGCCAAGATAAATATACCGCGTTAGACAATTATATGCTTGAAGGTGGTATGGCTGGTTCATATTTATATAAAGATAATGAAGCAAAGTACGACTATATAGCAGATGTCTTTGATACATTAATCGTTAGAGACATTCGAAAGAAATATAAAATTCGTAACACCCAATTGATGCAGAGAATAGTTGATTATTTGATGGATAATATATCAAATTTATCGTCTGCAAGAAATATTGCAAATTCACTAAATGGACTTAAAGAAAAGGCAAACCATGTTACGATTGGCGCATATATGCAATATCTTTGTAATGCGTTTGCATTTTATAAAATTCGCAGATATGATGTCAGAGGGAAAAAATACCTTTCAAGCAATGATAAATACTATTTGAGTGATCATACTTTCCGATATGCGAAGCTCGGAACGAAGAATATGGATTATGGAAGAGTTCTTGAAAATATCATTGCAATAGAACTTCTTCGCAGAGGATATGAGGTATATGTAGGTGTTTTATATAAAAAAGAAATTGATTTTGTGGCAATAAAGCGTAATGAGAAGATATATATTCAGGTATCCGATAATATTAGTGATGAGAAGACCTTTGAACGAGAGGTAGCACCTCTATTACAGATAAAAGATGCATATCCTAAAATGGTAATAGCTCGTACTAGACATGATGAATACCAGTATGAGGGAATAAGAATCGTAGATGTTGCAGACTGGTTGTTAAACTAATTACCAAAAATGAAATGTTTTTTAAAATGGTAAATAGATATAAAGAGTAAAGAAATTAGAGAATAAAATGTTTAGTTTATTAATGTAATGGAGTTATGATATAAAAATATGAAAAATTTTATACCAGTTATGAGAGCAAAAAGATTGCTAGAGATGAAGCAATATCTTGACAAAGGTTATGGAGTTCAAGATAAAAAGCACTATTTGATGTTAGATAAAATCACCTTGGAATACATGGATGTTTTATATGAATACGGCATACAGGTAACACAGGATGAGGTATATTTTTATGTTTGTAGAGATAATGCAAATATATATCTTTCAATAGTGGAAATATATAAATTATTAGTTAGGCTAGCAATGAAAGATAAAGAGTATTTTTTGAATTGTCTAAAAAAGCAACTTAAACAGAGAGCAAGTGAAAAGGGAGAGTTTTATAACCAAGGATTGTCTTACAAGATGATGCGACCAATTGAAATGAAAAAAGAGGCATTTATAGATATTCCACAAACAGGAATTCAAATTGCAAGTAAGGAATTGTTTTTATTAATAATTCTAATTCAAGAAAAAAGTAATGCTCTATTTAAAAGAAGTACAGGTAATAAGAGATTATACGTGAACGGAATACTTAGGCTTTTAATAGTTCTACTTGAAAGAGAGCAAGATGATTCCCTGTTAAAAAGTTTAGGGTGGAGTTGGAATGCTAAAGAGTATGAATTTAAGTATGTTTCTAAAGACAATAGAAAAGGCAGAGAGATTTTTAAATATTATTTGACGAAGGCAGAATATGATGTTAGACTTAATACAAAGAAATCCTAGTATTTGTCTATGACAAAGATATTAAAAAGGAGTTTTTGCAGTCGAAAAAGTAAGGCTAAATCAATGCCCTTACTTTCCTCGCGCGCCTGCGCTCGAAAAGCTCAGACATTGCTTTAGCCTTCCTTTTTCTACTGGTAGGATTTCTTTTTTTATTGTAAGGAGAAAAGATGGGGTACATTTTAAGAGATAAAATTGCGATCAGAAGACCGATAGTGTTTTTGTGTGGACCATATTATCAAAAGTCCAACAAGGCTGATAGAAGAAATATTATGAGAAAGTGTTTCAAAGATAATTTTGGAGATTCTGTGTTGCCACTCATAATAGACGATTTTTTGACAGAAGAAAATATTAAAGATCCTACAGTTAATATACAATTGTTAGAAGAGATTTTTGCGGCCATCTCATATAAAACCTATATTTTTTTGGATACACTATCTGCGGCATCAGAATTAGGTTTATTTATGAATCATGCATTCAAGAATAAAGTTGTAGCATATATACCGAAAGAGTCGGATGTTTTAAATAAAAAGAACGTCGGATACTTCGTAAAAGATGTTATTTTAAATATGAACACAGAGCAAGCTAAGTGTATAGAATATCGGCCATCTATTAAAAGAAGTGTTATAGCAACGGATTATGCTGTTGAACATTATGGTTTTATAGGTGATGTGATTCCAGACAATATAGAGACTGATATATTAAACGATGATATCTATAAAAACAAGAAGATGGAAAGCGTTATATTACAGGAAAATGAAGAGTATCCTCAAAATGATTATGATATCTTTTATCAAAAGAGAGACGGCAAAATAATTTTGCATGTATCTATTAGTTTGCTTTTCTATATAGTTTCCTCATTAATGTATGAAAATTATCATAATAAATTGATTACAAATAAAGCTGCAAATATTGCAGATTATGATGTTGAGCACATTCAAAATGTCACAAGGGAAACTTTAAAAAACTATATGGTAAAAAATGGAGTCCCAATTGAATCGGAGTTAGAAATTAGCACCGTTTTAAGTTTTTCATTTGAAGACATCGTTTACCATATGATTACGTTCTGTTATGTGTATCACTGTTTTTCTACTTACAAGGGGCTAAGACTTGTAGATAGACATATGGATATGGTTTTAGATTCTTATACAGAAATTAAGGGAAATAATCCTTTGAAGATATTTAATTTATCAGAAGAGGATTATCAGAATATAGTCAAATGTAAGGAAAATCCGCTAATGTTTTATGAGAAATTTTCTTTGTCAAAAGGTGGAAAGAAGAGAGAACTTGTAAAATATGCCGATTCCAAAGATGGGTTAAATATTAGAAAGATGCACGAAAAAATGGATTCTCATTTACGAGAAGGATATATATCAAGTGAAATGTCATTTGCATATAAAAAAGGCGGTTCTATAAGGAAATGCGTCGAATTTCATAGAGAGAGTAATGCTTTCGCAAAATATGATATAAGTAAATTCTTTAATAATATTGAGCAAAACCATCTTGTAGAAATAATAAGGAAAACATTTGATATTGATCCAGCATATGAAGAAATTTTGAAGAATATTATTGCAAGTTTCTATGTGGAAGAAAAACTGCCTTTGGGATTGGTAATATCACCGGTTTTGTCGGATATATATATGTTGGGATTTGATAATCAAATTATGGATTATTGTAATAAAAAAGGTTACATATATACGAGATATGCAGATGATATTTTAATTTCAAAGAATACTGCATTTGATGATGGAGAATATAAAAGATTGGATGAAGTAATTGACGGATTTCTTAAAAACATAAATTTGAAAACAAATCCTAAAAAGAAGAGAAAAATGTTCCTTGAAAAAGATGGACAACATATAAAATACATAGGTGTAAATATAGTTCATTTTGAGAATGGGAACAGATTATCTGTTGGGAGACAATATGTGAATGATGTTGTTAAAGAATATTACAAATATTTAGAAGAGTTGGAACGACTAGAAGAAAATAATGAAAAAATGAAAGAGCATTTATTTTATCAGGAACGTAAAATTGCGGGCAAAGTATCGTTTATTACGGCGGTGGAAGGCTCGGTGGGATGGGAGAAAATAAGAAGGAGATTAGGAAAAAATGATATATTGATTGAGAACGGGAGATTATTGCTTGATAACATTTCCTAGATGGTTTTGTGATGCGGATAGTGACTGACCTAAAATTGGGTGATTTTGGGCGGAGATGAGTAGGGGCGTAAACATCTCTGCTTATTAATTCATGGAGGTGGTACATTTTGAAAAGAAGCATATTATCTTATGATGAGTGGAAATGTATGTAATGAATTAGTCAAAGTTGAATTTACGGGAGAGAAAAGACATGTTACTTAAAACAGAAAGATTAACGATTAGACATATCACAGAGAATGATTGGAAAAGTATAAAAGAAATTTGGGAGAATTTTAACACGTCTGAATTTGCTCAGTATGATATGCCTCATAATATCGATGATGAAGATGTACATACAAGAATATCCAGATGGGCGAAAGCCAATAGTGGGATAGAGCATATGTTTTTTGCGATTTGTTTCAATGATACGGTAATTGGCTATATTGCGTTTAATATCAGAGAAAATGGATATGAAATAGGATACTGTTTCCACTCTGATTTTCATGGCAAGGGTTATGCAAAAGAAAGTCATTTGGCACTTTTTGATTATCTGAAAGGAATTGGAATAACGAGATTTTCTGCGGGTACAGCAATAAATAATATACCATCGGTATCATTGTTAAAAGCCTTAGGTTTCAAACAGGTTGGGACAGAAAAAGTATCATTTTATAAAGACTCTAATGGGAACGACATTGTATTTGAAGGCGGTATTTTTGAATTGGTAACTGGTTAAATTTTTGAATTTGCATTATGCAAGTTATAGGAGGGTATTGTGGTGAATGTATATGAACAAGTTGAAAGAAATATAAATGAACTTGTAGAAAATAATGTGGATTGGTCGGCGTGTGCAACATCAGAGGAAATGCAGAATGCCAAAGAGGGAAAGCTGACAATAAAGTTTTTTAATAAGGAAATACCAACAGATTGGTTAAAGGATATAAAAGGGAAAAAGATTTTATGTCTAGCAGGAGCAGGAGGATTGCAAGCACCTTTGCTTGCTTGTGCAGGAGCAGAAGTAACTGTTTTAGACATTTCTGAAAAGATGTTAGATAAAGACAGAAAAATAGCAGAAGCAGAGCATTTAAATATTAGAATTGAAAAAGGAAATATGTGTGATTTGTCGCGTTTTTCTGATGGCAGCTTTGATTATATATTAAACCCTCCTTCGTTAATGTATGTTCCAAATGTAAAACCAGTATTTAAAGAATGTTATCGTGTCTTAAAAAATGGTGGAATATTTATAATGATAGCACCAAGTCCGATAAATTATTTATGTGATTTTGTTGATGATGAAAACGGAGGATATTATAAGGCTGTAAATAGAATGCCATATTGTTCTTCTGATTTTGATAGTACCAGTGATTGGGTAGAGTATGGACATACTATGGAAGATTATATTGGCGGACAAATTGAAAGTGGATTTGTTATCAATGGTTATAGTGAATGTCAGTTGGAAGATATAACAGAATTACATTTTTTGACCAGAGCAATTAAAAGGGGATAACAAGTTGGTTTGTTTAAAGAAATTACAAATTAAATATTTGTTGACGAATTACAAAAAGAGATAGGAGAAAACTTTAAAACGCAGTAAATACGCCACTCTACGAATCATAGATTGTACGAAGAGGTGCTTTTGGGTATCATTGTAACGTAATCTTAACTGCAGGAGAGAAAAAATGAATACACAACAATTCGGAAAATTTATAGTAGAGCAAAGGAAAGCTAAGGGGTATACCCAAAAGGAACTGGCGGACAGGCTTGGTGTGACGGATAAGGCTATCAGCCGATGGGAAAACGGTCATGGTTATCCTGATATATCATTAATTGAACCATTGGCTAAGGAACTTGAGGTCACTGTGCTTGAACTTATGCATGGTCAGCGAAATGAAGAGAACAGCATTGTTTCAGGTGATGTGAATGAAGCAATTTCCAATGCGATTGAAATAACAATATCTGGTCGAAATTCCGAAAGGAAGAAAACCTTTACGATTCTTATTGTTTCTATCGTACTACTTGCAGGAGTAGCTTTTTTTAAGAGTATTCCGGCATATGGAATAATTGTATTTGTAGTAATGCTTGCCTATGCATTTGCGGGAGTAGGCTTATTAAAACGGTCTTTTGCTGCCAAAAAGAAGAATGCAATTGTTGGTGAGAACTTCTTTTACTCAGCGCTTCTTATTTTGACCGCCTTAGGGATATTGTTGTTACTGCTATGTTCCTCCGTTTCTGTTGTGCATTAAATCAACAGGAGTGAAAAAATGTTACAACAAAATATGATAAGAGATAAAAAAATGCTGATTGGACTATTACTGTTATACATTGCAGTACATATTGTCTATACTAAGCTGGTTTTACGGTTATTTGATATGCCAATGCGTTTGTCAGTCATGCTTCAGATGGCTTCCTATATTGTAATTGGAGGAGTTGGCGTATTTTTGTTTTCTGAAAAAATAAGGGAAGGGATTCAAGTGTGGAAAGAGTGTTGGGTTAAAAATATTCTTTTCTTATTTGGAGCATTTATTCTGGATATCTTTCTTAGTAACATCGCATGTTTACCAATTATGCTGTTGAATCCAGAGTATGAATCAATAAATGAGCATTCTGTTGCAGAACTTCATGGGCAATTTCCTACTTGGCTTTTGATAATTGGGCTAGGAATCATGGGGCCGGTAACGGAAGAAGTTGTTTTCAGACTCATACCGGCTTTTTTATGTGATAGGAAAGTGTTCGTACGTGGTGTGCGTCAGATGAAAATGCAAAGCGTTTTCGGAAGCGTCGGGCGACGACACTTTTTTATGCAAGAGAAAATGATGCAGATAATTGGAATATTTGTATCAGCGATTATATTTATGTTGATTCATATTAATGGATTTACGCCGGAGGAGTTTCTTTATAATCTCCCTCAGTTTGTTGCAGGAATGATATATGGTACAGTGATGGTATTTAGCCGGAATGCGACAATACCAATACTGCTTCACATAATGAATAATCTTCCAGCAGTCATGATACTTTTACTGACCCAATAAAAGATACATTTTGCATGAAACAATTGCAAAATATTGAAAAAGGAAAGCTATGGATGTTACAGAGTGTGCAAAAATGTTAGCAGATTTAACAATTGATGGACGAAAAATTTTGCAAGAACATTTGAATGATTTTAATGGTATTTTGTTACATATTTTAGTAGAAGATTTGGTTACAGAGCCATTGATTAGTTTGTTACAATCCCATCAAGAAAAAGCAGATTTAATAGAGATATATGTTAAAGCAATTGAAGATATGTGGAAAAACGGAAATGATGAAGCGGTAAATGTAGTAGATGTAACCATTTTGGAAAGGTTGTCGGATGAGGAAGATGTATGGCAGAAATTTGGCACATATATTTCCAATGAGTTTAAAAATTATATCAATGAGGAAGTTTTAAAGTGGAATATGATGATGTCAGGTGTCAAAGCTTTGGGATAAATAGTTTTTCAGTGAATTAAGAGAGAGGCAGGAGAATTTCGTGGTTTATAGGGTATTGTGTATTGATGAAGATATAGATTATGGCTGTGAAGAGCGTCAGCTAAATAGCGAAGTTCAGGCAATTGTTACATTAGAAGATGAAAATGGAGCGAAAAGTAAGATTCGTGTGGCAGATGGGTATCTTTATGAAGCTAAAATAGAGGAAGGAGATATGGTGGTTTTTAAGAATGAAAAATCCAATCTTCTCTTGAAATATGAAAACTAACAGACAGAACGGAACAGAAAAATGAATGAAGCAAAAGTACAAAAGGTCATTGAAAGATTAGAACTGCTAAGGAAAAAGTCTGAAAGATATTCTAACCTCACACTTTTTCTTATGCTTGCAACGATAATAAGTCCACTTTTTCTATGCCCAGATACGGGAAAGTGCTTAATGGCTTATGGGATAGGAATCGTTGCTGCGATTATGGCGGCAGCGAAGTCATCCAAGTATTATAATTTTTATAGACAATTTTATAAAAATGTATTTGTAAAAGAAATGCTGAAAGAAAAATTCGAAAATATTCAATATGAATGGAAGCATGGTTTTACTGGACCTGAGCTATATAACTCGAAACTGCTTAAGTTTGACGGGCATCTGACGGAGGATTATTTAAAGGCAAGTTATCAAGGCGTTGTATTTGAACAGGTGGACGTAAGACATTTTACTAGTCATGGGAAATATGCGCGAATAGATTTCCGGGGAAAAATAATGAAATTCAGAGCATTTCCCGTAAGCACGTCAGGGGTGTGGATGTCAATATCAAGAAAGTAGATTATGATGAGGAAGTAATGAAGGTAAGAAAAGACGTGGAAGATATGGCAGAGCTTATTGAGCTGCTAGAAAAATAGCCCCTGTAAAATAACCACAAATTATTGTATAGTGAAAGCATGAGATTAAAACATGGAGTAAGATTAAGATGATTAACAGAGAGGATATGTTGGAGCTGACAAGACGCATGACACCGTCAAGAAGCTGTTTCGACAGGATTGCAGGGGCATATATCAATGATATGGGAGAGGTGGATGAGAGCTTTAACATCCATTTCGGAAAGCTTTCTAGTTCTGAGAAAGCGAGAAATTTAGAATTGGCAAAGGCAGTTCCCTTTTCCAAAACAAATACACAGTTGAAAGAATACACTTTTCCAGATACTGCAAAAGGAAGAGAGAGTATGTGGCAGTTACTTTCAGCAATTCAACAATGCGGCTTGAAAAATGATGCGCTGATGGACATCTTTTATGAACAGATTGCAGATGGATATCCGGTTGACAATGAGTTTGCAGTCTTTGTATTTCATGGAACATATGATGTACCCCTTAAGGGAAAAGATAAGGAAAATTTGTGGGAATCAGAAGAAGTGTATGATTTCATTATCTGTACGATAAGTCCTATGCGTGATAAATATGAGCCGGCAGAGCCGGTTTTTGGTTTTTTATACCCCGCATTTTCAGATAGAAGTGCAGATAAAGACAAAATTGATATTTTTCATGCGGATGCACAGAAAATAGAAGAAGGTTTGCTGTACAAATTATTTGGAAAATTATAAAATAGAATAAAGAAAGTATGAATTTCATAGGAGGGGGAGCTTATGGGGAAAGATACACATCTTGTTAATATTTACCTGAAAATTCATAATAAACAGCCATTAATGATGGATGATTTACGCTATCTGGCGAAGTATGCTCCGGAATGTTTTGAAAAAACATGTAAAAATGTTGTATATAACATTCCAGAAACAAAACCAATTATGGAGCCGGATTCCTCAAAAGTACCGACGGACGAACAGAAGCCGGAAGATTTGGCACGTCAGAATATTGAAAAAGTTTTGGAAAATATAAAACGTCTGGAAAAAGAGGATTTTCCAGTTGCAAATGTGGATGCAGAAACAGTAAAAAATTTATTAGGAAATCTATATATGGAAATGTTGTTTCCACACAGCGATAAGGATACCTTTATGAATTTATCGAACAGTGGAAATACTTCGTTGTTTGATAAAAAAGCATAAAAGATGATACGAACGGGGAGAAGGGGAATGGATATTTTATTTGAATTGATTTTTGAAATTGTTCTTGAAGGAAGTCTGGAATTAGGCACAAGCAGAAAGATTCCTATGTTGCTTAGAGTTTTGGCATTGCTTATTCTTTTAGTAATCTATGTTGGCATGATAGGAATATTTGCAATGGTTGGCTTAGATTGCTTGGAAAGTGATAAAACTTCTGCCGCTATATTGATTTTTATTTTTGATGCAGCTTTTGCAGCACTTTCAGTTAGAATGGTTTGGAAAAAGTATAAAGAAAAAAGAAATAACGGATAAGAAAAGGAAACATCATGACACGAGCAGTAATTTTTGATATGTATGAGACTCTGATTACGCACTATGAAAGTCCATTATATTTCGGTACACAGATGGCGGAAGACGCGGGGATTCAGGTAGAAGTGTTTCAACGGTTCTGGCGTCCGACGGAATATGAGCGTTCCATAGGAAAGCTGACCTTAGAATCCGCATTAGAAAAGGTCTTAAGGGAGAATCAATGTTATTCCGAAGAACTATTGAATAAGATTGTCAGAAAGCGCATGGCAGCAAAGGAAGAATGTTTCAGGCATTTACACCCGGAAATTATTCCAATGCTTTCAAAATTAAAAGAGAAAGGTGTTTTTATTGGCTTAATAAGTAATTGCTTTTCTGAGGAGGCACAAGTAATTCGAAATAGTGAGCTTTTTCCATATTTTGATAAAGTTTATCTTTCGTTTGAATTAGGAATTGCAAAACCCGATGAAGAGATTTTTGTAAGATGCATGGAGGGTTTTTCAGTAAAAGCTGAGGAATGCGTCTATATAGGGGATGGCGGCAGTTGTGAGTTGGAAGCGGCTAGAAAGCTTGGCATGAAAACAGCGCAGGCAGTCTGGTATTTGAAGGAGAATACGACACAGGATTCTAAACCAAAACCAGATTTTTTCCAGATAAAAAAGCCGCTTGATGTGTTGACTTTTTTGGATAGATAGTAATATTTTTTATAATGAATACGTGTGATAAGAAAGGAAAAGAAAATGGCAATTGATAATGTAAATGTAATAGATGGAATGGGTGTAGACCCGGAAAAGAAGTCATTGAGACTTTTATTGGCTGACCATCTTCCTTGGGAAGATACAAATTTGAGCGAGTTTGAGCATTTAAAGCTTTTACAGAATAAAATAAATGCGTATATAGCCTTTTTGGAAGGAAAGCAATATATGGAGCGCTATCCAGACATCGAGGTTGAAACAGCTGTGATAGAGATTCATTTCAAATATGAAATTTCTTCCAAGTGTGAGGAATTCCTGCAGGCAGTTCAGGAACAGGTCGGACAGCATGGAATAAAAATCGAAGCACATATTGGTTAATGAAAATGCCGAGCATCTGATATTTTGTGGATGCTTGGCATTTTTTATTTTATGTGACATTCTGAAAAACGATATTAATTTATCGAAAAACAATAAAATAATATTGACATTCAATACAACTAGTAGTATTATCCATTTAAAGAAAAAGATACCGCAGAAGGGGAAAAATGAGTATGAAGAAAGAATCATTGATTAAATTAACGAAGTATTTTTTAGATTTCATGTTCTTTGGGGGAATTGTAGTAACAGCAACGCTGCCGTTTAGTCTGAAGTTTTTAGGGAATTATGTTGAGAAATTTAAAGAGCATTATGGAGAAATGGTGCTGATTTATTTTGTGCTTGGAATTGCTGCAGTTGTGATTATCCGGGAGCTTCGTAAAATTTTCAAAACGGTTTTGGCAAAGGAATGCTTTGTAAGAGAAAACGTAGTAAGTCTTAACAAGATGGGAAAATGGAGCTTTTTCATTGTGCTGATGTCCGTTGTCCGAACAATTGTATATTTAACACCTGCCATGCTGGTAGTGATTCTGGTATTTACAATCGCGGGCTTGTTCAGCGAAGTGCTGGCGTTTGTATTTGAAGAAGCAATTGGATATAAAGAAGAAAATGATTTTACCATATAGAATGGAGTAAGAACATGGCAATTATAATTAATTTGGATGTAATGATGGCAAAAAGGAAAATGGGATTGACAGAGCTTGCCAAGGAAGTGGATATTACGCTGGCGAATTTGTCCATTCTTAAAAATAACAAGGCGAAAGCGGTTCGTTTTGGCACGCTGGATGCGATTTGCAAAGCACTTAACTGTCAGCCGGGAGATATTTTAGAGTATGTGCCGGATGAAGAGGAAGAAGGGGGAAACGAAGATGAATGAAGAATTAAATAGAAATCAACAGGTCAATGCGGTAGGAATAAATGAAACGATGGGAATGAATGGAGCAGTAAACTGCAGTCAGACAGTAATGCAGCAAACTGCAAATACATTATATGATAAAAAAATAAAAGAGAATTTCCATATTTTTGGAATGGCAGCACTTTTATATGCGTGTCTGTATGCGTTTTGTATGTTTCACAATAAGTCTGGAATTACCTATGTTCTTTTTGTAGCAGGCAGTATTGGTTTTATCTGCTTTGGCTTATCAAAGCTTGAGCGGAAGCTGAAAAAAGAGAGTATTTTTTATATTATCAGCATGATTTTGTTGGCGGTATCGACATTTTGTACGGATGACAGGAGGATTATTTTTTTCAATAAAACAGGTGTGTTTCTACTGACAATAAGTTTATTGCTTGGACTTTTGTATGATACAAGGCAGTGGAATCTTGGCAAGTTTTTAGGGGAGATTACCAAGGTATGTGTGATGTCGATTGGTGAACTTGGCAGGCCATTTGTAGATGCATGCTGGTATTTTAAGAATAAGCTGGATAAAAAGAATAGTAAATATTTGTATGTACTGCTTGGAATCGCAATTACAATTCCATTGTTTATCGTGGTGTTTTTACTTTTAGTCAGCGCGGATGCAGTATTTCGCGATATGTCTGACAGAATTTTTAGCAACTTGAAGATTGGAGACTGGTTTCAGATTGCTTTTATGATTGGTTTTATGTTTTTGGCAAGCTATTGTGTATTCACATATCTTTGCAAAAATAAAATCAAGGAAGAGGTAGCAGATGCACGAAAATTAGAGCCATTGGTTGGAATTCCTGTTGCAGGTATTTTAACAGTTGTATATCTGATATTTTGCGGGATTCAGATTGTGTATCTTTTTGTGGGAAATATGCAGCTTCCAGAAGGGTATACTTATGCAGAGTATGCAAGAGAAGGATTCTTTCAGTTATTGGCAGTCAGTATCTTGAATTTGATTATTGTATTGATTGGGCTGTATTTTTTCAAACCAAGCAGGGTTTTAAAAGGGATTCTTACTGTAATGTCTTTATGCACAATTGTGATGATTGCATCTAGTGCCATGCGAATGCTCATTTATATCCAATATTATTATCTGACGTTTCTTCGTATTTTGGTGCTGTGGAGTCTGGCAGTATTGTTTTTCATATTTGCAGGTGTAATCGTTTATATTATAAAAGAAAAATTCCCACTGTTTCGTTATAGCATGGTGGTAGTGACCTGCCTGTATCTGGGCTTGTCATTTTCTCATCCTGATTACTGGATTGCAAAAGTAAACATCGAGGGCAGCAGGGAAACGCGAAGCAGCTTTTTTATGGGCGAGGAATACGACGATTTTTATTTCTTAAGCAGATTAAGTGCAGATGCTGCACCGGTTATGGTGGAATGGGCAGCAGAGAAAGGTTATGATGTCAACTGCTATTTTCTTGAAAATGTAGATGATGAGTATTTTGACACGAGTGCAGCCTATCGGTACTTAAGGAACTTAAAACACCGAGTGGGAGATATCGGTATTCGAAACTTTAATTTGTCCCGTTATCTGGCGGAATGTGAGGTGACGATAAAGGCAACAGAAGGAATGTAAATGAAATATTGTACAAAAAGTGCGCTATATCAGCAGAGGTGTTGATGCAGCGCACTTTTTAACTTTATAGGAAAGAACTTGTCACGCTAATGTGTGAAAGCTCTTCCTATTAAAGTTAAAATGCTCCTAGAGACTTTCAATAATGAAAGTCTCTTTGGATGCACACTTGCGTGAAGATGTAGTATGTCGCAAGCGACCGCGCTCGGCGCGAGGAAAATCAAGTGACTGCATGAAGAGTTTGGCTTGACAAAAGAGCCTTTGCATAATACTATAAAATAAACGTTGTATAAAATATACAACTAATTACAATATGGAATGATATGATACTAAATAAGAAGAAACAGAGATTTTAATTACAAAAAATAAATATATACAACTCAAAAAAATTTTTATAGGGAGGAGCAGACATGGAAGATTTATTAGCCAGTTTAGAGGGGCTTGGTTTTTCCACCTTAGAATGCAAGATTTATCTTACTCTTTTAGATTATGGTGCGATGTCGCCGTACCAGATTGCAAAGAAAATTGATATATCGAGGTCATCCATCTACAATGCCCTAGAGCATATGGTAGAAAAGGGCATGGTTGAGGTCGTGCCGGAGGAGACTGTGATGTATATTGCGCAGGAGCCGGAGGTTCTGATGGGAAAGGTAGAGGGCGATTATACTAGGAATCTGAAAAATGCGAAAGCTGGTTTGACACAGTATCTTGAAACAAGATATGAGCAGAAATATGCTCTTATCAGTGGATTTGATGTCATTATGGAAAAGGCAAAAAGTATCATCCGGGATGCGAAAGAAGAGATTTTTATCAATACGGATATTGATTTGGAACTTTTAAATGAAGAACTTTCGAATGCAGCAGGACGCGGAGTGCGAATAATTGTTTTTTCTTTTGTGGAGCTTCATGTTTCCTGCGAAGAAATTGAGATTTATTCCCATATGAGAAAAAGAACACCGGAGAATACCAATCGAAGATTTATGATTGTGGCTGACGATACGATGGCAATGATAGCAGATGCTGGCAATGGGCGCAGCAATTGGAGTGGTACAGTGAGCAATAATGATTTGATAAAAAGTATTATAAAAGAGCACATTCACAATGACATTTATATGTTAAAAATAAGGCAGCTTTACGGCAGAGAGATTTACGAAAAGATACATATCCACACAAAACAGGAAGAGAAGGATTTTTAGAAAGGCGGCAGACATGAAAAAAATCTTAATTTCAGGACTTGTCAACACAGAAACAACAGTAAAAGTAAGAAAATTTCCAATTGAATATTATCCGATTGATTATCCGTTTTTCGGAGTGAATACTCGGGTGTCTGGTGTCGCATACAATCTTGCAAAGGCATTAAAGACATTAAATGATGACGTAACGCTGCTTACGATGACGGGAAAGGATTTTGGTGCAGAATATGTTACAAGTAAAATTGCAGAAATCGGCATTTCTACAGAAAGTGTTAAGCGCGTGTTGAAGGAGACACCTAATTCCGTTGTTTTATATGATGACGAAGGAAAAAGACAGATTTACTGTGATTTAAAAGATATACAGGAGATGTCTTATGATTTTGAAAAAGAATTGTATGAGGATTGTGACGTTGTGATTGCGTGCAACACGAATTTTAACCGCGGATTGCTCAAAAAAGCAAAGGCAGCAGGAAAGCTGATTGCTACGGACGTGCACGTATTAAGTGACCTTGAGGACGAATATAATAAAGACTTTATGCAGTACGCAGATATTTTGTTTTTGAGTGATGAGGGCATCAAAACAGATTACCGCGCATTTCTGATGGATTTAGAGCAGCGTTATGAAAATGAAATTATCGTACTTGGCATGGGCAAAAAAGGCGCATTAATGTATGTGAAAAAAGAAGAGAAATTCTACGAGCTTCCAGCGGTATCGGTGGGTGAGGTAGTGAATACCGTTGGCGCAGGCGATGCACTTTTTAGCTCCTTTGTGCATTATTATGTGAAAGGAAATTCGCCAGTAGATGCGCTGAAAAAGGCAGAAATCTTTGCTTCATATAAGATTGGTTCTGATGGAGCAGCAAATGGATTTGCGGATGAGGAAACGGTAGAGAAGTTAAGCAGCATTGTCAGCTTTTCGTGACAGATTGTTAAGTCTCCTTGGTAGAAGTTTTTTCGATGGATTTATACAATAAAGCTATCAAAAACTTTTGCAAAGGAGATTTTTTATGAACAAAAATTTAAAAATGATTAGTCCATTTCATCACATGGAGGATGTACCGAAAATCATTTATATTATCAAAAAACTAGTGGCATTTTTACTTTTGTATTTTGGCTCGGCTGTTTTGGGTGAAGCAATAGTGATTGGAGTTTTATCTGCAATGGGATATGACCCATTGCATGGAGTGATGCCAGAGGGAAACATTGCAATATTAATGCAGTATTATGGATATTTTATTTTCTTATTGCTGACAGTTTTGTATTGCAGATGCATTGAAAAACGAACATTAGCATTAATAGGATTTCATAAACACATTTTAGATTATTTTGTTGGAGCAGTCATTGCGATAGTTTTATTGGTGGTAATTATGGGAGTGTGCTGCATGGCTGGCGGCATTTCTTATGTCGGAGTGGAGAAAAACATGGATGTGTCCTATACATTGGCTTTGCTTGGTGGTTTTATGATTCAAGGTGCGGCAGAGGAAGTAATGTGCCGGGGATTTCTGATGCAGTCACTTAGGAAGAAAGTTTCGCTTGGTATGGCAGTATTTATCAGTTCAACAGCATTTGCTTTTCCACATTTTTCTACCCTTTTTGAAGCAGATACAGTATTTGCAGTGATTGGAACAGTGAATTTGTATCTGGTATCCATTCTTTTTTCTTTACTGGTTGTATGCAGAAAAAATATCTGGATTTCCTGTGGGCTGCACAGTGTATGGAATTTTTTACTTTACGGAGTTTTCGGTTTGACATTAAGTGGAAGTGAAGTTAGTCAGGCGGGAATTATTTGCTTTAAAGCGGAGGAGTCTAGTATAATAAACGGAGGAGTGTACGGAATAGAAGCCGGTATTTTAACGACAGTAATGTTAGGGGCAGCAGTGCTTGTACTTAGTAAAATTTATAAAACACAGGAGAAAAAACATGGAATTTCACAATAGATTATATGAACTGCGAAAACAAAAAGGATATTCTCAGGAGGAATTAGCAAATAAATTAAACGTATCAAGACAGACTGTCTCTAAGTGGGAGATGGGAGACACCACACCAGATATGGAAAAACTGGCTGCAATCAGTGATATATTTGAAGTTTCATTAGATGAACTGGTGTTAGGAAAAGAAAAGCAGACTATGGATAATTCATCTGCAACATCTGAGAAGATAAAAGCTTTGGAAGAAAAAGTTTTAACAGAAGATAATAAAAAGAAAGCAAAAATGGGAGTAAAAATCGCAGGAATTGTGCTGGGAGTGCTGTTTGCGGTGGATGTGATTTCGATGATTCTTTATTTTATTCTGTATGGTGTGCCAAAATAATGATAGATTTAGAGTTTGGTCTGGGTGAAAACTCTTTGGACCACTGTAGGCGGGAGAAATTCCCGCCTTTTTTGTGCAAATAGCAAGAAAAAATTCTCAATTTTAACATTTCAGAAACATTTCTCAAAAATCTTTTTAACAACCCCAAGCTACAATCAGAGCATAAAATCAAAGAAGGAGAAAATGATGAATCAGGATACAACTTTTTGCTATAAATATTCAGCAAAAGAAAATAAAGAAGTGCAGGAAATCAGGAAAAAGTATCTGCCACAAAGTGAGAGCAGTCTTGAAGAATTGAAGCGGCTTGACAGATGTGTTCAGACCTCAGGAATGGTGGAATCCCTATGTGCGGGAGTCGGTGGATTTCTGATTTTTGGATTGGGAATATGTCTAGCGGTGCAGGTGATTGGAAGTGGAGGGATGTTAATTGTCGTTGGTGTCTTGCTTAGCATTATCGGAGCATTTGGCATGATTGCTGCTTATCCGGTATATCGCAGGGTTTTTGATAAAACCAAAGCAAAGTATACAGCAAGAATACTGGAACTGACAGAAGAATTGATGAATGAAAAAAATACTTTTTAACAAAACAGAAACATTTCACAAAAGTTTTAAAAACATTGAATGTTTACAATATCACTATAATCAAGAAAGAATGAGGGAAAAACAATGAATAATAATTCACAGAACTTTATGGTAGAAAAAATTCGTACCCAGTACATGGAAAAGGAAAGCACTGAGCTGGATGCATTACGAGAACTGGATGCAAAGGTGAAAAGACCAGCAAATGTCTTTGCCTATGTGTTTGGCAGTGTTAGTGCCATTATTATGGGAAGCGGCATGAGTCTTGTTATGACCGATATTGGAACAAAAATTGGTATGACAGACACTATGATGCCAGGTATCATTATCGGTATTGTTGGTATGTTCATGGCTATTATGAATTATCCAATTTATAAGAAATTTCTCGGTTCACGACGTAAGAAATATGCAGACGAAATCATTGCTCTCAGCAATAAAATTATGGAAGGTTAAAGGTGAATTACGATGGCAGAATTTTTGAAAAAAGCATTTCAGGACATGAAGGAAAGTGCAAAGGCACAGCATGAGGTTGACAAAGCGAATTTGGCAGCGGTGAAAGCTGAATCCAAGGCTAACTGGGAAGAAGCAAAGGCAATGGGAAAGCCTGAAACACGCAAAGCTATGATGCAGGCAGAAAGAGATGAGCAGATTGCCGAGGCGAAAAAACGTCAGGAAGAGGCGCAGGCGCGCATTGATGCAGCAAAGGGCAATAAATAAAGTTCCGTACATAAGCGGGGTGCTAAGAAAGCATCTCGCTATTGTTGGATTTGTGAGGTGCATATGAAAAAGACAATTACTTATGATGTAAACAAAAAAGTTGTGCAGCGAGAAATTGATTATATACCGGTAAGGTATATCATTGCTATCTTTATCACATTGTTTGAGGTGTTGGCAGTTATCGGCATTGTAATTACTTTATGCTATTATGTCCCATACTTTTATCTTGCTGCATATGCGACAGAAATTGCATGTGTGATAAAGGTCATTGCATCAGATGATAATCCAGACTATAAAGTGCCTTGGCTGCTTCTTTTGTTGATTGTTCCAATCGCCGGATTTATGTTGTATTTTATGTTTTATTCTAGGACACTTCAAAAAAAGTTTATCAGACGTTTGGCTGATTTGAAACGGCATTCCTATAAAATAGATGACACGCAATCATTCAAAGAATTGAAGAAGGAAAGTTTTGGAACTCTATATTGGATATTTTGAAAAGGAAAGCGGCGGAAGGCGTTGAAATCAAAGTGTTATATGATGACATCGGCTGTATGATGACGCTGCCGGGAGATTACCATAGAACATTAAGAAACTGGGGGATTGAGGCAATTCCTTTTTCAAGACTGCGAGGTAATGCTGACAGTGAGTTTAATAATCGCAGCCATCGAAAAATACTTGTGATTGATGGCAAAATCGGTTATACCGGAGGTGTGAATATTGCGGATGAATATATTAATGAAATCGAAAAGCATGGACACTGGAAGGACACAGGGATTCGTCTGGAGGGCGAAGCAGTATGGGAACTGACAAAGCTTTTTCTAGTGGCTTTCGGCATCAATGAAAAGGAAATATTGGTTACAGGAAATGAATTATATCCGGTGCAATCAGGCATTACGGAGCAGGGATATATGATTCCATTTGGAGATGGCCCACATCCGATTTATGAGCGAAGAGTCGGAAAAAGTGTTATTCAGAATATGCTTGCTGGTGCTGTACAGTATGCATGGATGACTTCGCCATATCTTATTATAGATAATGACCTTTGCACAGATATTGAAAATGCTGCTCTTAGAGGGGTGGATGTGAGGATAATTGTTCCACATATCCCGGATAAAAGGCTGATATTCAGTATGACAAGAAGCTTTTATCACCGGTTGATGCAGGCAGGAGTTAAGATTTATGAATATGAGCCGGGGTTTATTCATGCGAAGAGTTATCTGGTGGATGATGATTATGCAATGATTGGAACGATAAATCTTGATTACAGAAGTCTTGTTCATCATTTTGAAAATGGTGTATGGATGTATCAATGTGAAGCAAATAAGTCTCTGAAAAAAGATATCGAAAATACACTTGAAAAATGTATTCAGGTTACACCTAAGATGCTTAAAACGAATTTGCTTCAGCGGCTTATCTGTGCGGTAGTAAGAATCTTTGCCCCTATGTTATAGAATGCAGAGAAGACACTATTATAAAAATATTATTAAATACAAAATTATAAAAAATTTTTACGAAATGTATGCAGTGGAATATTTGGATGTTATGATATACAATAACAGTAGGAAATCAAGACATAAAGTGATTGATTCCTAGAGTCATAATATTGCGAAAAAGTTGACTTGTGGAGGGTTTGCGATGTTTAAAATATTAGTTGTGGAAGATGATAAAGAACTAAACAGAACAGTCTGCTCGTTTTTGAATCAAAACGGGTATGAAGCTGTGGGCTGTCTGAATGCAGCAGAAGCTTATGATACACTTGAGGCTGCCATGTTTGACCTGATTGTATCGGATATTATGATGCCGGGGGTGGATGGTTTTGCGTTTGCCCAGAGTATTCGTGAACTCAATGAGGATATTCCGATTCTTTTTATGACTGCGCGGGATGATATTACATCAAAGCAAAGAGGTTTTCGCATTGGCGTGGATGATTATATGGTTAAGCCTATTGATTTGGATGAATTGTTTTTGCGTATAGGGGCACTTCTTCGACGTGCTAAGATTGCAGCCAATAGAAAGTTAGAGATTGGCAGTTTTGTGATGGATGCGGATGAACATACCGCCTATTTGAACGGGGAAGAGATACCAATGACGAATCGAGAGTTTTGTATTCTTTATAAGTTATTGTCTTATCCGAAAAAGACGTTTACAAGAACACAGCTTATGGATGAATTTTGGGATACGGATACAGAAACTGCGCCGAGAGCTGTTGATGTATACATGACAAAACTGCGTTCGAAGCTTGCAGATTGTGATGCCTTTGAAATTGTGACTGTTCATGGTCTTGGATATAAGGCGGTGGTTAAGTGAGAAATGAGACACAAATAAAAAATTTTTTTAAAGGAATCAGGCGTTTTTTTATATTCTTTCTTCTCGTTGCGTTTGTAATTAGCTGCTGTACCATGCTTTTTGTTTCAATATTATCGAATACGTTGGAGCTTACATTGAATGCTGAAAATTTAAATTTAGCGGCGAAACTGACATTTATGAATGTTATAATTTTAAGCATCGTATTTTATGTTATTGATACAATCAGACGCAAATTGACGGTGGAGCGTCCGGTAAAATACATTACAAGTGCTGCTGAAAAAATAATGCAGGGTGATTTTTCCGTCAGAATAAGTCCACAAAGCAAGTTTTGTACGGATGATACATTTCATCAGATTATTGAGTGTTTCAATAAGATGGCAGAGGAGCTTGGCAGTGTGGAAACCTTACGAACGGATTTTATTGCTAATGTTTCCCATGAAATGAAAACGCCCCTGGCTGTAATGCAAAATTATGGCACGCTTTTGCAGGCACAGGAATTATCCGAGGAAAAGCGCATGGAATATGCGAAAGGTGTAACAGACGGCTCTCGCCGTCTGGCGGATATGATGACTAATATTTTGAAGTTGAACCGGCTTGAAAATCAGCAAATCTATCCGCAGACGATGGAATTTGACCTAGGGGAGCAGCTTTGCGAGTGTCTGTTACAGTATGAAAACGTGTGGGAGAAGGCAGAGATTGAAATTGAAACGGATATTGCTGAAAATGTAAAGGTAAAAGCGGATGCGGAATTGCTTAGTCTTGTTTGGAATAATTTGTTTTCCAATGCTTTTAAATTTACAGAAGCAGGCGGCAGGGTTGCGGTATCACTTTCTGTTACGGAGCATCATGCGATTGTAAAGGTAAAGGATACCGGCTGCGGTATGACATCAGAGGTTGGGGCACATATTTTTGAGAAATTCTATCAGGGAGATACTTCCCATTCTGCGCAGGGAAATGGTCTTGGTCTGGCACTTGTCAAAAGGGTGGTGGACATTATGCAGGGGGAAATCAGAGTAGAAAGTACGGTTGGTAAAGGAACTACGTTTACTGTGAAGATACGGAGGGCGTAATATGGATTGGAAGAAAATTGGGAAACACATTCTTTTTCCACATATCGCAATTATGCTTATCCTGCTTCCTGTTGCTGCTGTATTTCTTGTGTATTCGCTTGTATTTTCAGGAACGGAATCGATGCTATCGTATATCTCCTATGTACTTGCGTTTTACACCCTTATTATATGGTGTTTTAAACTTCCGAAGCTGATTCGTTTTTTCAAATTGTTTAAGAATGAAAATAAATACCACGATTGCAATGGCAGCCTACACCTTTGCCGCGTTTGCGTTGGCAATCGTAAATGTTGTGAAGTATCGCAAATATAATAGTCCTGTTTTTTCTGCATCGAAAGCCATTAATCTTGCAGCAGCCTGCGTATCAATGCTGACACTGGAATCTACCATGTTGACTACTTTTGATGATGGGACGCTGGGGCTTTCTAGTCGAAGACTTATGCTGGGAATAAGCGGCGGGGTAATATCATTTTTTATTGTTATAATGGCTATTTGT
This sequence comes from Roseburia sp., assembly GCA_045121975.1. Lineage (GTDB taxonomy): Bacteria > Bacillota > Clostridia > Lachnospirales > Lachnospiraceae > Roseburia. Next base: position 34,520 of record JBGVHB010000116.1, read on the forward strand.
ATGATTGTGCAGGGCAATAAGAAAATAAAGCTGCTAAAAAATATAAAGGAGTAAAAAAGATGGAGAAAGAGACCTTTCAGTATACATATTCTGCGAAGGAGCAGATAGAAATTCAAAATATCCGGAAAAAATACGCTGCACCGGAGGAAGATAAGATGGAGCGTCTGCGTAGAATGGATGCAGGCGTTACACAAAAGGCTACAATTGCGTCCCTTATTCCCGGTATTGTAGGGGCATTGTTTTTAGGAATTGGAATGAGTCTTGTAATGTCGGAATTGAGCCGGAAACTTGGTATGAATCAGAATATGGCAATGATGATTGGTATCGTTATTGGGATGGTTGGCATCGTACTTATATGTAGTGCATATCCTTTGTATAATCATGTTATTAAGAAGGAACGGGCAAAAATTGCGCCGGAGATTCTTAGACTTACAGAGGAATTGATGAAATAAAATTGATTGACATCTACATTAAGAAACGGTATAATCTGAAATTGCAAATTGATTGCGTTTTTTGAATGAACAGATAACGTGCATGAAAATACGCAAGTGCGTTTCTCATAGTTGACAACAGAATGGAGGTGTGCAGAATGAAACAAAGAAAAAGGGTAACAGCAATATGTTTTGCATTATTACTGTTTGGATTTATAATGTTATCCAGCTTTTTTATTGTAGAAAATGCACACCACGATTGTGTTGGTGAGGAATGTCAGATTTGTATGGAAATTGAGGCAGCAGTGCGTACAATTTCTAATTTAAAAATCGTGCCAGTACTAGCTTTCGGACTGGTAGTTCTATGTGCATTCGCACAGATTTGTGCAGAAATTTTAGATTCTGGCTGCACGAAGGATACCCTTGTTACCTTGAAAGTTGAACTTCTGAATTAAATTTATAAGAGCGATATGGACGAACGCCAAGACATACTTGGTTTTATTTGCGTGCAATAAATCTTATAAAAATATGACGGAGGCTTTTTATGTTTAAGAAAAATAGAATATTGTGTTTGTTACTTGTTTTATGTGTGGGAGTGTTTTCCGGCTGCAAAGGTACATCTGAAAGTAATGCAAAGGCATCGGACAAGTATAGTGTCGTGTGCACTATTTTTCCAGAATACGACTGGACAAAAGAAGTGATAGGAGAGCTTGGAGAAGATTACGAACTAACGCTATTGCTGGAAAATAATGTTGATTTACACAATTATCAGCCAACAGCAGAAGATATTTCCAAAATCGCTGTTTGTGATTTGTTCATTTATGTGGGTGGAGAATCAGATGGCTGGGTAGAGGATGCTTTAAAGGAAGCTTCCAATCCCAATATGCAGGTAATCAATCTTTTAGAGGTGTTAGGTGAAGAAGTAAAGGAAGAAGAAGTTGTAGAGGGAATGGAAGCAGAACACGAGCATGAGCATGAGAAAGAAGATGCGCATGAAAAAGAGCACGAACATGACGGAGAAAGCGAACATGAGCACGAGGAAGAAAGTGAGCATGAGCATGACGAAGAAGTGGAGTATGATGAACACGTTTGGCTTTCATTAAGAAATGTAGAGAAATTCGTAACTGCAATTACAGATTCATTAAAGGCAGTAGACAGCGAAAATGCAGCTATTTATGAGACAAACTGCGAGAATTATGTGGAAAGTCTGAAAGCCTTAGATAAAGAATATGAGACGGTGGTGGCAGATGCATCGCAGAAGACGCTGTTATTTGGAGACCGTTTCCCGTTCCGCTATCTGACAGATGATTATGGACTTGATTATTATGCTGCTTTTGTAGGATGCAGTGCAGAAACAGAAGCCAGCTTTGAGACAATCATCTTTTTGGCAGACAAAATGGATGAACTGGATTTAAAGCATATTTTAATCATTGAAAATTCAGAGCAGAAAATTGCACAGACGATTATTGAAAATACTACAGCAAAAAATCAGGATATTTTAGTACTGCATTCCTTACAGTCTGTTTCGAATGAGGATATTGCAAAGGGTGTGAGCTATTTGTCTGTGATGCAGGATAATCTTGAGATATTAAAAACGGCTTTAAATTAAGCGGTGTAGTGAGGCAGCAGAAGCATTGCGATAAGAAGGGAGTAAAAAAATGGCATACATCACAGTACAGGATATGGCACTTGGTTATGATGGCGTAACCGTTACCGAGCATATTCAGTTTGAAGTAAATAAAGGGGATTATTTGTGCATTGTTGGAGAGAATGGTGCGGGAAAAAGTACGTTAATGAAAACGCTGCTTCATTTAATGGAGCCGGCAGCAGGTCAGATGCTGTATGGAGATGGAATGCTTTCAAATGAAATTGGGTATTTGCCACAGCAGACGGCGGTACAAAAGGATTTTCCGGCATCTGTGTGGGAAATTGTATTGTCAGGAAATCTGTCAAAATGCGGACATCGCCCTTTTTATGGGAAAAAGGAAAAGCAGAATGCAAAAGAAAATATGGAGCGAATGGCAATTTGGAATTTGAAGGACAGATGTTATAGAGAGTTGTCAGGGGGACAGCAGCAGAGAGTTTTGCTTGCAAGAGCCTTATGCGCAACGACGAAGCTTCTGATACTAGATGAACCGGTAAGCGGACTTGACCCAAAAGCGGCAGCAGAACTGTATCAAGTAATTCAGGAATTAAACGAAGGCGGAATAACCATCCTTATGGTTTCTCACGATATGCAGGCAGCCTTAAAATATGCAAGCCATATTCTGCACGTTGGAAAAACACAATTATTTTTTGGAAAAAAAGAAGACTATCTTGTCAGTGAGGCATGGAAAACATTTGGAAAGGTAAGAGGTGAAAATGCATGAGTGAGATAATGGAAAAACTTCAGCTTTATTTGGAATATCCGTTTGTGTGGTATGCATTAATTGTAGGAACATTAATTGCCCTTTGCTCTTCTTTGTTAGGTGTCTCCTTAGTGTTGAAACGATACTCATTTATTGGGGATGGACTATCCCATGTTGCATTTGGAGCAATGGCAGTCGCAACAGTTCTTAAATTGGCAAATGATACACTACTTATTATGCCTGTAACGATGCTTGCGGCAATATTATTATTGCGAACCGGGCAGAACGCCAAAATAAAAGGCGATGCTGCAATCGCAATGCTTTCTGTTGGCTCACTGGCACTTGGTTATCTAGTTTTAAATATTTTTTCGACTTCTGCAAATATTTCAGGGGATGTATGCAGCACTTTGTTTGGCTCAACTTCCATTTTAACCTTAACAAAGGAAGAAGTTGCTCTTTGCATCGTATTGTCTGTAATTGTGATTGTTCTGTTTGTACTTTATTATAACCGGATATTTGCGGTAACCTTTGATGAAAACTTTGCAAGAGGAACCGGAGTAAAAGCGGACAGATATAATCTGTTGATTGCTGTTATGATTGCAGTAATTATTGTGCTTGGAATGAATCTTGTTGGTTCACTTTTAATATCTGCGCTGGTTATATTTCCATCCTTGTCGTCCATGAGGATGATTACAAATTTTAAAGGGGTGGTAATATGTTCAGCAGTTATTTCCGTAGGCTGCGCATTAGTGGGAATGCTGGTGTCGATTTTGTTCTCAACGCCAGTAGGCTCAACGATTGTAGCATTAAATATGCTCATTTTTGGCATATGCTGTGTGGTTGGAAAAATAATAAAGCGTTAGGAGTTGGATAGAGGATGAAAAAACTTCAAAGATGCGCAATGTGTTTTTTATTTATCAGTTTGCTTTGTGGATGTCAGGATGCAGGCGGCAGATTAGAAAATAGCAATCAGGTTGCAAATACAATTGAGGAGCAGATTGCGGCAGCAGATACAGAAGAAACGGCATCGGAGCAGGAAGTAGATGAGAGTGAGATTGTAGAAAGTGAAAGCATAGAAACAGAAGCTGTGGACGGGGAGAAGAAAAAGGAAGTGCAGAGCACAGAAAATGAGACTGCAGTTTCCAATAGTATTGATATAGATTTGACGGAAATGAGCAGTGATATGGTATATGCAACGGTTTATCAGATGATGTGTTATCCGGAGAATTATATTGGAAAAACAATTCGAATGGAAGGACAATACTATTCGATGTGGTATGAGCCAACGTCTGCTTATTATTATTACATCATTATTTCGGATGCAGCGGCGTGTTGTGCCCAGGGCTTGGAATTTCTATGGGATGAAGAGGCATATAATAATTTGCAGGAAAAACTATCGGAAGAGATGGAACTTCAGGTAACTGGAACTTTTGAAACCTACGAAGAAGAAGAAAATGGCAATGTGCTTACCTATTGTCGCCTAAAAGATACAGAAGTTGAAATAGTCGAATAAAGTAATCCTCATCAGGTTTCTGATGGGGATTTTTGCTGTATTCATCTGCAAAAATGTATCCTTTAGACAATATAAATTGATTTACAAAAGGTGAAATGCTAGAATGAATAAGGTTGTTATTTTAGGCAATTGGGAAAATTGTTGTGATATAGCAAATAATAAATAGTGTAAATTGTTTGAAAAACATCAATTATTTGAACAATAGAAAGTGGGATAGTGTTATGAAAAAACAGGTAAACAAAAATTTAATTTGGACATTAACATTAGTTGGGATGCTGCTGTTACTCATTATTTTTGGCATCATAGTTCTCTGCGTGAGCAGTTCTGGGATGAATGCGTTAGGAAACAGCATAGAGCAGGCGCGCAGCGCAGGGGAAATTGAAGATGTGGAAGGCTATGGAATTTTACTTAACAGCATAGGTTATGGCTTAGGGGCATTTGGAAGATTTATCATTGCGATTGTGTGTATTATATTACCGGGGATTTTGGGAGTATTTATTCTTCTTTTTGCATTAATTGCAAGATTTGTTTTTGCACCAAGCGACGGAAGAATTTTAGCGTACCGGATTCTTATGGGATTTTCCTTTGCAGGACAGATTGGCATGTTTTTTGTCTGTGCATCCACCATTTTTAATAATAAACAGTTTAGTATTTTAAGTTTGTTTTTGAGCGGGTACATATTTTTTGCAATTTTTAAAGGAATGCAGGGAACGTATACGAAGCGGCTGGTGGATAGAATGTAATACTAATTTGGGAGGAAAAGCATGGGAGTATCGGTTTCTTATAAGGGAAAAAAGGTAGTGTATTTACTGGCTGCTATAATGTTTTTGGAAACTTTTGCCGGATGTGGAGTCAAACAGGTTGAAAAAGATGGCAGTGAGATAGCAGAAGATAGAATTTTAGAAGCAGAGAGCAGTACAGAAGAAGATATAGCAGAAAACGCAGAGAATATAAATATAGCAGAAAGCTGGGTGGTCAAAGACTATGAACAGCTAGATGATATTATCAGTGTAAAAGAAATCACTGTGGATGAAGCTGTAAAAACGGTGACATACAGCATCCGCTACAAAAGTGATGACTGCGAGGTTGTTTCCTACCTTTCGATTCCAAAGGAATGCCTAGAACAGCAGAAAGCTTATCCTTGTATTATTTTTAATCGTGGCGGAAACAAAGAATATGGAGCAAATCAGGCATCGGATATTGCATATCTGTCGGAAAGTTCTGGAAAGATTGTTTTTGCATCCCAATATCGTGGTGTAAGTGGAGGAACTGGAAAAGATGAGTTCGGCGGAGCTGATTTAGAAGATGTATTACAGCTTGTAGACTTGTGTGAAGCTTTTTCCTTTGTGGACATGGACCAGCTTTATATGATGGGTATTTCGCGAGGTGGAATGATGACATATATGGCAGTCAGAGAAGATGCAAGAATCAAAAAAGCAGTTGTGGTATCAGGTGTTTCCGATGCGTTTATGAGTTATGATGACCGGGACGACATGAAAGAGGTTTTTCAGGAATTAGTTGGTGGAACACCAGAGGAATTGCCGCAGGAATATGAAAAAAGGTCTGCGACATATTGGGCGGGTGAAATCAAATGTCCTGTTTTGATAATTCATAGCAGGCTGGATGAGAAAGTATCTTATGCGGAAGCAGAAAAAATGGCACAGTGTTTGGAAGATGCAGGTAAAGAATACCAGCTTGTAACGTATGAGGATGATATACATGGACTTCACCCAGAGGATTTTGAGCTTATTATGGAGTGGTGTCGGGGAGATTAAATTGGAGATAATAACATATGAAAATAAGATGTGTATGTGAGACAATGTGTATAGGGATTTATTAAAAGTAAAAAATGGAGTTCGAAAATCCAGTGTTTCAGTGATATAATTTAAAGATAAAAGATGGTTTTGCAGTATTTTATAATATAAATGGTTGTTAAAGAAAGTTTTAGAAGGTAAATAAGTAGCATGGTATTATTTTTTAATATATAGTAAACAGTATAATAAATGAATATATGTAATTTGTGACAACATTGTTGACACAAATTAAAAAGGTATCAGTATCAATTCAATTAAAGAAATGAAAGGAAGATGCCAATGGGAAATGAAATTAGCTCTGCGGGAAATCTTATTAAAATAATACAAGATTCAAGAAATAATGCATTAAAAAAGGTCAATGAAGAACTTATTCAGATGTATTGGAATGTTGGAGAATACTTAAGCAAAGAAGCTGAAAATGCATCGTTTGGAGATGCATATATAGATTCTATTGTTAAAGAAATTCAGAATGCATTTCCAGGAATAAAAGGGTTCAATAGACGTGGTCTATACAGAATGAAAAAATTCTATGAGACTTACTGTGAAGATGAATTTGTGACAACACTGTTGACACAAATTAGTTGGAGTAATCATCTTGCTATCATGTCCAAAGCAAAAACAGTAGAAGAAAGACATTTCTATATAACTCTTTGTGTAAAAGAATCGTATTCAGCTAGAGAGTTGGAAAGACAGATTAATAGCGGATATTATGAAAGATATATGCTTTCTAAAGACAAACTTTTGCCAGAACCGATAAAAGGGTTAAAAGAAAATCCATTCTTAGATTCTTATGTAATAGAATTTTTGGATTTGCCAAAGAATTTTAAAGAAGCTGATTTGCGAAAAGGACTTATCCAGAACATGAAAGAGTTTATTCTGGAAGTAGGGAAGGATTTTACGTTCATTGATGAAGAATATCGTGTACAGGTTGGTGGCGAAGATTTTAGGATTGATTTGTTGTTCTTCCATAGAGGATTACAGTGTTTAGTTGCCTTTGAATTAAAGATTGGAAAATTCAAACCGGAATATATTTCTAAAATGGATTTCTATTTAGAGGCATTAGACCGTCAAAAGAAGAAAGAGAATGAAAATCCGAGTGTGGGAATGATTTTGTGTGCTTCAAAAGATGATGAAGTAGTAGAATATGCCATGAGTAGAACCATGTCTCCATTGATGGTAGCAGAATATAAATTGCAATTGCCAGATAAAGCTATATTGCAGAGGAAGTTGCAGGAATTAGTAAATATGCCTATGATTGAGGAATAAAAGTGTTCTTATGGAAAGAAGAATTGTAACTTTCCATAAGAACACTTTTTTTGTGAAAATGCAATGAGCGGATAATATGTTTTTTACAGTTGCCTATGCATCCACCAACTGCAAATCGTACAATTTCTTATAAAGCCCATCCTGCTGTAACAGCTCTTGGTGTGTGCCGGATTCTTTGATGCGGCCTTTGTGCATGACGATAATTTTATCGGCGTGCTGGATGGTGGAGAGGCGGTGTGCAACCATGATAGTGGTGCGGCCTTCCATTAATTTTTCCAAAGCGTTTGTAATGAGTGATTCTGTTTCGGTGTCGATGTTGGCGGTGGCTTCGTCTAGTACAAGAATCGAAGGATTATAGGCTAAGGTTCTTGCGAAAGAGAGAAGCTGACGCTGTCCGGCGGATAAGGTACTTCCGCGTTCTGTTACTGGTGCGTCGTATGCGCCCGGCATCTTTTCGATAAAAGAATCTGCATTTACAATGTGGGCAGCACGTTTTATCTCTTCGATAGAAATCTCTTCGTTTCCAAGGGAAATATTGCTCTTAATATCTCCGGTAAAAATAAAGACATCCTGCTGAACCTGACCGATAGCAGCCCGAAGCACATCTGTATCAATGTCTAGGATATTGACACCATCAATTAAAATTTCCCCTTTTTGAATGTCAAAATAACGTCCAATCAGATTTAAAATCGTGGATTTTCCTGCTCCGGTTGCACCAACGAAAGCGACCTTTTTGCCCGGCTCAATCACAAAGCTGACATCCTTTAAGATATAGTCCTCTTTTTCATAGGCGAACCATACGTGTTTAAATTCAATGCGTCCCTGAATCGTTACATCCACTGGATTTGCAGGGCTTACAATTTCCGGCTTCTCATCTAAAATGGAAAAGATTTTTTCAGCGGAAGCAAGGGAGGACTGGAGTGTACCAAACTGCTCTGCAAGCTCCTGAATCGGCTCAAAGAAGGAACTGATATAGGTAATGAAAATAAACAGCGTTCCTAAGGAGAGCGTTCCGTTTAAGACGGAAGAACTTCCTGTTCCAATCACAATAATCATGGCAACGACAGAGAGCAGATAAATCGACGGACGGAAAATTGCAAAGGTCATAACCTCTCGCCAGTTGGCGCGGAAAAGCTCTTCGGACTTTTTACTGAACTCCTCGTATTTTTCTTTTTCGCGGGCAAATACCTGAATTAATTTCATGCCGGAAATATGCTCGGATAAAAAGGTGTTCAGCTCCGTAATTTTATTTCTTGTAATCTGATATGCCTTTCTTGACATAAAACGGAAATAAAAGGTCAGTATCGTTACAACTGGCAGTAGTACAAAGGAAACAAGAGCCATTTTTACATCAATGGAAAGCATTACAACGGCATAACCAATGATTTTTACAATGTTTTTAAAAAGCTTTACTAAAATCGTTGTGAAAAGCTCGTTGACAGCCTCGGTGTCATTGGAAACTCGGGTGACAAGCTTTCCAACAGGAGTGACATTAAAAAAGTTTAAAGAGAGGCTGTGAATGTGTGTAAAGACCTCTTCGCGAAGCTTGTATACAATGTTTTGCCCCATTTTTTGCAGCATCCATGTGTCTACGGCATTTAAAAGAAAGCCGATAAGGAGCATGAAAAGGTAAAGGCAGGCGGCAGCAAGAATTCCGGTAAAATCATAATGACGCAGCTCTTTTAATTCTTCTTTTGTCAATAAAACAGCACCATCCGAAACATACTCAGAAAGTATGTCATTTTCTGCGGCAGAAAGAAGTCTGGTCTCTTCAAGAGTTAAATTTTCTGCCATGTAATAGGCATTATCATATAGAAGAAGCTGATAATAATTCTGTGGAGAAGTCTCGTCAAATTCCCTCGTCAGATAAGTATTTTGATAGGGAACAGCACCTTTCGCATCCACAGTTGTTTCTGCAAAAGGATAGTAGTAGCCGTTGATATAATCGTCAATGGCATTTCCGATGATAATCGGGCGGTAAAGCTCCACAACGATGATAAAAAGTACAAGAATGGTGGCGGTAGTCATCACCCATTTATGCGGTTTTAAGTAAGATAGTAAGCGTTTCATGATTCCTCACCTCCATGAAATGCAGCGTGTTTTTCGCCAATGGCAGCTTCGAGCTGCTGTTTTTCAAACATATCGCGGTAAATGCCATTTTGCTGCATCAGACTTTCGTGATTTCCAATTTCTTTTGCTTCGCCGTCTTCTAAGACCATAATGATGTCTGCATTCTGAATGGTTGAGATGCGGTGTGCAATCAGAATTGTCGTTTTTCCGGCGCGGTTTGTTTTTAAATTATGAAGAATGCGTTCTTCGGTATCGGTATCTACGGCAGAAAGTGCATCGTCTAAAATCAGAATCGGAGCATTTTTCATCAAAGCGCGTGCGATAGAGCTTCGCTGTTTCTGACCACCAGATAAGGTAACTCCGCGTTCTCCGACGATAGTTTCGTAGCCGTCCGGGAAGGAAATAATGTTTTCATGAATACAGGCAGCTTCGGTAGCGCGCGTAATTTCTTCAATATCCTCGTTTTCAACACCGAATGCAATGTTTGATTTTAGTGTTGCAGAAAAAAGAAAATTGTCCTGCGGTACATAAGCAATATTTTCACGAAGGGTTTTTAATGGAATCGTGTTGATGTCTTTGCCGTCAATCAAAATCATGCCCGGTTTCGTATTATATAAATGAAGCAGCAGGTTTACGAGCGTGGACTTTCCATTTCCGGTACGTCCGATAATCGCAAGGGTAGTACCTGCTGGTACGTGCAGATTAATATCCTTTAAGGTTGGCTCGGTGTGGCCATTATGTAAAAAGGTTAAATGTGAAAAAGTAATATCACCTTGAATTGCTTCCACGTCTTTTACATCTTTGGAATCAAAGATTTCCGGTTTTTCTTCAAAAATATCCTGTACGCGGCGGATAGAAGCTGCTCCCTGAGAAAACATATTAATGGCATCACCGCAGGCAAGCATTGGCCATACAAGCATATTGATGTACTGGTTAAAAGCGACGAAGCGTCCTAAGGTAATGTCACCGATTAATGCAAGATAGCCGCCGTAAATTAAGGTAATTAAGCTGGAAATGCCGATAATGACATCTAAAAGCGGCATGACAACAGATTGAAGTCTTGCAATATTTAAATTTTTTTCCATAGTATCTCGGTTGGCTTTGGAAAATACATAAAACTGTGCACGTTCTCTGACAAAGGCTTTGATAACCCGGACGCCGGAAAAGCTTTCCTGTACATAATCGGTAAGGTTTGAGACAGATTCCTGGCGGCTTTTAAAGCGTGCGTGAATGATTTTTCCATAGTAGATTTCGCCAAAGCAGATAAGAAGCATTGGAACAATTGCCATAAGTGTCAGCTTGACGTTGACGTAGTGCATCATCTGACCGATAACCATTGCAGTCATGACAAGTGCATCAAACACGCAGATAATTGCCGGGCCAATGGACATACGGATGGCATTTAAATCACTGGTAAATCGTGTCATCAAATCTCCGGTTTTGTGCTCGTTATAATATTCAACACTCATTTTTTCGAGGTGTGCGAACATATCGTTACGAAGCTCTTTTTCAATGGAGCGGGAAGCACCAAAGATAAAAAATCTCCATAAGAAACGTCCAATTGTGAGCAAAAGACCAAGCAGGAAAATGGCAATAAGATTATGTACGACACCATTCCAATCTAAGGTGTGGGCGGTTAAGCCATCGGTAATTGTACCGGTTAATTTTGGAATAAAAAGATTGGCAAAATCAACAACAAATAATGTGATGATGCCTGCAATATATCGAAAACGGTGTTTTTTTACATATTGGAAGATAAATTGAAATGCATTCATAAGAGTAACTCCTTTCAAGTGGTGCACACTATTGTATACCCGGAAAAAAGAAGTTTCAAGTAAAAAAGAGTGTAAAAATAGGAAAAGAGGCAGAAACGTATTTTTACGCCTGCCTCTTGGGAAAATGTATGCTATTTTGTAAGTAACATCATAATTTTGTTGCTTCGTTCAATGAATTTGCTCATTGCATCAACAGATAACTGCTGGTTGGAGAGTACTGCTAAATCGTAAAGCTGTTCGCAGAACATTGGTACATTTTCAGAATCTTTGTTTTCAAAAATGTATTTTACAAGTGCGTTGTTTGCATTTAAGGTTAAGGTCTGGTCCGCTGCAAACATATTCATATCCATAGCACCTATGCCGCCGTTCATAGCGTACATTTTCATCATATCCTGCATACGTCTTCCTTCTTCAGAAAGAGTAAGGATAGAAGAGATGTCTTCGTTCTTTAATTTGTCAACGCGGATAGTTAATTTATCATTGTTTAAAGCTTTTTTGAAGACTTCTGATAAAGCTTCTGTTTCAGCCTGTAAATCATCTGCGTTTTCATCTTTTAAGGATTCTGTTAAATCAGCGTCGATACGCATGAATTTGTAAGTATCGTTGCGCTGCTCAAGCTGTGAAATGAAGGAAGTATCAATATTGTGATTTAAGATAACTGCCTGCATATTCTGTTCTTTGAAAAGCTTGATATACTGTCCCTGCTGAACTAAGTCAGTAACATAGTAAATAACCTTGCGGTCATCTTTTTCCTCTGCATCCTCACCATTTTCAGCAGTATCAGTGTTTTCTTCTGTAATAGGATTTCCATCTGCATCTAATACTTCAGGAGCATCCTCAGCTTTTTCTTCTTTTACTAATAATTCTGGAAGTGTTAAATATTTATCATCTAAGGTCTTAAATAAGATGTAATCGTTCATCTTGTCACAGAATTTTGTGTCTTTTAAGCAGCCGAATTTGATAAATGGACTGATGTCATCCCAGTATTTTTCGTAGTTTTCTTTTTCTGTTTTGCACATGCCAGAAAGCTTGTCAGCCACTTTTTTGGTAATGTACTCAGAAATTTTCTTTACGAATCCATCGTTCTGTAATGCGGAACGGGAAACATTTAATGGAAGGTCTGGGCAGTCGATAACACCTTTTAATAACATTAAAAATTCTGGAATTACTTCTTTAATATTGTCTGCGATAAATACCTGATTGTTGTATAACTTAATTGTTCCTTCGATGGAATCATATTCGGTATTAATCTTAGGGAAGTAAAGAATACCCTTTAAGTTGAAAGGATAATCCATATTTAAATGAATCCAGAATAATGGCTCTTTGTAATCCATAAATACCTTGCGGTAGAAGGCTTTGTATTCTTCGTCTGTACAATCTTTTGGATTTTTTGTCCATAATGGATTGGTATCATTTAATGCCAGTGGACGTTTTACAATTTTTAAACGGTCTTTTGCAGGAGAAACTTCAACGATTTCTTTTTCACCATTTTCGTTTTCTTTTTCTTCTGTTTTGGCTTCTTCATGGATTTCTTCCACAACAACGTCTGTGTCTAATTTATCTTCCACATCGATGGTTTCGTACTGCGTCTCTGCATTTGCTTTTGATAAATAGATTGGTGTTGGCATGAAAGAGCAGTATTTTAAGATAACTTCTTTTGCACGGTATTCGTTTGCAAACTCCAAAGAATCTTCATTTAAATATAATGTAATTTCTGTACCAACGCCTTCCTTTGTACCGTCAGTCATATCAAATTCTGTACCGCCGTCGCAGGACCAGTGAACTGGAGTAGAACCTTCTTTATAAGATAATGTATCGATTGTAACCTGGTCTGCAACCATGAAAGCAGAGTAGAAACCAAGTCCGAAATGACCGATAATCTGATCGTCGTTTGCTTTATCTTTATATTTTTCAATAAAGTCTGTTGCACCGGAGAAGGCAATCTGGTTGATATATTCTTCTACTTCATCCGCAGTCATACCAAGACCATTATCGATGAATTTTAATGTTTTTTCTTCCGGATTTACGATAATCTGGATTTTTTCCTTATAATCAGCAGGCAATGTGTATTCGCCCATCATATCTAATTTTTTTAATTTTGTGATTGCATCACATCCATTACTGATTAATTCACGATAGAAAATGTCGTGGTCGGAATATAACCATTTCTTAATAATAGGAAAAAGGTTATCACTGTTAATTGAAAGATTTCCATGTTTTGCTGCCATAATGAACACTCCTTTAAAATATATTATAGACGGCAGGCAAAATGTCTGCCTGATAGTAACAAGATAGTTGTTTATAGTCATCAAAAGCTGAATCTGTCTGTGTTTCAATGACTACAAATAAGATATTATATCTGAAAATTTAAAAAGTCAATAGAAAATTAGCACTCTTTCGAAAAGAGTGCTAACAATTCCGCCGGAAGCCTTGAAAACAGCGGAGATTACGAAATTATGAAAAGTTTATAAACTTGAGATGGAAAAAAAGAGGTGTTCGTACTATACTTAAATATAGACAAGAATTTTTGCGAAACAGAGGATGAAACATGATAGTATTACGTGCAAGTGCTGATTTGAAAATGACGTTCGAAAAACTGATTAAGACCATGAAAGTTCCGGTAAACTGGAATGGTCTTTTTGTTGTGATAAATAACTGCATTATTTTGCAGGGGGATGTGCGTTCTTTATTTTTCCATTTTGAAAGCAGAAGAGTCGTTACGAATATTATTGATTTGACAATTGAAGAGATGAATATCAAAAATGTTGGTGATAACGGCTGGGTAAAAAATGTCATTAATATGCTTTTATACAGCTTTGGAAAATGGGGCGCGATTCAGGGCTTATGTGTGGAAAAAAATTACGCTCAGTTAAACCAGCTTTTTTCTGATATTATGAAGGAAATTGGTCTGAGTTCTGAGTATACGAGTGACCATTTTTATTTTTATAAAGAAGGAATCCGTATCACCTATGAGGATGTGATGCAGGCGGCACTTGAAGCAAAGGAAAAAGAGCCGGAGCTTCCGGCAGAAAAGGAAGAAGAAGGCGGTCTTTGGCATAAGCTGCTTTGGAAGAGAGAGCGGGCAAAATTTGGTATTAAAGAAACAACAGTGAAAGAGCGTCAACAGAATCGTCTCGGAAATAATTTTTATCTGATAAGTTATTTGTGTCCTTATTGTAAAGGGCAGATGCATATGGTTGTTTACCCGGAGGGAAGAGAATTTCGGATTGAGACCACAGAGGGTGATGTGATTTTAAGCCGCGCGTGTACCTGTTCGAACTGCTGCATTTATTATACGCCTCGTCCAAAGAAGCTGTTAGCAGAGGGGGACGTTTTTGTCATGGATTTTGAGCATGACAGAAAGGCATACGAGGATTATCAGGAATTATTAGGAAGAAACGGCGACAGGGTTTCAAATCACAATTTTAACCGTTATGCAGATGAGCGGAAAAATAGAAAACAGCAGCAGGAAAGAAATGGTGACAGAGATTTAGAGGATGAAATCTGGTATTTAGATGATGGCGAATGGTATTTTTCTGAGATGACGGACGCAGAATTTGAAGATTTTTCTGCAATGGTTGAGGAAGGCTTTTTCCCAGAACAGCGGGTAAAAAAGGCGGAAAAGCAGATTCGGGAAGAAAAGAAGCTTCGCAAAGCTGGAAAAAGAAAAGTGGAGCGCAGAAAGCCAGATAGACATGGAAATAGGGAAGAGGTGCAGAGCGGACGTGAAGAAGAAAACGCAGGAAGACATGGAAATACAGAAGATATAATGTCAGATGACAGAAACGCGGTCCATGATAAAGATAGTAATGCTGATGAGCGTGTCAGGGCAGAGGATAACGGCGCATCAGGTGATTTATCAGACAGCAGAAATGCTGGAAAAGAATCAGCAGAAGACGGTGGAAAGAAAGGCATCGGAAAATTCTTTGGCAGGGGAAAGACTGGCAGGGAAAACGAAGATGATAATGCAGGAGAAGTGGCTGCATCAGAAGATGAGAACGTAAGAGAAGCGTTGGAATCAGAGGATGATGGCATGAGAGAAATGTTAGAATCAGAAAATGAAGCAGCAGCACACGCGGATGCCTATGAAAAATCCGTAGAGAAATACCGCATCCGAATCGGGCAGTTTAAAAGACTTTCCGAGCGTCAGCGAAAAGAGCTGGAAAATCAGCTTACAAAAGATACTTCGATTGATGAAACAACACGTAGAGAGTTGAAACAGGAGTTAGAAGAGACAAAGGAGCAGGACAATTTAGAAAAGCTTTGTGCCAAATTTTATGGAAAAGGCGAGAAGAATTATAATGTTTTACAGCGTCTTTTCGAAGAGGTAAAAGCTGCTAAGCTGCCAGCGGATGAGAAGGCAGAGTTATTAGAAGAAATTGAGCAGCAGAAGGATGCGCAGGCACAAAAAGAAGTCAATCAGTTATTAGAGAATAAGCCCGCGAAGCTTGACAGAAGGGGCTATCAGAATTATCTCACAAAGCTTAGAAGCTATGAGGGTGTTGATATTTCGCCTTATGAAAAAGAGCTTGAGGAAGGAAAAAAAGAAGCAGAAACACAGGAAATTACTGCGATGATAAAGAATGCCAGATTAAGTACAAGGGATGACTTGATGAATCTTTTAAGCCGTCTTAATGAGCAGGAATTTTCGCCAGAGACGTTAAATCCATACAACGAAAAGATTCTCGATAAGGTACGTCGTCTGGATGAAGAGCAGATTGAAGAAATCTGTGGAAATGCGATGATAATGGATTTTGAGGATGCCCTTGCAGCATACGAAGCAGTAGAAGCTGGGCCATTTTTGCCGGAATTAAAATCAGATGCATTAAAAATGTTAGAAAAACGCCTTTCGAAAATCAAAACAGATGAATGTGAGCTTTTAGTGCAGAAGCTGCAGAATGAATTAAAGGAAGCAAATATTCCTGAGACAGAGAGGCATCATTTTTATCCTGCCAGAAAAGCATTGATGAAGCAGGCAGCCCCGGAAGAACTGCAGACAATTGAATATGCATTAGCTTCCTATGCGGCAGGCATTGATAAATTTGAATATCCGATTCTGGTGGTGGATACTTCCCGCACAAAACGTGGCGATAAGGGCATGATTTTAACACCGGAGAAGTTGTTTTACAGTAATTTAACAACTTCGTATCATATTTCTGTTTTTTCCATTGAGAGTATCAAAGCAATGACCGGGCTTTTAAACCGCGGCATTTATGTATATCAGAAAAATGGAACGAAAACAAAACTTCCATATGCGGTGGATAATCAGAACCTTGTGGCATTTGCAGAGACGTTAGATGGATTTGTGAAATATCTGCAGGAGAAGCCATTTTCTCGAAAAGAGGTCTATCTTGCAAAAGAAAAACACGAGACTATCTGTTGTTTCCGCTGTGGCTATGTTTATAAGGGAGGAAATATCTGTCCGAAGTGTGGCTATAAAATGAATGAGTAAAAAAGTCTGCCACAAAAGGTTTTGTATCATTTGGGATGTCATAATTTGCATTATCACAAGTTTACGTCATTCGTATAGATTCTTTCAACAATAAAAAGTTTGGAGAGCGGTGAAAAAAAACTTGAAATTCTACTGCTTTTTCCGATGAAATCGTTATCTTTTATGTCCGCTCAAGGTATTTACACTCACAACAAAAGCGTTCGCATGGAGACGGAAATTTGCGTTCGCAGTTTTCTTAGTACATCTTCAGGGCGGCTTTGGCAAAACGGAATCCGGCGGACGCAGGAGAACAAAACGTATCTTCATTAGAAAACGTAACGCCCTCCTTTGCGGAAGCCGGATTCTGATATCGACTTTGCAAAAGCCGCCCTGTTAGATGTACTTGAAAGCTGTGTCCGAAATTTTCGTCCCACTGCGGACACTTTTTTTGTGGTTGTAAAACGCAATGAGCGGACACAAAACGTTTATTCATCGGAAAAAGCAGAGAATTTCTAAGTTTTTATCCAACGCTCTCCAAACTTTTCCTTGTAAAAGAATCCATGCGAATGTTCAAAGTTTCTGATAATGCAAATTATGACATCATATAGATTTATAGAAGGTTTTGTGGCAACCCTTTTTGGAACTGTTACAGTTCAGCCCGCGCCATTCGCAAAGCCGCACCCTTGGTGCTTTCCCACTGCCTTGCAGCTAACTTTGCTCATAAATGGGCGCTCAGTTCATAACCTGCATAACATATGAATTCATGCCAGCATAATTCATACGTTATACAGGTTATGGCTGAATTGTTACATGAAAATTTGTAAAATATATATAAAATTGTTGGAAAATTCTTTTGGTTATGGTAAAATAGTAACATAACGATTGTTAATTAAGTGACAATCATTAGCAAACAAAATTACAATAGTATAGGAGGATTTTTACAATGGCAAGATTTACATTACCACGTGACCTGTATCATGGAAAGGGTGCTTTAGAAGCATTAAAATCTTTCCAGGGAAAGAAAGCTATGATTTGTGTTGGTGGCGGTTCTATGAAACGCTTCGGATTCTTAGACAGAGCAGAACAGTACTTAAAAGAAGCTGGTATGGAAGTTCAGATTTTCGAAGGTATTGAGCCAGACCCATCTGTTGAAACAGTTATGAAGGGTGCTGAAGCAATGTTAGCTTTCGAACCAGATTGGATTATTGCTATGGGTGGTGGTTCTCCAATTGATGCTGCAAAAGCAATGTGGATTAAATACGAATATCCAGACATTACATTCGAAGAGATGTGTAAAGTATTTGGTATTCCAAGTCTTCGTAAAAAAGCTCATTTTTGTGCAATTTCCTCAACATCAGGAACAGCTACAGAAGTAACAGCATTCTCTATTATTACAGATTATCAGAAAGGTATCAAATATCCAATCGCTGACTTTGAAATCACACCAGATGTAGCGATTGTTGACCCTGACCTTGCAGAGACAATGCCACAGAAGCTGGTTGCTCATACAGGTATGGATGCAATGACACATGCGGTTGAAGCATATGTTTCTACTGCAAACTGTGATTACACAGACCCACTTGCATTACATGCAATTAAGATGATTCAGAATGATTTAGTAGATTCTTACAATGGAGATATGGCAAAGAGAGATTCTATGCACAATGCACAGTGTCTTGCAGGTATGGCATTCTCTAATGCATTACTTGGTATCGTTCATTCTATGGCTCATAAGACAGGAGCAGCTTTTGCTGATTACGGCGCACATATTATTCATGGTGCTGCAAACGCAATGTACTTACCAAAAGTTATTGCATTTAATGCAAAAGACGAGACAGCTAAGAAACGTTATGGCGACATCGCTGATTTCATGGGACTTGGCGGAAACAGCTTAGATGAAAAAGTTGATTTATTAATCAAATACTTACGCAAGATGAATGATGATTTGAACATTCCTCATTGTATCAAGAACTATGGTGCAGACAGCTATCCAACAGAGCAGGGCTTCGTTCCAGAAGAAGTATTCTTAGAGAGACTTCCAGAAATCGCTGCAAATGCTCTTTTAGATGCATGTACAGGTTCTAACCCACGTCAGCCAAGCCAGGAAGAAATGGAAAAACTCCTGAAATGCTGCTACTATGACACAGAGGTTGATTTCTAAAATATTTTACATAAAAAGGAAGCTTCTATTGCAAAATAGGAGCTTCCTTTTTTTGGTTTAAGTGATAGGAAAGTGCTCGTACGTGGTGTACCAAAGCGTCGCGCGAAGACACTTTTTTATGAGCCGCAAAGCTCTGAAAGCGGGCGAAATTCGTAGCCCATTTCTTCCCATTTCGTTAAAAGTTCATCTAAAATTTTTCCATTTGTAGAAGAGGTATTATGTAACAGCACAACAGCTCCGGGATGAATACGTCCAATCAGTTTAGAAAAAGCTTCCTCAGAGGTTGGCTGTGCATCCACATTCCAGTCCACATAGGCAAGACTCCAGAAAAAAGTCTGATAGCCAAGGTCTTTTGCCATTTGCAGATTTTCCGTACTGTATTTTCCCTGTGGAGGGCGGTAATAATTTGTCATTTTCGTTCCTGTGATTTCTTCAAAAAGCGTAGTTACATCATCTAATTCTTTTTGAAAAGAGTCTTTATCCGAAATCGAAGACATATCCGGGTGGTGGTAGGTGTGATTGCCAACAGTATGGCCTTCTTCTACCATTCTTTTTACCATATCAGGCGCAGATTCTAAAAAATGTCCGACAACGAAAAAAGTTGCCGGTGCATTGTGTTTTTTTAGTGCATCCAAAATCGCAGAAGTGTTTCCATTTTCATAGCCACAGTCAAAGGTTAAGTAAATCACTTTTTTATCCTTAGAGCCGATATAGTAGGCGTTGTACTGCTTTAATTCATCCGGTGTTGCATTTCCGGTGGGCTGCATTTCTGTACCGGATTCTCCAAACCCAAGTCCCCAGTTATCCACTTGGTTTGAAATTGCAAAAGTCCCCATACATTCTTTTACCATTGTGGCAGTACCTCTTCCAAGAAAAAACATAACAAGCAGAAAAAGAGATAACAGCCCGGCAGAGACAAAGAATTTATTATTTTTTTTGTTCATAACTAATACCAGAGTTTTTTTCTATTATATTTTTGGAAAAAGCAGATATGACATTAAATAGGAAAGATTTGGGTAAAAACAAAAAATATGATAAAAAATTGAAAAAAGTACTTGCAATCCGGTATCGGATGTGATACTTTATAGAAAAGTATCAAACGAGATACGCGTCATAAAGCAAATTTTATCCGGAATTTATAATTCGGATATCTGAAATCAAATAACTTAAATCAAATAACAAAAAGTAAATTATCTTAATTTATCCAGTGAATTTTTTAACATGAAGAAAAAGCGAAAATCAGCAGTGATGATTTGCGTAAATGAAGAAAAACAATCATGTTTATCTGCAAAAATATCAGTGCATATTTGCGAAAACAGACATGAAAAATCAAATGTAAAGATTTAGCAGGCAGTTACAGAGCTGAAAATATGATGCAAGTGCATTCTGCATTTACATAGAAAATTCAATAAAGGAGGAATCATATGAAGTACATTATGGAGCATTATGGAGCAGCAATTTTGGTGTCATTGACATTGTTGGCGTTAGGAGGTGTAGTGATTGCACTTTGTACTGGAAATGGATTTGTAGCGACACAGTTCCAGGAAGCTTTGAAAAGCTTCTTTTCAAGCATGAATGGACTGAATGGTGGTGCATAAATTTCTGTAAAAAGTGTGGAAAGCTGGCGGAAATAACCGCCAGCGAAGGCAAAATGTTTGAAGGAGAAGTGAGAGGTAATAAATGAACGATTTGGAAAATTTTCAGCTTACGCCGGAACAGTTTGGCGTGTTTTGGAAATATATCGAGCAGCCGGAAGTGACAGATATTGATTATAACGGAAGTGATTTGTGGATATCCGATTTGCTAAAAGGTCATTATAAGGCAGAAGAAGAGATTACAGAACAGTTTTTAGAACAGTTTACACATAATATTTCCAATTGTGTGAATAAGCAGTTTAATAAGGCAAATCGTGTCTTAGAGGCGGATACAAGGGAATTGCGAGTCAGTATATTGCATAATTCTGTGGCAATGTCTGGGACAAGTGTGTGTATCCGTAAGTCACCGCCAGTGCTGCGTAATACAATTGCGGATATGATAAATGATGGCTTTTGTACAGAACGAATGTTAAGCCTTTTGATTAACTGCGTACAGGCGGGCATGAATTTTGTGACAGGAGGAGAGCCGGGGCATGGGAAAACAGAGTTTACGAAATTTTTAATGCAGTTTATTCCGGTATCGCAGCGCGTTATTACGATTGAGGATTCGTTAGAAATTCATTACAGTGCGATTAATCCGGGAAGCGATTGTGTGGAAATTCGTGTAGATGAGGATTTTGATTATACAGCAGCAATTAAAGCCAGTCTGCGGCAGAATCCGAAATGGCTTGTGTTATCGGAGGCGCGTTCTGTTGAGGTGACATCGCTATTAGAGCAGTGGAGTACAGGCGTGAAAGGATTTACGACGATTCATTTAGATGATTTAAGAAAGCTTCCTGACCGAATTCAGAATATGATGGATAACATCAATGATGCAGACCGTATGGAAAACCGTATTTACCGCTATGTGAATGTTGGGGTGTTAGTTCGGAAAACGGAGAAAGAAGATGGCAGTGTAAAACGGTATATAGACCAGCTTTGCTTTTATTCGAGGGAAGGAAATGAAAACAAAATTTACATGCTGATAAAAGATGGAGAGGAGATTTCGGAGGAATTGCCGCCTGATATTTTAAAAAAATTTGAAAGAGAGCAGATTTCAAATCCATTCCATTGTCCGAAACTGCAGGATTATAAGAAGGAGGGAAGATAAGTCGTGAAATATTATAAAAAGAGTCTGTTTCGCCTTTTAAATCCGAAAAATCTGCAAAGAGAAGTTCATATCTATGGGTATCATTTTTCATGGAAAAATCAGTTGTTGGTATTAGTCTGTGCATTGGCGGGAATGGCAGCACTTAGTATTTTGTTTCAGTTGTCGTATTTTTTGACTGTGATTGTACTTTTGGCAACAATTGTACTTTTACCGGTATTTATTTTGGACACCTATAAGCGAATGTATGAACAGAAGCGTTTTGCAGATGTTGTTACTTATATTGAGCAGTTGATGTATTCGTTTCAGAAATCAGGAAAAATCAAAATTGCGTTATTAGAGTGCGCAGAGGTCTTTGCGGACGGAGAGATGAAGACAGTCATTAACGATGCAATGCGTTATATCAATACGGGAATGGCACAGACACAAAAAGGGGTACTGAGTGAAGCATTGTCGTTGATAGAGGAAGCCTATCAAAGTGAAAAAATACATACAGCGCATGAACTGGTATTACATGCAGAACAGGATGGTGGTGAGGTTCAAAATTCGATTGTACTGATACTGGAGGATGTTGAAGGCTGGAAAAGACGCTGTTATCAGCTGCAGGCAGAAAAAAAGCAAAGCCATACTGACAACATTATTTCCATTCTGGTTGCAACAATACTTTGTGCATTATGCATCTATGTCATTGATTATATGCGTGTTCTTTTTCAGGCAGAATCTGCGATGTATATTTTTGACAATCCATTGATACAGGCAACTTCGTTTCTTTTTATTATAATTTCTATGCTGATTTTTAAGAAAAGCTCACATAATTTGACGAATGACTGGGTTGGAAAAGAAAGGTTTTATGAGGATGCAGCAATTCGGAAAATGTATCAGGAGGTCATCACTTACGATGAGAAAAAGGAAGCGAAAAAGAGTCTTCTTTTTTCATTCCCATTTTTTATTGCAATTGTTCCGATGTATTTTTTCGGGAAAAAGTGGACGTGTATTCTATTGCTGATGGTTGGAAGTTTCTTATTGCTTCAGCATAAGATTGGGCAAAAACTTGCAAAAAAGGATGTTACAAAAGCAATGTATATTGCATTTCCGGAATGGTTAATGGAGATGGCGCTTCTTTTACAGAATAATAATGTGCAGGTGTCCATTGTGAAGTCGAGAGAACATGCACCAGCAGTGTTAGAAATGGAATTAGATGAATTGATTGCGCGAATGGAAAGAGAACCGGATAAGCTTAGCTCATACATAGGATTTTGTAAGGATTTTGATATACCGGAAGCTCAAAGCTGCATGAAGATGCTGCATTCTATTTCAGAATCCGGGGTAGGAGATGCCAAAGTCCAAATCAACAATTTATTAGGGCATATTCAGAAAATGCAGAATCAGGCGGATTGCCTGATAAATGAGAATATTTCTTTTCAAATGCGTATGATATTCAGTTATCCAGTCTTTGCTGCGGCAGTAAAGATGCTTGTCGACCTGACAGTAGGAATCTTTGTACTGTTTCAGATTATGGGAAATGTTGGAGGATATTAAATGAAGCACATTGTTGAGGCATTTAGTGCACTGGTATTGATTATTCTAATGTCTTTTGTGAGCATTGCTATTTTAACAGCAAGTGCACAGGTAACGAATGCAAAAGGATATAAAGCAGACTGTATCGCAGAAATTGAGAACAGTAATTTTAATCCGGCTGTGATTTCTGATTGTGTTACAAAAGCAGCTGCGGCAGGATATGAGCTTCAGGTAAAAAGCTGCAGCTATGATATTTATAATGATATTAATACAGCGGAGGTGATTTTGACATATCAGTATGAGATACCTTTGTTTGGGGTGTCGGTTACGAAGACAACGCGTGGAATTGCCAGATAGGAGGGAAACTGTGGAGAAGCTTGTGGGAGAATATGGAGATAGTTTTATTGCGGCAATTTTTGGACAGGCTGTGGTAATGATTTTTATACAGATTTTTAATTATGTCACATCATTTTAAGGAGGAGACACTATGAAGTATATTGTAGAACATTTTGGAACAGGGTTATTAAGTGGAACAGCAGCCATTTTTTTGATTTCTTTCTTTATCAATATGGTAATGCCGGGAGGTACAGTGAATACTTTTATTCTAACCTTTATGACGAAAATTGCAGGTTAAACATACGGGGATAGCAGATGAAATATATTATTGAAACATATGGACGATTTTTACTGGAAGGAATAGTTGTAACACTGGTATTAGGACTTTTATTTACAGTGAAAGATGCAAAGGGCAATATAGGAATATTTAGAATTCTTGGTGGAACATGGAATCAAGGGTATGTAGATATCTTACCAGATACAGGATTTGGAGTTTATGAAACGGAGGCTTCAAAGGAATTTCCGGGCGCAGGGTATGAGTATGCTGGTAAGATATATGCAGGGGAAGAGCTTTTGCTGACATCATTTATCAAAGTGCAGGGGGACATGAGTCAGCAATTAAGAATCAAGGTGCTGGAAATTACAGATAGCACAGGGCAGGATAGGTTCACATGTTATAGCGAGGATACAGGAAAAATATGTTTTCCAACAGAAGGGGTGTATAAAGTAAAAATATCAGTAAAGGATACTGCCTGCAAAAAATATACCTGTGCAATCAATATTCCTGTAAATAAAAGAGGGTAAAATATGAAAAATGTGATATTGATTGTAATAAATATGCTGATAGCAGTTTTAACATTTGCCATATTAATGACAATGGATGCAAGGATGGCGAGGCAGCAGGAGCTTACGAATAATCTGTCTTCCGTAACGGAAGAGGTAGTGGAAAACCTAATGCAGAATCGTAATTATGAAATCACAGATTATCAGTCTTTTATTGCTGATTTTGTGGAGAATCTGGCAGTCTCTCTGGATACAGATTCAAATATTATTGTGAAGATAATGAAAGCAGATATTGAGAAAGGAATCTTAGCAATTGAAGTTGTAGAAAAGTATCAGCATATGAATGGCAGGGAAGGAACGGTATCTTGTCAGAAAACAGTAATTTTTAATCAGATTGTTGAAGAGGAAACAAACGCATATGATATTAAGTTTTATTTGTCGAAGGAGGATTTGTTAAACAAAAAAGAGTGTTACAAGTCATATACAGTTACCGGAGGAGATAGCATTTTTCAACCAAAGCCGCCAGTGAAAGATGGCTATATTTTTAAGGGCTGGTATGATGAAAATGGAGTTGAGGTTGATTTTTCGAAGGAAATCATGCAAAATATTAGTTATTATGCACAATGGCAGCGTCAATAATCTCTGTAATACGTGATGAATGTAGTAAAATATGCATAAAATAGTAAATTAGTAATAATGTCTAATGAAAACTTTACAAAAATAGTGTATACTACAAGTATCTTGAAGGTATTTTTTAGATATCTTTTATTAAGAAATGAAAAGAAAGTGAGGAGTGTTTTATGCATAAGAAAAACGCAAAAGAAAACACAAAGAGATATGTTACTAATTTAAAAGCAATGTTATTGGCGGTAGTTGTATTATTTGCCACCGTAGCACCTGCAATGCCAGTGGAAGCTGCAATTAAGACCATTTGGGATTACGAGTTTAAGGATAGTTTCTTCTATGAAGTAATGGATGACGGAAATATTAACATCCTCGGTTACTATGAAGGTGATATTCAGTATAATCTTGATGAAAATAAATCCCTCACTATCCCAGAAAAACTGGATGGTAAAACAGTTACTCGCATTAGTTCATATAAAACAAAATCAACTGCTAAAAGCTATTTTCATGGTTTAAAGGAAATTATTATTCCGGATACTGTTACATACATTGATTCTTATGCATTTAATTATTGTTTAGAATTAGAAAATGTTGTAATTCCGGACAGTGTAACGTACATTGGACAGTTTGCATTTGCAGATTGTGATAATTTAAAAAGCGTTACTATTCCGGGAGTAAAGCAGCTTACTGGTGCACAGTTTTCGAGTTGTGACAACCTTGAAACAGCAGTTGTTTCTGAGGGT
>JBGVHB010000117.1:0-15672 GCA_045121975.1 Roseburia sp.
CCATTCTTTTTGTATTCATCTGGGCTGCATTTCTAATCTGATTTTCTGAAATACCCATCTTTTCACGTTTTTTCTTAGCTTTTTCCTGATTCTTCTTAATTATTTCATCTAAATCAATTTTTTCAAAATGCTTATTTAAGAAATACTGCTGAACAAGTCTTACAACAGAACTCATTACCCAGTAAATACCAAGACCAACTGGAACTGTGAAACAGATAAATAATGAGAATAATGGCATTGTTTTATTCATCATCTTCATCTGCTGTGCCATCGCATCATTTGCATCATTTCTGTTTGCATTTTCCTGCTGAGATGTCATCAGTTTTGTATTTAAAATCTGTGTTAAATAAGAAACAACAGGAATCATAAATGCGGCAATCACTAACAAATAGCTGTGATTTGCAAAATTAGTTTTAATCATTTCCCAAGGTGTGTCAGAAATATTATAACATAAAAATGTATTTACATGGGATACTGATTCGTATGCAGAATCAATAATATCTGCTAAATTAGGAAAAGCATCTGCTAATGCATCCCATCCTGATGAATTCATTTTATAAACAACGTCTACAATCGAATTAGAAAGTGCTGTTGTATCTGCTGTTGTAAAATTAGCTGTTGGCTGTGTCACAATTCGAAGCTCAGATACCAAATTAGCCATTGTATCCTGATATCCTTCTGTTGCCATAATTCCATCTACCAAAGAAGTTGTACTTCCATTCACTGGAGTTACAAATAAATTCTTAACAGATGTAACGTATGCAGGTACATTCATGAACACACGATATAATGCAAAGAAAATTGGCATCTGAATCAACATCTGTAAACAGCTTCCTGACATGGAAACGCCATATTTTTCATAAACTGCCTGTGTTTCTTCCTGCATTGCCATCATAGATGCCTGGTCTTTTCTATTCTGGTACTTCTTATTAATTGCCTGAAGTTCCGGCTGCATCTTCTGGGACAGCTTTGAGAATTTCTGCTGTTTATAGGTTAATGGAAACATACATGAATAAATAATAATTGTAAAAATAATAGTTGCCCAACCAACATTGGAAATTCCTATCATTTCCATTAAAGAATAGATACCACTCATCAGCCATCCAAGCAATCTTGCGATTGGCCCAAGAATAGCACCATCATATGCGGTTAATAACATATTTTCCACTTAAAATACCTCCACTATGGAACTGGATCATATCCACCTTTTGAAAAAGGATTACATCTTAATATTCTCCACGCTGCCAGTGCTCCCCCTTTTATTGCACCATACTTCTCAACTGCTTCTAAACCGTATGTTGAACAGGTTGGACAATATGGACATCTGGTCGTTTTCATTGGAGAAATATATTTTCTATAAAATTTAATCAAAGCAATTAAAAGTTTTTTCAAAATATTCCATCTTCTTTTCTTAATATAAATTACTTTAAAATCTTATGAAGACCTCCAAGATGTAATAAGGCACTCTCTATCTCATGGTAAGAAACTTCCTTTGCCGTATTTCTTGCGATGACTACAATGTCTAAACCACTATTAAACATGTCCTCATGTAGTCTGTAACTTTCCCGGATAAGACGGGTCAAATGATGTCTTATAACACTATTTCCTACTTTTTTGCTTACTGATATTCCTAAACGGTTTTTCTCTGTCTGATTCTCCAGCACATACATTACTAAATATTTGTTCGCGTAGGATTTCCCCTTACGATACACAATCTGGAAATCTCTGTTTTTCTTTAATGATTCTGAGAAATTCATTAAATCAATCCTTTTCTTTCCTTAAAAGAAGAAAAGACCACATAATATGTGGCCTAAGCTGATAATTTTTTTCTACCTTTTAATCTTCTTGCAGCCAATACTTTTCTTCCGCCTGCAGTACTCATTCTGCTTCTAAATCCATGAACTTTCGCTCTCTGTCTCTTTTTTGGTTGGAATGTCATCTTCATCGTGTTCCACCTCCTCTACGTTAAAAAACATCATTTTCAATTATAACAAAAAAATGAGCCAAGTCAAGCAAAATCTGCATAAAACCTGATACCAAAAGCCTTTTTCAGAAATGTGGATAAGAAAAACCACTATATATATAAGGAAGAAACTCATTCAAACTATATCTTGTTGTCTGAATCCAAAAAATTTTCCACAGAAAATCCTAGAAAATAGAGGGTTTACATAAGTTATCCCCAATCTGTTGATAACTTTGTGGATAACTATAGGATAATGTGGGCATAACCTGTTCAAAAATATTCGAACTCCTTATAAATTAAGGTCTATAACTATTTTTTCAATTTCAAGTTGAATTGTTTATACCTTGATGTGAAGCCATAAAACGCCCAAACAGCCATTTTTTTTATAAACACCTATCCCCAAGGCATTCACACACTAATCAACAATTTAGCGTTGATAAAAGCTCAAAAATGGTGTAGGATAGAAAGTGGAGGATTTTTTTATAAGAGGTAGTAGGCTCATTTTTAGAAATCCTCTATTAATGATGTAAGAAATCGGAGCTTTAACATGGACAAAATCTTTGAAAAATGGAATGATATTCTACAGACCGTAAAAACGGAACACGATATTAGCAAGGTATCCTTCGAAACCTGGATAAAACCATTAGAGGTTTATGGTGTTGATGGAGATACCTTATATATTTTAGTTCCGTCTGATAAAATGACTCTAACTTATGTTCAAAAGAGATATTCTCTTCCTATTAAAGTAGCAGTTGCTGAAATTATTGGAACAGAATATGAAATAGAATTTATTTTACCAGAGCAGGCAATGAACATTAAAAGCTCTGCTTCTTCGAATAATGCAAAAACAAGTAAACCAACAACAGCAAATGCAGACAAATCCAACTTAAACCCGAATTATACCTTCGACACTTTCGTCGTCGGAAGCAACAACCGTTTCGCACAGTCTGCTTCTTTGGCAGTAGCGGAATCTCCGGGTGAAGCTTACAACCCTCTTTATATTTATGGAGGACCGGGACTTGGAAAGACGCACTTAATGCATTCGATTGGTCACTTTATATTAGAAAAGAATCCTGACGCAAAGATTATTTATGTTACTTCCGAGGAATTCACAAACGAAGTAATCGAATCTATCCGAAGTGGTAACGCCTCCGCAATGAACAAGCTGCGTGAGAAATATCGTACCATCGACGTATTAATGATTGACGACGTACAGTTTATTATAGGAAAAGAAAGTACACAGGAAGAATTTTTCCATACCTTCAACGCACTTCATTCTGCAGGAAAACAAATTATCTTAACCTCAGATAAACCACCAAAAGATATGGAAACTTTAGAAGAACGTATTCGTTCCAGATTCGAGTGGGGTCTGATGGCTGATATCGGAACACCAGACTATGAAACACGTATGGCGATTCTTCGTAGAAAAGTAGAATCTGATGATATGAATTTGAGCGATGATATTTTAAATTACATCGCAAACAATATTAAATCAAATATTCGAGAGTTAGAGGGAGCTTTAAACAAACTGCTCGCTTACTCTAATTTGGAAAAAACAGAAATCACTATGGAAATTGCCATGAAGGAGCTTCAAAATATTATTACTCCAGACAAGCCAAGAGAAATTACTCCACAGCTTATCATTGAAGTAGTATCCGAGCACTTCCAGATTTCATTAGACCAGATGATTTCTAAAAATAGAAGCAACAGCATTGCAAAACCTAGACAGATTGCAATGTACCTTTGTAAAACCATGACGGATATTCCGTTAGATTCGATTGGCGCTTTATTAGGAGGACGCGACCATTCCACCATTATTCATGGTATCAATAAGATTGGTGATGAGTACGATTCCAACGACCAGACACGCGCTTTAATCGAAACAATCAAGAAAAAAATCAATCCAAACTAAAGTTATTCACAATTTTTCGATTTATTCACATTTTTTTGTGGATAACTTATGGATTTTATGTTCAAGCAGTGTTTAAAGGATATGGATAACCTCAAATTTGTTCTGAATAAGTTCGAATTTTTCTAATTGTTGAAATTGTTCAAAAAATTTTAATTCACATTTTATCCAACCTTAATCCGCAAACTTTTCACTAGGTTATACAGTTCAATTTTTTTCTGAAAACCTTAAAAATAGGAGCTTCCAGAGGTTATTAACTTATTAACAGCCCCTATGAAGAAGACTTTGAATATCTTTTTATAAATATATATATTTGGCATTCGCCAAGCAGGAAGGAGTTATTAACAAAATGAAATTAATCTGTTCGAAATCTAATTTATTACATGGTGTAAATATTGTATCAAAGGCAGTACCAACCAGAACAACAATGGCAATCTTAGAATGTATTCTTATTGATGCTTCTACCAACGAAATCAAATTAACTGCAAATGATATGGAACTTGGAATCGAAACCAAAATCGAAGGTGAAATCGTTGAACGAGGTGTGATTGCTTTAGATGCAAAGATTTTTTCAGAAATTGTTCGTAAATTACCAGATAATGATGTAGTAATCGAAACAGATGCTTCATTTAAAACAACTATTACTTGTGAAAAAGCGAAATTCAATATCGTAGGAAAATCAGGAGATGATTTTTCTTATATTCCATATATTGAAAGAAACGAATGCATTAATATGTCCCAGTTTACATTAAAAGAAGTGATTCGACAGACTATTTTCTCTATTGCTGATAACGATAACAACAAATTAATGACTGGTGAACTTTTTGAAATCGAAGAAAACAAATTAAAAGTAGTTTCCTTAGATGGACATCGTATTTCTATCCGTAATATTGAATTAAAAAATAATTATGACCATAAGAAAGTAGTCGTTCCTGGAAAAACACTTCAGGAAGTAAGTAAGATTTTACCGGGAACAGCAGATGAAGAAGTAAATATCTTCCTTGCAGACAACCATATCGTATTTGAATTTGAAAACACAACAGTTGTATCAAGATTAATTGAAGGCGAATATTTCAGAATTGAGCAGATGCTTTCTTCTGATTATGAAACAAAAGTAAAAATTAACAAACGTGAGCTTTTAAGCTGTATTGACAGAGCAACTCTTCTTGTAAAAGAGGGAGATAAGAAGCCAATTATCATGAACATTACAGATGGTAACATGGAATTAAAGATTAATTCCTTCATCGGTTCTATGAATGAAGATATTGATATTGCAAAAGAGGGTAAGGACATTATGATTGGATTTAATCCAAAGTTCTTTATTGATGCACTTCGTGTTATTGATGAAGAGGAAGTTACACTTTACATGGTAAATCCAAAAGCACCTTGCTTTATCAAGGATGATGAAGGTAAATTCATTTATCTGATTCTTCCAGTAAATTTTAATGCGGCAGCAAATTAATAGTTGCCAATGCAAATGTAGTAAAATGAGGTAAAAATGATAACAGTTAATATTAGAGAAACAGACGAATTTATCAAACTCGGTCAGGCATTAAAAAAAGCCGGACTGGTAGAAACTGGTGTAGACGCAAAGTTTTTCATACAGGATGGCCAGGTTTTATTAAATGGCGAAGTAGAATTACAGCGTGGCAAAAAACTCTATAATGGAGATGTTGTTTCTTTTAACGGAGAAACAATCCAGATTGTGAAATGATTATCAAATCAATTGAATTAAAGAATTTTCGCAATTATGAAGATTTAAAAATTTCATTTGATGCAGGAACGAATATTTTATTTGGTGATAATGCACAGGGGAAAACGAATATTTTAGAGGCTGCTTATTTAAGTGGAACTACAAAGTCCCACAAAGGCAGCAAGGATAAAGAAATGATTCGTTTTGGAGAGCAGGAAGCTCATATTAGGACAGTTGTTATGAAAAAAAGTCCTGGCTCTTGTGAGTATGACAAGGAATATCAGATTGATATGCATCTGAAAAATAATCGTTCCAAAGGAATTGCAATTAATCAAGTTCCAATCAAAAAAGCCAGTGAATTATTTGGAATCCTCAACATGGTATTTTTTTCACCGGAGGATTTGAATATTATTAAAAATGGGCCGGCAGAGCGACGCAGATTTTTGGATGCAGAGTTATGCCAGCTGGATAAAATCTATCTTTCCGACCTTACAAATTACAATAAAATTCTCAATCAGAGGAATAAATTGTTAAAAGATTTGGTTTACCGCCCGGATTTAAAGGATACACTTCCAATATGGGATATGCAGTTGGTAGAAACTGGAAAGAAAATTATCCGCAGAAGAAAGCAGTTCATAGAAGAATTAAACGAAATTGTACATGACATTCACTATCGTATTTCCGGGGGCAAAGAAGAATTGACCTTAAAATACGAGCCGAATATAGATGACATCTTTTTTGAAGACGAGTTGAGCAGGGCAAAAGGGAAAGATATGAAACTTTGCCAGACAACTGTAGGACCTCATAGAGATGATATGCTTTTTTCCATTGGAGAGATTGATATCCGCAAATTTGGCTCGCAGGGACAGCAGAGAACCTCTGCTTTGTCGTTAAAATTATCAGAGATAGAGCTGGTAAAACAGTCAATTCATGACACTCCGATTCTTTTATTGGATGATGTTTTATCAGAATTAGACAGTAACAGACAAAATTATTTATTAAATAATATACATGATACGCAGACATTGATTACCTGTACTGGTTTAGATGAATTTGTAAAAAACAGATTCCAGATTAACAAGGTTTTTGAGGTAATTAGTGGAGCGGTTTTTGAAAAGAACAGCTGTGAAGAGGAAGAACAGCTGCAAAAGAAAGAAGAACTGGAACTTTAACCGGGAATAACAGCCAGATTCATGAAGCGCTGCAGGCATGAACTGGATTGAATTTGAAAGCAGCGCAGAAGTGAGGAACAAATGGGTGCAGAAAACATGGAAACTCAAAATGAATATGGGGCTGACCAGATTCAGATTTTAGAGGGACTCGAAGCCGTTCGTAAAAGACCTGGTATGTACATTGGTAGTACATCTTCAAGAGGACTTCATCATCTGGTTTATGAAATTGTAGATAATGCTGTAGATGAAGCTTTAGCAGGTTATTGTAAAAACATAGAAGTAACCATTAATGAAAATAATTCCATTACTGTATTAGATGATGGACGAGGTATTCCAGTTGACATTAACCAGAAAGCTGGAATATCAGCACTTGAGGTTGTTTATACAGTGCTTCATGCCGGAGGAAAATTCGGCGGTGGCGGATACAAAGTATCCGGCGGACTTCATGGAGTAGGTGCGTCTGTTGTTAATGCGCTTTCTACAGAATTATCCGTAGAAGTATATAGAGAAGGAAAAGTATATTTCCAGAGCTATAAGATTGGTAAACCGGATGAACCGGTGAAAGTAATCGGTGAATGCAGTGAAGAGCAGCATGGAACAAAGGTTACTTTTCTTCCAGACCCAAGCATTTTTGAAGAAACCGTATACGAATACGATACCTTGAAACAGAGATTGCGTGAAACAGCCTTTTTAACAAAAGGCTTAAGAATTGTGCTTCATGATGCAAGAGAAAATCCAGTCCGTTCACATGAATTCCATTATGCTGGCGGTATCAAAGAATTTGTTACTTACTTAAATAAGAGCAAAGAAGCGCTTTATCCAGAAGTAATTTATTGTGAAGGCAGCAAGGATAATGTTTACGTGGAAGTTGCATTACAGCATAATGATTCTTACAATGAATTAACATTAAGCTTTGTAAATAATATTATTACACCGGAAGGTGGTACACATCTTGCCGGATTCCGTAATGCGCTGACAAAAACATTTAACGCTTATGCGAGAGCAAATAAATTATTAAAAGACAGCGAGCCTGCATTAACAGGTGACGATATTCGTGAAGGTCTGACTGCAATTATCAGTGTTAAAATTGAAGAACCACAGTTCGAAGGTCAGACAAAACAGAAATTAGGAAACAGTGAAGCACGTGGAGCGGTAGATTCTATCGTGAGCGAGCAGCTGACTTACTTTTTAGAGCAGAATCCATCTGTTGCCAAAACAATCTGTGAAAAATCACTTCTTGCTCAGCGCGCAAGAGAAGCAGCTAGAAAAGCAAGAGATTTGACACGTAGAAAAACAGCATTAGAGGGAATGGCACTTCCTGGAAAATTAGCAGACTGTTCGGACAAAGACCCGAAAAATTGTGAGATTTTCATCGTAGAGGGAGATTCCGCGGGTGGTTCAGCAAAAACAGCGAGAAGCCGCGCAACACAGGCAATTCTTCCATTGCGAGGAAAAATCTTAAACGTAGAAAAAGCAAGATTAGATAAAATTTATGGAAATGCAGAAATCAAAGCAATGATTACAGCGTTTGGTACAGGTATTCATGAGGATTTCGATATCAGCAAGCTGCGCTATGACAAAATCATTATCATGACCGATGCCGATGTCGATGGTGCACACATCAGTACACTGATGCTGACTTTCCTTTACCGCTTTATGCCGGAGCTGATTAAACAGGGACATGTATATCTTGCAACACCACCACTTTACAAGATTGAGAAAAACAAAGGTATCTGGTATGCCTACAGTGATGAAGAATTAAATAATATCCTTAGTGAGATTGGTCGTGACGGAAATAACAAGATTCAGCGATACAAAGGTTTAGGAGAAATGGATGCGGAACAGCTTTGGGAAACAACCATGGACCCAGAGAGAAGAATCTTAAAACGTGTCATGATTGACGAAGAAAATGCATCTGAAATTGATATTACATTCACAACCTTAATGGGTGATAAAGTAGAACCAAGACGTGAATTTATCGAAGAAAATGCGAAGTATGTTCAAAACCTGGATGTGTAGTAAGCGTAAAATTGTTCTATGCAAATGTAGTAATATAAAAAGTCCAGAAAAAGAGGAAAAATAAATGGATGATAAAATTTTTGACCAGATTCATGAGGTCGATTTAAAGAAAACAATGGAGACATCCTACATCGATTATGCCATGAGCGTAATTGCGCAGCGAGCACTGCCAGATGTACGAGATGGTTTAAAACCGGTACAGCGCCGAGTTTTATACTCCATGATAGAATTAAATAATGGACCAGACAAACCACACAGAAAATGTGCACGTATCGTCGGTGATACTATGGGTAAATACCATCCACATGGAGACAGCTCTATTTATGGTGCATTAGTAAACATGGCGCAGGAATGGTCTTTCCGTTATCCGTTAGTTGATGGTCATGGAAACTTTGGTTCTGTCGATGGTGACGGAGCGGCTGCGATGCGATATACCGAAGCAAGACTTTCTAAAATTTCAATGGAAATGCTTGCTGATATCAATAAAGATACCGTAGATTTTGTACCAAACTTTGATGAAACAGAAAAAGAACCGGTTGTAATGCCTTCCCGTTATCCGAACCTGTTAGTAAATGGTACAACAGGTATCGCGGTAGGTATGGCAACAAATATTCCACCACATAATCTCCGCGAAGTAATCAATGCAGTGGTAAAAATTATCGATAATGAGGTATTAGAAGACCGCGGAACAGACATTGAAGAATTATTAAGCATTGTAAAAGGACCGGATTTCCCAACAGGAGCAATGATTCTTGGAACTGCCGGAATCAATGAAGCATACCGCACCGGACGTGGTAAAATCAGAGTCCGCGCGATTACAGATATTGAACCAATGCAGAATGGTAAAAACAGAATCGTTGTTACAGAGCTGCCATACATGGTAAACAAAGCAAGATTAATTGAGAAAATTGCTGAATTAGTCCGCGATAAAAAAATCGACGGAATCACAGATTTGCGAGATGAATCAGACCGTCAGGGTATGAGAATATGTATCGAACTTCGTCGTGATGTGAATCCAAATGTAGTATTAAACCTGCTTTATAAACATACACAGATGCAGGATACCTTTGGTGTAATCATGTTAGCGTTAGTAGATAATCAGCCAAAGGTATTAAACCTTTACGAAATGCTCAACTACTACCTGCTTCATCAGAAAGATGTTGTTACCAGAAGAACAAAATATGAGTTAAACAAGGCAGAAGAGCGTGCTCATATTTTACAGGGATTATTAATTGCTTTAGATAACATTGATGAAGTAATTACAATCATCCGAAACAGCAAAAATACTGCAGAAGCAAAAGAGCGTTTAATCGAAAGATTCTCTTTAACAGATGTACAGGCTCAGGCAATTGTAGATATGCGTCTGCGTGCGCTGACCGGTTTGGAAAGAGAAAAAATCGAAGGCGAATACAAAGAATTAATGGAGCGAATCGCAGAATTAAAAGCAATCTTAGCAGATGAGAAAAAACTTCTTGGCGTTATCCGCGAAGAAATCCTTGTGATTGCTGAAAAATACGGCGATGAAAGAAAGACTTCTATCGGATTTGACGAATACGATATTTCGATGGAAGACTTAATTCCAGTTACAAATACAGTCATTGCAATGACAAAGCTTGGTTATATCAAGCGTATGAGTATTGATAACTTCCGCGCACAGAATCGTGGCGGTAAAGGTATCAAGGGAATGGAAACCATTGATGAAGATTACATCGAAGAATTATTGATGACAACTTCTCATCATTACATGATGTTCTTTACCAATACCGGACGTGTATACAGAATGAAAGCTTATGAAATTCCAGAAGCGAGCAGAACTGCCCGCGGAACAGCAATCATTAACCTGTTACAGCTCCAGCCGGGAGAAAAAATCACCGCTGTCATTCCAATCAAGGAATATACAGAGGGACACTATCTCTTTATGGCGACCAGAAATGGTATTGTAAAGAAAACTCCAATCACAGATTATGCAAATGTTCGCAAAACAGGACTTGCAGCAATTACATTGCGTGGCGATGACGAATTGATTGAAGTAAAGAAGACAAATAACGAGCGTGATATTTTCCTTGTTACCAAATATGGAATGTGTATCCGTTTCCATGAGACAGATGTAAGAAGTACAGGAAGAACCTCAATGGGTGTTATTGGTATGAATCTGACAGACGGTGATGAAGTAGTCGGCATGCAGATGGATTCCCAGGGTGATTCTTTAATGATTGTATCTGAAAAAGGTCTTGGAAAGTGTACTTTAACATCCGAATTTACTGCACAGATTCGTGGTGGTAAGGGTGTAAAATGCTACAAGATTACCGAGAAAACAGGTAACATCGTAGGTGTCAAAGCCGTAAACATTGACAATGAAGTAATGTTAATTACAACCGAAGGAATCATTATCCGCATTAAGGTAGAGGGCACAGCTCTCCTTGGACGTGTTACTTCCGGTGTTAAATTAATGAACTTAGCAGATGATGTCACCATCGCAAGCATTGCAAAAGTGCGTGAAGACAAATCTCTCATTGAAAATGCAGACAATTCCGAACTTTTAAGTGAAGAAGAAGAGGCAAAAAGTGCAGCTGCGGCTGCCGAGGCAGCGAAAATGGCAGCTGGCCATTCCGACAAAACAGAAACAAATGAAGAACTCATGAAGGAACTGTTAGAACGTGCCGAAGCAGATGCAGAGGAAGAGAATTAAATAAAGTGAAATAAATATTGCATTCCCCCAGTATTACTTTTATAATACTGGGGGAATTTCGTGCGTTAAACAGATAAAATAACTAAGAGAGGTGACAGCATGTTTCATTATCTAAGCAAAAAGAAATTCATATTTATTCTCTACCTTCTGGTAGTACCAATGACAGCAGTAACATCCGTTATATTTTCAAAATCCTTACAGCCATTGCTGGATGTGATTTACACCAAAGACTAGCAAGAGTTTATAATTTGCAGCATTGTTGTAGTGAGTGCAGGAATTATTGATATGGCAGTCGGAGGTTTGGGGCGAACGATTCGTGAGCGGTTAAGATGCGAATTTGTGTCAGGCTTGCGCAAAAATATTTTTGCACATATCTTGGGAAAAAGCATTCCTGATTATAATGAGCAGGATACATCCTATTACATGAATGTGCTCACTCATGATACCGAATGTATGAGCAGGTCTTACTTTGATTCTGTTTGCGGAATTTACAGAGTGATTGTAACCTTTTTAATTACAATGACGGCATTGCTCACAATCAATCCATATATTGCAGTTTTAAATTTGATTGTGGGAATGATATCGGTAAATCTTCCAAGATTGTTTGAGAAAAAACTTCAAAAAGCACAAAATACGTCATCAGAAACTTCAGAAGAATATGTGAAAAAGATGAAAGATTATTTGTCAGGTTTTAGTACCATCAAATTGTTTCACATTCAGAAGCAGATTTCAGAAAAGATGGAAACATCTAACCGACAGCAGACAAAGAAAAGTTATCAAAGTTTCTTAACAAATTATTGGGTAAGCTGGATATCAATTTTATGTTCTGTATTAAGCTATGTGTTCACACTTGTGATTGGAGTGTGGCTTGTAATCAAAGGAGATATGACAGCCGGAAGTGTTTTGGCAATTTCACAGATGATAGGTGGAATCGCTGCACCTTTTGAAGAACTTCCAGCCTACATAACAGAGTTAAAATCCATTAAAGATTTAAAAGAAAAAATTCTAACCATTGCAGAGCAGCCGGCTGAGGAAAAGATAGAGGAATGTGAGAAAACAGAAAAATGTGATATTGTCTTAGAAAATGTGTCATATTCCTATGATGGGGAAACAAACCAGTTGGATTCCATTAATTATCATTTTAAACCAGAGAAGAAGTATGTATTAGTTGGTGAAAGTGGAAGTGGAAAATCTACCTTGGCAAAATCAATCATGGGATTTTATCCAAAAGCAGTAGGCGAGATAAAAATTAATGAAAAGAATATAAAAGATTATTCTCAGGCGCAGTTATATCATTTGATGAATTATATGCAGCAAAATGTGTTTATTTTTTCAGATACGCTTTATCATAACATCACACTTTATCAGGAATATGATGAAAAACAAATCGAACAGGTTTTAAAAATGTCCGGTTTAGATGAATTTGTAGAAAAATTACCGGAAGGACTCCATACAACATTGTCAGAGGATGGTGGAAATATTTCTGGTGGAGAACGTCAGCGCATTGGGCTGGCTCGTACCCTGCTGACTGGAGCAAAATATATTATTTTTGATGAAACAACGGCATCTTTAGATGTTCTGATGGAAAATAAAATTGAAAATACCATTTTGAACCTAAAGGATATCGGAAGTATTGTAATCACACACCGCCTAAATCCGAATTTGTTAGAGAAGTGTGATGAAATTCTTGTGTTAAAAGATGGACGCTTGGTGGAAAGCGGAAGCTTTGCAGAACTTATTGAGAAAAAGAAATATTTTTATAGTTTTTATACGGTAAATCATTCGATTGAAGAAAATGAATAGTTAAAATAAAGCAAATTAAAAAGTAAACATAAAAATGACCTCAATGGTAATATGTATCTAGAATCTTGAACAGATATTATCATCGGGGTTATTTTTATAAAAAACAATTACATGTTTAAAAAAGTATAGTATAATATACTTCGTGCGTAGAAGGAGGATATTAAATATGAAACAAAATACATTGGGAACAATTTTATCCTTTTATCGAAGAAAATATAATTTTTTGCAAGTACAAGTATGCGATGGAATATGCTCCATTGCAACATTATCGCGAATAGAAAAGGGAAATAATGAAATAGATTCTTTAGTCAGCGAGAGTCTTATTGGCAGAATAGGAAAAGAAGTTACAAGATTTGAAATAATTTTAAATGATGAAGACTATGAACTTTGGCAGATGAGAGAAGATATAAAAAAAATAATAGAAGATGGAGAAAATAAAAAAGCGGAATCTTTATTAGAAGTATATAAGAATCAGACATTAGATAATCATCCGGTGCATAAACAGTTTTATTTATTTTATATTGCAAAAATAAAAATGCAGAGTGATTACAGGAAAGAAGAATTATGTAACATATTGATACAAGCATTAAGGATTACAAAGCCAGGATTTTCATTAGAAAAAATAAAGGAAAATTTATTTAATCCAACAGAAATAGAATTAATTCTTTTATTAATTGATTTGGAATATCAAGAGTGGACAACTTCTGACATTGAAAAGACACTTGTTGAAATGTATAAATATGTGAAAAAGATTTATTCTGGTAGAGAAAAAGAAAAATATGCAATTAAAATTATGATGAATTTGTTAGGACAGGAAAAACTACTATTGGATGATAAAAAAATAATAAATTATGCAGATGAAGCAATAAATCTTTTATCACAAGGTAGAGGAGTAAAAAGTATAGCAGAAATTCATTTTATAAAGGCAAAAGCAATAGAACGTTATTATCGCAATACTGAAAAATGGAAATATCAAAAGAAAACGTGTAAAAAAGAATGTTACATGGCATATGTTGTATTCGAGGTAATGAATCAAAAGGATAAAATGAATGAAATAACAAGTTTTTGTGAGGAAAAGTTAGAATGGCAAATTACAAAGTAGGCGACATCATAAGAATGACGAGAAAATTAATTGGTATGAGTCAGGAAACATTGTGTGATGGAATATGCTCTGTGGAAACTTTATCACGAATAGAGAATGGAAAACATCGTGTAAAAAAGGAAACATACAAATGCTTAATGGCAAGAATGGAGCGAATCACCGGAAAGAATTATGCAATATGTACCAGTGATGATATGGAATTATTAGAGGAACGTACTCATTTAGAAGATGCGTTGACAAAGTTTGATTACGTAGAAGCAGAGAGATATCTTAACCTTTTAAAGACAAGGGTTTCGGATAATATTTTAAATAAACAGTTTATAAGAAATACGGAAGCTTTAATAAATTATTATAATGGGAGAATTAGTGCAGAAGAATTAAAAAAAGAACTAGAAGAAGCAATAAAATTGACAGTTCCTGCCTATGAGAATTATATAGATTCTATTTATCCATATACAGAACAGGAATTATTAATGTTAATGAGATTGGCAAATGCCAATCTTAAATTAAAATATTATGAGAAAAGTATCCAAATTTATAATATGATATTAAGATGTTTAGATGATGATTATATCGACGGAGAAAATATTATTCCATTTAAAATTATTGTTTTGAGAAATTATGCTTATGTATTAAGGGAAACAGAAAAATATGAAGATGCAGTAAAGATATTAAAAGAAGTATTAGAATTATCAATAAGTTTTGACTATGGTAGAATGATTCCCATTTCAATGCACAGTATTACTGTAAATAAAATAAAAATGTACGAAAATGGAAATCAATCTATCAGTATAGATGAGGTAAAAAGAATGCTACAGAAAGCATACTATATTGCAGATTCAAGAATTGATAACAATGTAAAAGAAGTAATAAAGGAATATTATGAAAAACATTTTAAAGAAAAGATAGAGATTTTTTAATATTGTTCTTCGATGTTTACTTCATCACCACTATTAGAAATTAAAAAATGTGGAATATCAGTATTATTTTCTATTGCAGAAAAAGTTAAGGTTAGAATAATTAAAAGAGAAAAAAATTTTTTTGTAAAGTTTATAAATCTATTCATTTGTAGTACCTCCAAGTAAAATATTATTATAAATGACAAATAAACAAAAAACCATGTCAAAACATGAAAATTTAATTTTCATGTTTTGACATGGTTTTTTGTTATAAAGATATATAGAATAGCTTCCTGTATAATTCAAAGTGTAGAGAGTAAATGATTTTACAAAAATAGATACCTAAGTTAAACTGTCATTGCTGACCGGCAAGTTGGCAAATGAACAGAATAAGGCAGGTATCTACAAATGAATTCTACACAA
>JBGVHB010000118.1:0-3687 GCA_045121975.1 Roseburia sp.
TTACATTTACAGATTCATTGACCATAAGATACTGCATAATTTTTAACTCATATTCATTTAAACTTTGCATCGTATCCACCTCCATAAGAGAGGCAATTTTTTCATCATTCCTTAACTGTCGTGAGATAATACTGTTTTCAACACCTCCTTGTCAAACCAACTTTGCGATATATCTCTTATGAGATAGATATATTCAGGGAGATAATATATCTTTTTCGGTAAGTTAGCTTGTAATTTAGGGGTTAGAGTGTGAGAAAGGGGAGCAGACTATCTGCTGTCACGTTCACGGTTCTTCAGGAATCGGTTGTAATGCTCTAATGCCTTGCAAACAAAGTCCTCAGTTTGGTTCAACGGAACGCTTTTTGGGATAAGCTGTCGCACTCTGTCGCCCCTCAAAACAATTTTCTCCCTTTGGTTCGGCTTCTCCTCAGACATAATCGAGGATATAACCTCTGTTGTAAGTTTCCCCTCATCGAAAAACTTACGCATTTTGATTGTCTGTGCGTGTGACGGTGTTGCATCATTTAAGTCGATTTCCTCAACAACATCTCGCTGACAATCTTCATCGAGATAGGAAAGCTCAACTGCTGGTCGCATTTTGATACGACCCTCATCGACATATTCAAGTAATTCAGGGACAAGTTCTGTTAAGCGAATATATCTCTGAATTTGTGTTTTGCTATCGTTAGAATTATCAGCAAGAACTTCTACTGAATACTTCTGACCCACTGGGGTAGAAGTTAAATCGGAACGATAACCTTGTCTTTTCATTGCTTCCAATCTCATTTTGTAGGCAAATGCTTTTTCACTTGGTAGTATCTGTGACCTTTGAAAGTTACTCTCTACCATTAGGATAGTGGCTTCTTCTCTTGTCAGGTCCACTACTTCACATCGTAAAGTTTCAAATCCAGCAATTTCACTTGCTCGTTTTCTTCTGTGACCTGAAATAAGTTCATATCTGCCATCTTCCTTTTTCGGTTGTTACATAGTCATCTTCTCAGATGGCTATAAATCTCAAAGAAAGGAGGAAGCAGAAATGCCAAACTGCAAGACGATTGCTATATGTAATCAGAAAGGTGGAGTTGGTAAAACCACAAGCACGGTAAACTTGGGTGTTGGATTGGCAATGCAAGGAAAGAAAGTTTTACTTGTAGATGCTGACCCGCAGGGCGACCTTACGACTTGTCTTGGGTGGAATGATGCAGATAATCTTCAGAACACCTTATCAGACAAGATGATGGAAGTTGTGCAAGGAAAAGAAAACAATCCGTTCAATGGTATTCTTCATCATAAAGAAGGTGTCGATTTAATGCCATCGAGTAGTGATTTGTTTGATTTTGAAATAAGTCTTGTAAACAAAACTGTTTCCGGTTGGAAATGTTCATTGTTTACAATATTTGTTCTCAACACCCCTTGTATTGGGAAGTCACTAAGTAACAGATTGCTGGTCTGCTTCACGGGAATCTCACCCCTCCGAGTATCTCTCCG
The DNA here is from genome assembly GCA_045121975.1 of Roseburia sp. Classification (GTDB taxonomy): domain Bacteria; phylum Bacillota; class Clostridia; order Lachnospirales; family Lachnospiraceae; genus Roseburia. The sequence goes on from JBGVHB010000118.1 coordinate 1,489, forward strand.
AGCCACGTATGGGAGTATCATTATCATTCCGACTGTCATCGCTATATCAGGAGCAACCTAATATTAGTAGTGGGAGTTCTCGCTCTTTTCATAAAGAAAGTCGTGGCGTACCCACTACAATAGCTAAAATCATCAGAAATAAAGTCTTAGTGAATGACTATTCAGTTTTCAAAGTTCGTGAAGTGGGATAGATTTTCTTATGAGGAAATCAACCCCTTCACTTGTTTGAACTGAGAAGAAGATTTATCAGGGTATTTTTCTGAAAAAATTTTAGAAATGCTTTTTAACGCAAAAAAAGCCACCTATTCCGTTAGGATCAGGTGGCGTATAGAAAATTTCATATTTATCTGTTATAATGCTTTCTATATAAAGCGATAACTTTGAATTTGGCGGTGAGATAAATGAATTATATTAGACAATGATTTTTTATACTGCAGATAGGCTTGCAGAGGTGGATAATAAAAACTATTTACAATTACGTAACAATGTGTTAGTATGATTAACAGAAAAAAGAAAGGCACATGAAGTGAAAGGTGAGGAGATGTATAACAGATAATTTGGTTTGAGCAAGACATATATGATTTAAGCCCTGTGGTAAACAGGCTTGTTTTTGTGTACGCTTGAATTAGATTATCGCAAGAGATTTTCCTTTGTTTTCATTTGTGAGAATATATAAAGGTTTATTTGGCGGGTCTTTTTGTGTATGCAAAAAAGGCTCGTTTTTTACTTTTGCACACAGGCGAAAGGAGGAACCAATATGTTACAGATAAAAAATTTAAATTTAACACATAAAAAGGATTTAAGAGTCATACTTAGTGAATTTAACCTTGTACTAAATAAAGGTGATAAGGCGGTAATCATTGGTGAAGAAGGAAATGGAAAATCAACATTGATGAAGTGGATTTACAATCCATTACTTATTGATAATTATATAGAAGCTGAAGGAGAAAGGTTGGTCGGAAAAGAAATACTCGGTTATCTTCCACAGGAAATATCTGAAGAAGATAAAGAAAAAACTATTTATGAGTTCTTTTCTGCAGAAGAAATGTTTTGGAATAGAACACCGAAAGAGTTATCTGAAATTACCGGAAAATTCGGAATGACAAGTGAATTTTTCTATAGTGACCAGAAAATGGGAAGTCTTTCGGGTGGAGAAAAAGTTAAGGCACACCTAATGAGACTTATTATTCAGGATGTGACTGTGCTTTTGTTGGATGAACCTTCAAATGATATAGATATCAATACGCTGGAAATCCTTGAAAAAATAATAAATGACTGGGAGCACATAGTACTTTTCATTTCTCATGATGAAACTTTGATAGAAAATACAGCGAATATGGTAATTCATATTGAACAGATTGTGCGAAAAACAAAGACCAGATATACAGTCGCAAAAATTCCTTACAGAAAATATTTAGAAGAAAGATTTCATAAATTTGAGAGCCAAGAAAGACAAGCATTAAATGATCGAAAAGAAAAAAAGATTCGTGATGAAAAATACAGAAAAATCATGCAAAGTGTTCAGAACGCATTAGGGAACTGTTCCAGACAGTCACCAGCCGAAGCCAAAAACTTAAAAGATAAAATGCATGCAGTTAAGTCTATGGAACGAAGATTTGAAAAGGAAGATGAAAACATGACGGAGATGCCGGAACAGGAGGAGGCTATTTTCTTTAAACTGGGAGACAAAGATTCATCTATTCCGGCAGGAAAAACAGTTATAGAGTATACTCTTGCAAAACTTACGACTAAGGATGAGGAAAGGGTTTTGGCTGAAGACATTAACTTGAAAATAAGAGGCTCGGAGAAAATATGTATTATTGGCGCTAATGGAGTGGGAAAAACGACTCTTTTAAGAAAAATAGCGGAAGAACTTTCGCAGCGAGATGATATTAAGGCGGAGTATATGCCGCAAAACTATGAAGAGATACTTGATTTGGATATGACTCCTGTTGATTTTCTTGATAAATCCGGAGACAAGGAAGAAAGAACAAGAATTAGAACATATCTTGGTTCCCTTAAATATACTGCGGATGAAATGGAACATCCTATAAGGGAACTGTCCGGAGGGCAAAAGGCCAAGGTGCTTCTTTTAAGTATGAGTTTGAGCGGAGCAAATGTGCTTATTTTAGATGAACCAACAAGAAACTTTTCGCCCTTATCGGGACCTGTAATCAGAAAAATGCTTAGAGAGTTCCC
>JBGVHB010000119.1:0-2315 GCA_045121975.1 Roseburia sp.
AGCAGTATCCGTAATGCCGAGTACTACGACATGATTGGAGTACAGGACAAACTTTATGCGGAGAGTGCAAAAGGAAGAGTATTTACAGATTTAATCAGTATTATATGTTCTGATGCCAATATTAAGATGGCTTATCGTAACTTAAAAGGTAATGATGGAAGTAATACGCCGGGTGTTGATGGAATGACGTTTGAAAATCTGCGTGACATTTCAGAAATGAAATTGATAGCCAAGGTAAAAGGAAAAATACTTAATTACCAGCCTAAAGCAGTAAGACGAGTATATATCCCAAAACCAACCGGAAAGAAGAGACCATTGGGAATACCCACTGTGATTGACAGAATAGTTCAGCAAAGTGTATTGCAAATATTAGAACCGATATGTGAAGCAAAGTTTTACGATAAAAGTTATGGTTTCAGACCAAACCGAAATACAAAAAATGCTGTGGCTATGTGCTATAAATATGCACAAAGAGATGGTTTTCATTATGTGGTTGATGTTGATATTAAAGGTTTCTTTGATAATGTCAATCATGCAAAACTATTAAAGCAGATATGGACTTTAGGAATACAGGACAAAAATCTTTTATGTCTCATTGGGAAAATGCTAAAAGCACCTATAGAAGATAAAAGAGAACGTTTTGTACCTGATAAAGGAACGCCACAAGGCGGAGTGCTTAGTCCGTTACTGGCTAATATTGTTCTTAATGAATTAGATTGGTGGGTTGCCAATCAATGGGAAGAAATGCCAGTACATCATGCTTTACCAAGTGATACCTACCCTAATAAAAATGGTACGCTTAACAAAGGAAATCTCTATAAAAAGCTAAGGCAATCTAAGTTGAAAGAATGTCATATCATCCGTTATGCTGATGATTTTAAGATATTCTGCAAAACGTATGGAGAAGCGGTCAAATTAAAATATGCTGTTGAAGAATGGCTAATGGACAGACTTAAACTGGAGACATCCAAGGAGAAATCTAAGATAACAAATCTTAAAACAGGATACAGTGAGTTTTTAGGAATAAAATTCAAGCTTATTCGTAAGAGTGGAAAGTGGGTAATAAAGTCTCATATGACAGATAAAGCCATTACCAGTCAACAGAAGAAATTGAAAAAAGCCATTGCAGAAGCCTGTAGGTCACATTCATTGGAGCAATCACAGCACAATGCCATTATTGCTTACAATCAGATGGTTGTAGGTATGCATGAGTATTACAATATGGCAACTATGATATGTGCAGATGTTCATAAAATGTTTCCGTCGATAGATAAAACAATGAAAACAAGGCTTAATACGAAGCAGTCGCTAACCAATGAAGTACCCGAAAAGCGAAAAGGGGGCATGGATGAATACTTTTATCAAAAGTATCAGAACTCGAAACAGTTACGCTTTATAAATGGTATGGTAGTTGTGCCTGTGGCTTATTGTAAAACCTGTAACCCTATGTGCCATAGTCCGACAATAAATCGTTACACACCAGAGGGCAGAGAAGAAATACACAAGATGTTATTGAAAGACGCATATATCGATGTGTTACTGCAACTCGGCAGAGATAACAGTACAGCAGAGAGTATTGAGTTTTGTGATAACAGACTTGCACGCTTTGTGGCGGTAAAAGGTAAATGTGAAGTATCTAAGCAACAGCTATTATTTGAGGATGTTGCATGGCACAGATTTATACCTAAAGAACAGGGTGGAACAGATGAGTATAAAAATCTTAGGATTGTTCATAAAGATGTTGCACAGCTAATTTATGAAACAGATGTAAATACAATCTATAAACTAATTGAGAAAACAGGATGTAGAGAAAGCACAAAATTAGCAAAACTTAACAAGTGGCGAATGAAGGTTGGGCGGGAGCCTATCAATCTAATAACGCTAAAACAATCTTTGAAATAACTACATTAACAATAAAGGACTCTTCCCATGGAACGCCGTGTGCAATGAAAGTTGCTTGCACGGTGTGGCTCGGGGCGAAAGACGTGAAAGCGTCTGACCTATCGAGATTTCGTGCAACTGCTGACTTGAACACACCGGTACTTTCGAGACTAATCTTCGTTGATCTAACAGTATAAAAAGAAAACTTTTGAATTATACTCCAAAATACTTGACCGATTCGGTTATTGGTGCTATACTCTAAATAACCGAAACGGTTAATGTGTAAAAAGGAGGAAATGAATTGGACAAATTTTTGGCCCTGACCGAAGAAAAGAGATTGACCATTCTCAATGCGGCGTTCCAGTGCTTCGGCAAGTTTGGTTATGAAAAAGCCTCAATCAATGATATTGCGGTAGCCGCACACATTTCCAAAG
>JBGVHB010000120.1:0-10699 GCA_045121975.1 Roseburia sp.
TCTCCGGAAGTATCATTATCACAGATATGCTTCATCGCCCTGTGCAACTGCTACACATTTTGCCAAATTCTTCTCGCTCCATACCTTTGCTTCAATGTAGTGTTTCAACATTCCCTCACGTTCACTCAAAAAGAGCAGGTATCTCTTGGCGAACCTGCCTAGTGGCTCCGCATATCCTCACGTCCTGTATGCAATCAATATTCAGTTGTCAAGGTACAGGGTGCATACGCACCGATCAGTGAATGGAAAGGGACACCGCTGACCGCCTGCTATGCAACTTCAAAAGCCAATATTTTCGTAATCAACTTTGTTTCTAATCTGCGACGTAAAGTTTCATCAACACAGTAATGCGGATTCCCGCACTCATCATAGAGCTTTCTTGTAGACAGAGCTGCAATATACCCCTCGTAATGTTTCAAAACCTCATTGATTGCTTCCACATCGCCAGAAGCTGCTGCCGCAATGATATGGTAAGGCAGCAACTTTGAACATTTACTTGATTTCTCCATTCCTGATTCCCTCCATAATCTTTTTTAATGCCTGGAGTGAGCTTACCCGGTGATGATGAATGGTACTTCTGACAAGATTCATGTGCTTTGCGATCTCCGTATCTGTCATATCCAGAAAAAAAGACAGCAAAATAACATTCCGCTTCTTTTCCGGCAGATACTTCAATGCTTCACTAATCAGCTCGTCCTTTACCTCAACATCATAATCAAGGACACGAAATACCTCTGATTCTGCTATGTAATCATCCTCAGTATTCAACCGACTCAACTCCTCCTGCGTTAGTTCCGAGAAAGAAACTTCATGTTTTTGCCGATAGCTTCTTGCCCGTTCATAGTCAATCATTTCATTCTTTAACAGGGTTTTACAAAAGCTGTCAAACTGTTTCCTTATTCTTAACTGCTTTTCGGAAGAAGATTGCTCCATAAGAGTTCACCTCCTTCCGCACCCATTTGGAACAGAGTGAAATATCTCCCTTTCACTCCGTAGCACGAATGGAAATATGAACAGCGTCGAAAAATCGACAACTTTTTGAAAAAAATTTTATGTATATAAAAAACGCCCTTGCAGGTACATACCCACAGGACGTTTCCTATATCCGATATTAAATTTTTACCACACAGTACAAGTGCGTATAGTGCACTTTCAATGATATACTTTGCCGCATCTACGAAGATGCAACCTATAAAATTACCTTTCCACGCAAAATGCCGGACAGGTTCCTAATAACATAAAAATATCCTCTAAACTGTTCAGAACACATAACTCTCCCAAACATATTCAAAGGACAAAACAACGTGAAAAAACCTTTGAATACTGCGTTTTTTTTATATGCAATATCCAAAGTTCCTATATTCTATTAGTGTATTATACCCCTTTGCTAAAGTGAATTATTAGTGCATTTCCAAACCAAAACGTGCACTATACACTATACATGGAGGTGCATATATGGCTAAATCTAAGAAAATTGATAAAGACATGGGTTTTCGTCTTAAAAAGGCAAGACTGGATCAAAAGCTGACATACGATGAGTTATCAGAAATGTCCGGTGTTTCCTCAAGGTATATCAAGGAAATTGAAAATCATGGCAATATTCCAAGCCTTGAGAAATTGGGGCAACTGATTCGTGCATTACATATCTCCGCTGATCCTTTCTTTTATCCGGCAGCTCCAACTGACAATTTGGATTATCAAAGGCTGCTGGTCTATCTCTCACAATGTACGGAAGAACAGATAACGACGATTCTTGCCATTGTGGAAGCCTATCTTCGGACATATAACAAACCCACAAATTAGAATAACAGAAAGATTTTGATTCTAACTTGATTGTTTCTGAATTATTCTGAAGAAAAACAGGGTGGAAGTTCCATGATTGGACGCTCCACCCTGCTTACTTATTTCATTACTGTATTCAGTAACTCTTTCACCTTAACACTCTCTTTAACAATACCCAGTCCAGCAAGTATCTGTACTGCATCTACTATCCCCTGATAATAGGCTCTTTGTTGCTCCTGAAAGTGTGCATGATCTACAATATCCATATAGTTTTCAAAAAATTCTCTCTGCTCTGTAGAAAGCTCAGATAAGAAATTTTCATATTCCCGGTTTTCTTTTTTCAGTTCCTTATCCGCCTTCTTTGCTTCCTCTGTCTGTATGGAATACTCCCGTTCGCCTGCATCGCTTCGAAGCTCCTCAAAAACATCAGATAATCTTTCAAATACTTCATTCATTTTGTGTCCACCTTTCTCTAAATAAGTATTGCATTTTACAGGCAGTATTATCAATCCTAAAATTTCTTACAACAATATTTTTCCGCACTTCATCTTTAGAAGTATATTATCAAGATTATTCCGTAAAATCAATCATGTAGCACTTCATCTTTAGAAAGTTGGTGATGATTTGAAAATTTACTGGAATAAAGAAAGCAATTCCAAAAATCTGATAGGTCAGAGAGTAAAGGAATTGCGAACTGAAAGACAGCTATCGCAAAAAGCACTGGCAGAACAGCTCCAGCTTGCAGGATATGAATTTAGCGCTTTGACCGTATTACGAATCGAACAAGGCACACGATTTGTGCCGGATTATGAAGTAGTTGCCCTTGCCGAATATTTCCAAGTATCATGTGAATATCTTTTAGGAGTTAAAAACGAAAAATAAGCAGTGATCTGTATTTCTTCATTACAGACCACTGCTTAAGTTTTTGTTAAAACGATAGCCAACTCCCCAGACCGTTTGAATGTAAATTGGCTTGCTAGGATTGTCCTCTATCTTTTCCCTTATGTTGCGGATATGGCTCATGACAATGTTATAATCGCCGAAATATGGTTCTTTCCATACAGTATCATATATCTGCTCTTTGCTAAATACTACTCCGGCATTTTGAGCTAACAACAATAGAATTTCAAACTCAGTATATGTCAGTTCAATCTCATTTTCCTCACGAACCACGTTCCGCTTATACTTATCAATACAAAGTCCTTCAAATTGAAGTATACCTCTATCTTCATATTCCAAAATCTCTGTTCTATTACCTATACACGACAAAATACGATTGATAATATGTTCTTCATGATCTTCAAAGGATAAAATCAGCAACTTCCCAAAAGCACCACCTCCGATTACTATTATGCTACTTTTTTCAACATTTCTACATTTTTACATAATTCTTAATTTTCATCTTCTCGTAGCAATTCAATAATCGACTCTCGTTTGGATTTTGAATAGACAAATACTGATGCTACCAAACAAATTATGACAATAGCAACAAACAAAAGCATAGTTTTTATTACCGGAAAAACAAATGGAACATGGTATCTATTGAAATAGGTAAATACCACATAACTTGCAGGTAGTCCAATAATCAGCGCAATGGCAATGGATAAAATAGAATATCCTAAGCTTTCCAATATTATCATTTTTCTAATTTGTTTTCTTGTCATGCCAACGCTTTCTAAAATAGCAAATTCTTTTGAACGGTTCTGTATGCTTTCTAACATCATGTTCAAATAGTTTGAAATAGCAAGCAGCATAACTATAATCCCTAAGCTTCCACCTAAAACAGTAATCTGGTTTTCTGAATTTTTCATTTCTGAGTAGTTGTCTAATTTTGATTCTGTAGAAATCTGTTTCTTATCTTCCACCATTTTTTTGACAGCATCTTCTACTCTATTTGAAAAAGGTTCCTCATAATCGACCTTTACCATTTCTATCAAGGGCTGTCCCATGATTTTGTCGAAAAACTCATTGCTGACAATCAAATCTGGTGTATACCCAGCCGAATAATAAGCTGGGTAACTGACTAATACCGCACCTGTTTCAATCACTTCCATTTTGTCTTGATTCAAGGCAGTTGGTATGGAAAATTCCACCTTTTTCCCTACAATACCGTTGTCCCCTTCCGTAAATGCTTTTGAAACAAAGGCAATCTCCCCGTTTTTAAATTTTTCCTTATCAAGGGGCTTCTGTAATGTCTCATTTATCTTTTCAAATTCCCTGTCATCAATTCCCAAAATCCTACAGGTAAATAATGAATCATCTTGCTGTTTCTTATACTGCTCTATATCTTTTTCATAGTTTCCCGGAGAATATCTGGATGCATACAATTCCTTGTAATATTCTCCATATACATTTTCCTGATATGGCACATCTGCTGTGGCAGCTTTTAAAATACGGACATCCTTTACCCCATCAATTGATTTTATCTGCTTAATCAGCTCCTCGCTTATAACCTGTTCTTCCTTATCCGAAAGCAGTGTCAGGTTTAAAAGCCTTATGTCATAGTCGTAGGTGCTGTTTAATATATTTTTTGCCTTGTTTGTATAGATGACAACATTGATAATCAAGAAAAGTGAAAGTGCCAGGCTCAACGAACACATGATAACAAAAAATTGTTTCTTATCCCGAAACAGATTCATTTTTACCATAGAAAAAACATCTCCCCCTGTTCTTTGGGGCCTCTTTACTTTTCCTGGCTCTGTTCCCATATACTTCATTGCTTCAATAGGCGAGCAATTTATCGCTATTTTCACTGGTTTCTGGCTGCTTATCATAGTAGTTGTAAAGGAAAAAATAATGGCAATCACAAATACTAAAAGGGAACCAGCTCCAACCTCACCCACTTCAATTGTCGGATTTAAGGCATGTAACAATTGTGGAATCATAATTTTTCCCACAAGCGCAGAAGAAACCAGACCTAATGGTATGCCTATGGCAGCATTCCACATCATCTGCAGATATATCATCCTGCTGATTTGAGATGACCTTGTCCCGATTGTTTTAAGCTGCCCAATATACCGTATATCTCGATTTACAGAAAGATATAGTGTATTGTAAATAAACAAATAACCACTCACAAACACCAAAATCAATAATATAAATAAAGCAATAACGGTTTTAATAAAATTTGAGATTGTATCATAGTCAGCATCTATAATTTGATTTCCAGACAGATTAATCTGCTTCTGCATTTCTATAATATCTTTTTCAGAATACAAGGGATTTTTCAATGAAATTTTTAATGTTCCATTTGTCAAATCCGTCTGCTTTACCCCTGTTGTCTGATAAAATTCTTCTGAAACATATCCCTTATCCCTTCCTGTGTAATCCAGAAACCATCCACTTAAAAGAAAGTTTTTTTCTACCACCTGGTCCTCACTGCTTTCCTTTAAGCTTTCGTATTTCAAGGGTAACTCCATACCAACTTTTGGATTTTTGATCCCCATAGCATTTAAAGCACTGTAAGAGAGCATAATTTCATTTTCTTTTACTGGGTATTTTCCCTTATAGTAATCTAATGCGGGAATTGTCTGTTTTTTCCAGCATGTATCATCTATCCAGTATAGCTTCACCTTGTCTAATTCCTTCTCCTGATATTTAGACAAAACCGCACATTTCACACTAAGCCCAGCATATTTTACTTGTTCCATTCCACGGATGACAGACACCTGGTCTGCTCTGGGCTCCGTCAATTCCACATCATAATCAATTCCTTGCATTCTCTGCTGTCTTACGGAGATGGTGTCCCAATAGCTTATTCCTATTGATATTACTGTGCAAAGTAAAAAGGTTGTTAAAAAAATCGCTGCAATGGTTAATATATTTCTTTTTCTGTTTGCCTTATAAGTTGCCTTGGCAAGCTCATGAACTGCCTTCTTATTGTCGACCTTGAGCATCTTACTCACCGCCCTTCACGATTTTTCCGTCTTCTATGCGGATAATCCTGTCTGCCAGCTGGGCAATTTCTTCATTGTGGGTAATCATCACAATGGTCTGTGCCAGCTTCTGACTTGAAACTTTAAGCAATCCCAAAACATCCTGACTTGTCCGGCTGTCCAAATTGCCTGTGGGCTCATCTGCGAGAATAATCGCAGGCTTGATTGCAAGCGCTCTTGCAAGTGCCACCCTCTGCTGCTGACCTCCGGATAACTGATTTGGCATGCAATATTTTTTGTCTTCCAATTTTAATAATCCTAGAATTTCTTCGATATAATCATCATCTGGTTTTATACCATCTAACCTGATTGGAAGCACGATATTGTCATACACATTCATAATTGGTAAAAGATTATAGTTTTGAAATACAAAGCCTATTTTTCTTCTCCGGTAAATTGTTAATTCATCCCGTGATAAGCCTGATATATCACTTCCATCAATCATCACCTGTCCAGCGGTGGGATTATCCAGACCTCCCAGCATATGCAGCAAAGTAGACTTGCCGCTTCCAGAAGTGCCGACAATCGCCAGAAACTCCCCTTTGTAAATGTCCAAATCTATACCATCTAATGCTTTTACCGTGTTTTCTCCCGTATTGTAATATTTTTTTAGATTTCTAACTGATAAAATATTCATTTTCCCCATCCTTTCCTGATATGTCCTAATAATAACAAAGACTTCTTTCTCAAATCTTTCTCAAAAGTGACATTTTTGACACAATCTGTGATTAAGAAAAAAGTCCTGCTTCATAATCCCTGCGGGACAGGAAAACTTCAACCCTTGTTCCTTTATTTAATTTTGAATTAATTTTTACAAATCCCTGCTGTTTTCTTAAAACCTCTCTGGTCAGATACAGCCCTATGCCGAAACCTTGTTTATCTGTGACATTGCTTCCCCTGTAAAACCTCTGAAACACCTTTCCCTGCTCCTGCTCTGGTATCCCTATTCCATTATCTGTTATCTGCACACATACAAAGGAATCATACAAAACAGGCTGAATCCTTACCTCTGTACCATTTGTAGAGTATTTGACTGCATTTTCTATGATATTTACAAAGACCTCCTCTGTCCACTTTGGGTCAGCCCAAACCTTATAAGCTCCATTTTCTATCTGAATACTAATATTTTTCTTCATTGCCTCCAGTTCTACCGCCTGGCAGCTTTTCTTAATGAGTCTGTCTAATTCAATCATTCTGGGATTGAGAGAAATAATTTCCTGCTCTGCATAGGATGACTTCATCAATTCCTTCATGAAAAAATCTAATTTTCCAACATTTTTCTCAATTTTATCTGCAATCTGTACTGATGAGCTTTCCTTCAAATCGTCCTTCAGCAAGCCTGCATACAATGTAATATTTGCGAGAGGAGTCCGTATCTGATGATTGATATTCGATAGCAGGGCTTTTATCGCATCACGCTCCTGCTCTGCCGCCTCTTTTTGCATATCTGATATTTCCATAATACGGTTTAATCTCTCAGAAATAGCCGAATCCACTGTTTCATCATATATCATATCAATTTGTTTTCCGCCAAGTATTTTATCTACTTTATTCAAAAAATTATTATATTGAAATAACATCTTATTTCTATACCAACAAATGTTCAATGCCGTAATTAAAATATTTAAAAATATAATACCAATAATCACAGAAACATAACTATCCATTTATTTATTCTCCCAAACATAGCCTTTTCCATAAATTGTTTTTATGTAAGATGGATTTGAAGAATCATCTTCCAATTTGTCTCTTAGCCGTCTTATCCCTACAGAAAGAGCATTATCTTCTACATACTCTGCTCCCTCAGACCATACCCATTCAAGCAACCGTTCCCTTGTCAATATTCTGTTTGGATTTGAAATTAGCAAATACAATATTCGTTGCTCTGTTTTGCTTAAATCTATTTGAACTCCATTTTTATAAAATTCCATTGTTTCAAAACGGAAAAGAAAAACAGAATCTCTGTATTCCTGCTCACTTGTGATTATATTTCGTCTAAGTAAAGCCCTAATTCTGGCACGCAGAACCATCAAGCTGAAAGGCTTTGTAATGTAATCATCAGCCCCACTTTCTAAGCCTTTAACAATATCCATCTCCATGCTTTTCGCTGTTAATAAAACAATTGGTATTTGCATTTTCTTTTTCAATTCCCGACAAAAATCTAATCCATTTCCATCTGGAAGATTAATATCAAAAATGAGTAAATCAAATTGATGAAGTGCTAATGCTTTTCTTGCCTCTGTTATCGTTTTGCACATTATGAAATTCAGTTCTTCACTTTTCAAAGATAATTCAATTCCTTCTGCTAAATCTATGTCATCTTCTAAAACCATAACTAACCTTTTTTTATTTATCATATTATTTCTCCTACTCAAACTTTGAATTTTATTCAATTACTTACATTTTTTCCTTGCCTTGTTCTTCCATCTAGCGGCTTTTGTGCTGATTTTGGTATCAACCACACCGTTCCCATCTTTACAGCTCCGGGAATACGTCCAGCTGAACAATAATAATTTATCCAACGAGGTGTTACTCCCCATTTTTCACCAGCTTCTTTTAATGTCATATAATCCATATCAATTCCTCCGAACATTATTATAATTCGTTCTCTCGAATAATACAATCATATTTTATCAACATTGGCACGCCCTTCGTGAGTGCCTAAAAGATACATAGCAAGCACTGCCCATGTCATGACACATGGGCTGAAATTTACTTTTATGCCACAGGCATATCCTGTAAATTTCCATAGGGAAGTATCCCTAACCCTCTTATATTTTTTGAGCCACTTTTCACAGCAAAATCATTGACCTTCTTCTGCAATTTTGCTACAATTTTTCTTGGATAATTTTATCCAAAAATCGAATACACTTTGAAACAAACTGTTGTAAAACATCGAACATTTTACAGCAGTTTTTTTGTACCCAGTTTTAGAATAAATTCTAAAACTATCGCGGCATTCGTCAAATACTTCTGCAAGCAGAGTATTTTCCTCATTGCTCGCGTAAATCAGAAAGGAGTTAAAGAAATGGCAAACAGAAAACGCACCAATCCGGTGCAATTTTATCTAGATGATGACGAGCAGTATATCCTGGACGAGAAGTTCAGAGTATCAGGCATGAAAAGCAAGTCCGCTTTCTTACGCAAGCTCATTTTGTATGGCTATGTCTATGACGTGGATTACAGTTATCTTAGAAATTATAATACGGAGCTTGGACGTATCAGCTCAAATCTGAACCAGATTGCCAAGCGGATAAACAGCACCGGAAACATTTATAAAGAAGATATGGACGAAGTAAAGGAGTTGATGAATGAGGTATGGCGTACACAAAAATCCATGCTATCAAAGCAACCGTTGATAAAGCGATAGACTACATCTGCAACCCCGAAAAGACCGATGAAAAAATGTTTGTTTCCTCTTATGCCTGTTCTCCAGAAACCGCAGCTTATGACTTCAAATATACCCTCGACCACTGCCGGGAAAACAGTCCTAACAAAGCCTATCATCTGATACAAGCTTTTGCTCCGGGAGAGGTTGGTTTTGAAGAAGCGCACCGCATTGGAAAGGAGCTTGCAGATAAACTTTTAGAGGGAAAATATTCGTATGTTGTTACCACCCATATTGATAAAGGGCACGTTCATAATCACATCATTTTTTGCGCCGCTGATAACATCGAACATAACAAATATCACGACTGCAAACAGTCCTATTATCACATCCGGAATCTGAGTGATGAGCTGTGCAAGGAACACAATCTTTCCGTCATCATTCCGGGTGCGCAGCGTGGCAAAAAATACAAAGAATGGCAGTCTAACCAGAACGGTTCTGCATGGAAAACGCAGATCAGAAAGGACATCAATTTCTGCATCAAGTCGGCTTCCACTTACGAAGAATTTCTGCTTCTGATGAGAGCCAAAGGGTATGAAATCAAGGGGGAAACTTTTGAAGAAGGAGCTGCCAAATACATCTCATTCCGCCCTCTGGATAAAGAGCGTTTTGTGCGTGGCAGTGCAAGGTCTTTGGGTAAGGAATACACAAAAGAACGTATCAAGGAACGCATCGAAAGGAAACGGGAGCGAAAGGCAGTGATCCCCAAAAGGGACTACTCTGCCCGCAGGCTCATTGACACCTCGGACGAGAAATTTCAGAACAGTCCGGGACTGCAAAGGTGGGCTGCCATCGAGAATTTAAAGATTGCCGCACAAAGCTATAATGAAGTCGGTTCCCTGTCAGAACTGGAACACAAAATTGCGGTGAAAACCGAAGCCGGAAAGTCTGCAAAACAGAGCGTGGTAGAACTGGAACACCGCATCAAAGACCTTGCGGAAATCATCAAATATGCACAGCAGTACAAAGACAACCGCTCCTATCATATCGGCTACAAAAAAGCCAAGAACCCTGACGCATATTTCCGCAGATACGAAAGCCAGATCATTCTTTATGGCGGCGCCAGACGTATGCTTGAACAGGCGGGCATAAACTTAAAGGGCTTGAATGTCGATAAGCTAAAAGCAGAGTATCAGGAACTGATGAAGCAGAAAAACGAGCTGACTTCCACCTATAAAGATTGTGAAAAGGAAGTGCGTGAGCTAAATCGAAAGTTGGAAAATCTCAATCAGTATCTCGGACGGACACAGCCCGATCCGGCACAGGAACAACAAACGAAAAAAGATACTCCGAACCTGTAAATGGGTAAAAAAATAGAGGTGCCGAAACACCCCTATTTTCCTAAACCCCTTGCAAAATCCGCAAGGCTGGTTTATAATCAGCTTAGAAACCGAAGGATTTTGGTGTGTCCAACGGTTGCACAATCGGAAACAAATAATCAGTTTAAAAATCAAACGGATTACAGGCTATCCCCTATTGGCGTAGAGGATAGCCTTTCCGTTTATTTGCGGTTATGTTTATTGTCTATGTATGTCAAGGCTGCAAATACAACCAGTAAAAGTGTAAGCACTTCTAAAGTATTCATACCGACCTC
>JBGVHB010000121.1:0-263690 GCA_045121975.1 Roseburia sp.
TTAAAGTATGTGTGAGTAGCTCAGCTGGATAGAGCACTTGGCTACGGACCAAGGTGTCGGGGGTTCGAATCCTCTCTCGCACGTAGCAAGACCTTAAGAATGAGAGTTCTTAAGGTCTTTTTTTGCTTTATAGGATTAAGGTGTCAAAAGGGCTGTGTCATAACTTTCATTGGCAAATTGCATAAATAATATGTTTCAAGTTTCGTTGTGCAAAACATTCCGATGAACCTCTGAAAACGAAAATCGTGTTCAGCAGAGGCTTCCACGATTTTTGAGTTTCATCTCCATTGCCCAAAAGAAACTTTTCACAATATTATTTATGCAATTTGCCAGTATAAGTGAGTAGACAGCCCTTTTGACACCCTAATCTATATGGGAAAGCCCTTGCCGCGCTAATGTGTGAAAGTTCTTCATAGAAATGCGCCAAGTTATATTTTTTTGTGGTGATGTGTCAGATTTGTCGTGTAAGATAAAACAAAAAAATACGGTATTATCGAAAAAGGGCATGTGATAGAATGAGGAAAATAAAAAGTGGGGGATTAGGCATGGAAAACAGAAAAGAGAAGGAATATCTTGAAATCGTTGATAAAATAATTGAAGAAGGCCCATACAAACCAGAGTGGTCTTCTTTAATGGAAGCACAAGTCCCGGATTGGTTTCGGGAGGAGAGATTTGGAATTTTTATACATTGGGGGATTTACAGTGTTCCGGCAAATTCAAATGAATGGTATTCCAGAAATATGTATATAAAAGGGATGCCGGCATATGAGCATCATATAAAAACCTATGGAGCACAGAAGGAATTTGGTTATAAAGATTTTATTCCAATGTTTACGGCAGAAAAATTTAATCCTGACGAATGGATAAGCTTATTTAAAAGTGCAGGGGCAGGATATATTTTTCCAGTGGCAGAACATCATGACGGCTTTCAGATGTATGAGAGTGAATTGTCTCATTGGAATGCAAAAGAAATTGGACCAAAGAGAGATATTCTTGCAGAATTAAAGAAAGCAGCTAATAAGCAGGGGATAAAGTTCTGCACTTCTACGCATCGTGCAGAACACTGGTTTTTTATGGGACATGGAAAAGAGTTTGACAGTGACATTAAAGAACCTCTGAAAAAAGGAGATTTTTATTGGCCTGCAATGCCGGAACCGGATAATGAGGATTTGTTTAGCGAACCGTATCCAAACAAAGAGTTTCTTGAGGACTGGCTGGCAAGAACGGCAGAGATTATTTTAAAATATCAGCCGAAACTGTTATATTTTGACTGGTGGATTCAGCATCAGGCATTCAAACCATATTTGAAAAAGCTTGCAGCATTTTATTATAACTGCGGAAAAAAATGGGGAGAGGATGTCCGTATTTGTTATAAGCATGATGCGATGATGTTTGGAAGCGGTATCGTAGAAGTGGAACGTGGTGGTTTCGCAGAAGCAAAGCCATATGAATGGCAGACAGATACTGCGGTTGCAAGAAATTCCTGGTGTTATACGGAAACGTTAGATTATAAGAGCAGTAATGAAATTATTTGCACATTGCTTGATGTAGTAAGCAAAAATGGTAATCTGCTTTTAAATATCGGGCCAAAGGCAGATGGTACAATTCCTGAGGGAGACAGGAAAATTTTACAGGATTTAGCGGACTGGATGGCTGTCAATAAAGAAGCAGTTCATGGCGCAAAAGTATGGCGGAAAGCGATGGAAGGACCAACCATTACGACGGAAGGACAATTTCAGGATAGCAGGGAAACCATCTTTTGTTCGGAGGATTACAGATTTACAGCGAACAAGGGAAATATTTATGCGTGTTGTCTGAAATGTCCGGAAGACGGAAAATTTTTGGTAAAGGCACTAGCAGACAGTAAAGACCAGAATGTGCCGGAATTTCATGGAATTATAGAAAAAGTTGCAATTTTAGGATATGAAGGAGAGGTGAACTGGAGCACAGATGCACAAGGACTGCACGTAGGTGCACCGGGAATACAAAGTGAATTTCCAGTGGTAATTCGCGTGACTGTAGAATAAGAGAATGCTATTGGATTTCAAAAGAAAATTTGATATAATCAATTCAGACAAATATTCGAATTTATATTAATTGTTTGAAAAAAATATAAATTCCAGAAAGAAGATGATATATTTCACTGAAAAGACAGTTTTGATGCAGGGGGATATGCTATGAAGGACAGGGAGTTTATCTTAACAACTTATTTGGATGAATCGATTAAGGTGGCAAAAGTCAATCTTTTAACAGGAGAATATCATTTTATTAAAGCGTTAGAGTCGGAAGAAAAAGACGGTATTTTAAATGCGAAAACGATTTCTGATTATACAAAGAAGATTGTTGAAGGTAAGCTGATTCATGAAGATGATGTACAGAGCTATCAGCATCATACAGATTTAAACTACCTGCAGAAAGCCATCACGAGCCAGAGACGGCGTTTGGTGCACAGTTTCCGGCGAAAAGTAAACAATGTCTATGAATGGCTGTCTTTTGAAGTGACTGCACCAAATGATTTTTCTTTGGAAGAAAATCCCTGGGTGCTTTTCAGCTGGAGATTGGCGGATAGTGAAAGCCGAATGATAGAAGAATCCATGCGTATGCTTTCATCTGTTTTTCATAAGATTTTAAAAGTAAATCTGACGACAGATACACATGAGGAAATCAAAGTGTATCAGAGTGAAATGACAGAAGAAGCTGGTCTGTCAGATAAAATGTCAGAATGGTTTCAGAAGTTTGCTGACGCTGGAAATGTTCACGAAGAGGATAAAAAAGAATATTTTGCATTTACGAGTTTAGCGCATATTTGCTCTCATTTTAGAAAGGAGCGAAACTGCCTGCGGCTGCGTTATCGAAGAAAAACGGACGGAGAGTTCCGCTGGGTATCAATGGAGATTATTCCAAGCCCTGAATATACTGAGGACAAGCAGGTTGTGATGCTTTATGTGAGAGATATTCATGATGCGTATATTTCGGAACTGGATATGCAAAAAAAGCTGGAATATTATTGCAATTACGATATTTTGACCGGACTTGGAAACCGCTATTTTTATAAAAATTATTGTGGAGCATATGCAAAATGCAGACAGAAGTATCCGGTGGCAGTTTTATTTGCAGATATGAATGGACTAAAATATGTAAATGATAATTTGGGACATGCCAGCGGTGATGCTTATATTAAACGATTTAGTAAGCTTTTGTCAGAAACGTTTGGAATACATTCCTGCTGTAGAATCAGTGGAGACGAATTTGTTGCTTTTTTAGAGCATGAGGATGAAGAGACGGCAAAGAAAAAAATGCGGGCATTCCATGAAAAAGTTGTAAAAGGTGAATGGAGTGCGGCAATTGGATATGCCTGGAGTGCGAAGCCCAAAACATTAGGCTCTTTGGTGAAACGTGCAGAGGTGGCAATGTATAAGGATAAAAGTAAGTATTATGAGAAGTTTCCAGAGCGCAGAAGATAAATGCTATGCTGCAATAAGAAATTAAGGATTGACAGGAGATGTCATATTGTGATAAACTGCGTTTTAAATTAAAAGTCAATCAATTGTGTTTAGAAATATCAGCGCAATTTTGAAAAATGAAAGAAAGAAGAGGCTGCAAATCATGGCAAAGAATATTCAGTTATGGAAACTGAACAGGGACGACGATAGGCAGCGCTTGTAGCTGGGTGATTCCACAGGTACAAGCGCTTTTCGTGTTGTGCCTGTGTGGAGATTTGCAGATAAATGTCACATCTGTGACACTTTTATAAGAAGACCACACTGGTAAAAGATTTTTTACTGGCGTGGTCTTTTTGTTTATGCAAAAAGCCATAAGACAAAGAGAAATGTATTGCAATTCATTATAAATACTCTGCGAAGAGGCGCACTTCAAAGAGCAAAATATTAAGAATCAGTGGAGGAAAAATATGAACAGAGAAAAATTAGAAGAAACGGAAGCGTATATGCTTAAATACCATATTGGAGAAACAATTCGTATTCATGGAAGCATTTATAAAATACGAAAAATGAGTGATTTTGCATTTGTATTGTTACGCACCAAAAGGGACGTGGTACAGTGCGTTTATAGTCAGGAATTCAGCAATTTTTCACTAGAGGAGCTGGTAGAGGAAAGCTGTGTTGTCGTAACAGCAGAGATAATGCAGGAGGAACGTTCGAAAACAGGTTATGAGCTTCGTATGTTAGAGGTTGAAATTTTATCAAAGCCAGAACAGCCATCACCAATTGTCATCAATAACAAAAAAATTGATACATCCTTAGAAAATCGTTTGAATTACCGTCCTATAACACTTAGAAATGAAAAAGAGCGTGCTGTTTTTTTGATTCAGGAAGGACTTTGCAGAGGTTTTCGGGAGTATTTATATGACTATGAATTTACAGAGATTCATACACCGAAAATTGTTGCGGCAGGAGCTGAAGGTGGAGCAAATATTTTCCAATTAGACTATTTTGGAAAAGAAGCATATTTAGCTCAAAGTCCACAGTTTTACAAGCAGATGATGGTTGGCGTATTTGAACGTGTTTATGAGATTGCTCCTGTATTCAGAGCAGAAAAGCATGATACCTCAAGGCATTTGAATGAGTATACCAGCGTGGATTTGGAGATGGGATATATCAAAGATTTTACGGAGATTATGCAGACAGAAACAGAAATGTTAAAACATGCTTTTGCTCTTTTACAGAATGATTATGAGCAGGAATTAGAGTTATTAAAGGTGTCCGTTCCTCAGATAACAACAATTCCAAGCATCAGGTTTTGTGAGGCAAAGGAGCTTGTTGCAGAAACATATCAAAGGAAGATACAGGATGCATGGGATTTTGAGCCGGAAGAAGAAAAGCTGCTTTGTGAAATTATGAAAAAGAAAACTGGCAGTGAGTTTGTGTTTGTGACACATTATCCAAGTAAGAAGCGTCCGTTTTATGCAATGGATAATCCGAAGAACCCGGAGGAAACATTAAGCTTTGACTTATTGTTCCGCGGACTTGAGGTAACAACGGGTGGACAGAGGATTCATAATTATTCCGAGCAGGTGGAGAAAATGAAAAAGCGTGGAATGAACATTGAGCTGTTTGAAAGTTATCTGATGATGCATCAGCATGGAATGCCGCCGCATGGTGGTTTAGGACTTGGATTAGAACGGTTGACGAGCAGATTATTAGAGCAGGAAAATGTAAGATTATCCTGTCTTTTTCCAAGAGATATTCATCGTGTGACACCATAGAAGTGAAACGATTGCGTAGGGGATAATTTCACATTATAAAGGAGCTGTTGAAAAACATTTGCATTACTTTGTATTTGCATTATCAAATATTTTTTACAGCTCCTTAGATAAAAATGTGATAAGACTGTGGTTAAAAGGCTAGAAGCTGTGGCCGCCACCTGAGTGACCGCCGCCGCCACCACCGCCGCCACCACCGCCACCGCCGCCGCTGGAGGTGCTTGGGTTGTAAACCTTTGTCTCATGTGAAAAGACTGCCTGCTGGTTAGACAGATTGCAATGATAAATCATATTCTGTTTGAGCGCTAAAAGCGAAGCTGTACGCTTTTTGCTGACACGAATGACAAAAATATAATTTAAAATCAGTGCAATAACGAGGCTCAGCAGAAAGTTACAGATATATTTCATAGGCTGTGGAATATTTTTTCCATTTAAAAGCGTATAAATCTGTTTAAATGCTCTTACACTGCAGTCAAAATATTGTTCATTTTTGGCATCACGATAGATGTTGTCAGTGATGGTATCACAGTAATCGTCTGTAATGATATATTGGATACTTCCAAAACCACAAATCCAGATATTACGATTATCCATATCAATGGTAAAAATAACACCATTTGAAGAACCGAAGGTATCTTCATAAGTACATGCAGACAAGCGGTCGGTAGAATAATATGGATTGTCAGTTACCGATAAAAACATGACATTTCCAAAGACGGCAGACTGTTGCATAATTTCTCTAAGTTCTGCTTCCTCTTCTACGGTCAGAAGGCCTGCATTGTCCATAATAGCAACACGATAGTTTGCTGCGGCATCCGCATTTTGTGCATAACAGCTGCCAGATGGAATCAGAAAAAGAAGCAGCATAGCAGCAAATGCCAGCACATATTTAAAAGAATGCTTAATCGACATCATCGTCACCTCCTGTACGGTTAAATTGTGGCAGCTTTCTTGTTGCCAGCAGATTGAAATCTTTCATTAAATCGCGAATGGCAAGAAAGATAGAAACAATGGAAAAGAAAGCGCAGCCATAATATATGTAGTCGGATACCGGCTTAATGATAAGAATGAGCAGGGCAGGAAGGATACTAGCTAGTGTAAGCAAAATGCCAAGCAGTTCTTTTTTCTTAATCCAGCGTCTTTTAATTGTGCCAAAAAGGGAATATCTTACCTTGTTCTGTGTTCCTTGTGTGGCGTGTAAACCTCTGTCATTTTCACCGGTATTTTTTTTGATGAGTTTGTTTACCTCTATAAAAGAGAAGATGACCACAAGAATGGAAAAAATCATAGTCCATGTGAGTACAGTGCTTGCACGCATGGAAACAAAAAAGTTTAATAAAATAAAAATTGGAACCGCTAAAAGAAGCGAGCCAAGGGTGTATTTTTTGATATCTACCGGAATATCAGCTGCTACCTGACCTGTCTGTCCATTAATGCTCACATATGTGATACGGTCATTTTTCCGATAGGACATAAACCATACTGGAAACAGCGCATAATGCGGCTTTGGCATGGTGGTGTTAAATGGCGCAATATTTTTATTGGTTTCACGTTTTAATGTGTATTTTGAAAAAGCCTTATCTGTTGTTACATATTCATAAGAAATATCGTTGGTCAGTTTGATAACATCTTCATCATAAACACGTGAGCTGACATCTGAAATATCAGCATAAAATCCGCTTAGATAGGAAGCGTTAAAATTCTGCATTTCACGTACGTTGTACGGTGCAAGGGATTCGCTGATGTCATCAGAGAATTCTGTTGAAGCATCATGTGTGATACCCAAATATTCCGCATCAATCTCTCCGGTCAGGTGATAATGTTTTGTAATGTCATAACTTCCACTGCGGGAATAAGTTTCGCCATGAAGTGAAAAGTCTCCAGAGTGTGTGACATCATATACCCAGTAAGGCATATAGATTCCGCGGAAGCTGTCAATACATTTGGCATCTTTTAGCTCGTTTGGAGCAAAAATGGCATGCTTCATTAATTTGCGGTAAGCATTGACGCAATCTTCTTTTGTCTTTTTAAAAGGAATGATTGCATCCGGCTTTTTCTTGCGGGAAAGCCTGCTTGTTAAAAGTGTGGATGCACCGCAGAAGCTGCAGAATGAGGCAGCAGTATTGTCCTGACTGATAATCTCAGCACCACACTGGTTACAGATGAATTTGGTGACTTCAAAGTCATTTTCTTCCTGCGCACCTTTTATCGTATCATGAAAAAGAGCCGGGTCGACAAGCGACTGACAATAGTCACATTTTAGCTGCTGTGATGGAATGTCAAAATGTAATCCCCCACCGCAGTTTTGACATTGATACATAACTAATTCCTCCATAATGGTATCCTTTGATAAGGATGTGCCTGTTATAGTAAATACGTTATTAATTTACCATAACAAAGCGAAGAATTCTATAAATATTTGGAAAAGGCGAAAATTCTGTAAATATTTAAGCGTAAAGGCAGAAATAGAAAGATTGATTAAAAAAATGAAATTGGAAGTTCGTCGAAATATGCTTGAAAAGCGGAGCAAAAACGACTATTATAGAACCAAAGTAGTTCTAGCAAAGGGGATTTATATGCTGACAGAAACATTTGAAATAAAGGCAGACGACTCACTGCCGTATGCAAGATTATGTACTTATATTCAGGAGAATAGTCCTGAGATTGGTGTTGAAAAACGTCCACTTATATTGATGTGTCCGGGTGGAGGATATGAGATGACTTCAGATAGAGAAGCTGAGCCATTAGCGCTGCGTTTTCTTGCGATGGGATATCATGTGGCAGTACTTCGTTATTCCGTTGCACCTGCGGTATATCCAACTGCGTTATTAGAAGCGGCACAGGCAATGAAGCTGATTCATGAGAATGCAAAAGAGTGGTTTGTAGACACAGAGAAAATCTTTCTTTTGGGCTGCTCAGCGGGTGGTCATTTAGCAGCGAGTCTTGGAATGTTCTGGCATGAGGAATGGCTTGCAGCAAAAACAGGTGTAACAAATGATGTGTTAAAGCCTGCCGGAATGATTTTATGTTATCCGGTCATTACTTCCGGTGAATATGCGCATCGCGGTTCTTTTGAAGCATTATTAAAAGGAAAGATGACAGAGGAGATGCTAGAGCGTGTTTCTCTGGAAAAACAGGTGACAGAGCATACGCCGGAGACATTTATCTGGCATACTTATACAGACGATTGTGTACCTGTGGAAAACTCACTGTTATTAATTTCAGCAATGAAAAAATATAACATTCCAGTAGAGTTTCATATGTATCCAATAGGCGGGCATGGCTTGTCCACCTGTGACTGGCAGACAGCAGTACCGGGCGGATATGGCGTGCAGAAGGAGTGCAGCAGCTGGCTTCCATTAGTGGAGACATGGCTTGCATCTAGGAGATAGTTATGTGGAAAAAAATAAAGGAAACACCTCTTTATTTAATTTTATTTTATGTATGTATTATTTTATCATTAGGCATTTGGTTTTCGGTGCTGTTTCCATGTCAGAAATATTTTCCGGAAAATCATTTTATGAATGATAAGGCGGTTCATTTCAATGAAGGATGGACAGATATGGACGGAAATCTACTTGAAATACCGGGCAATTATGAGATAGAGCCGGGAACAGATTTTTGTATGCAGTATGTCTTTGCAGAGGATGTGGAAGAAGAGATTGGTATGATGTTTTATACCGACCACACCTTTGTGCGTGCTTATCAGAATGGCGAAGAGATTTACTGTTTTGGAAAGGAAGAAGAGATTCCTTTTGGAAAAACACCCGGAAGCGGCTGGCAGCTAATTATGCTTGAAAAGGTAGAAGCTGGTGATGTGCTGGTAATTACAACGAACAGTCCGTATGAGAAATATTCCGGTGCTATCAGAGACATCTGGACTGGAACAAAGGCAGAACTTGTGGCACATGTTTTCCAGAAGGGCCTGTTTAACTTTTTCCTTGCATTGATTCCGTTATTAATTGGCATCGTAATTATGGTACTGCCGCCATTTTTCTTTCGAAATTATCCGATATCCTTTTTCTTTAAGGTGGGAATATCCTTTGTCATGGTATCGGTATGGAGTGCAACAGAGTCGCGTATCTGGCAGTTGTTTTTTGAAAATGCATATGCCATGCAGACCTTAAACTTTTTGACATTCTTATTATTTATGCCGTCAGTACTTGTGACCATGCGGATGATGAGGATTATCCGTAATGAAAAGCTGTTTCAGAGAATGATGCTGATAGATGTTGGTGTGGCACTGGTTATGATTATGCTGCAGCTTTTAGAAGTAGCGGATTTCTTTGAAATGCTTGTGATAGTTCATGTTTTGATGTTGTTAAATGAGCTGATATTTTCTACATCATTTGTACATCAGATTCGTGCAAGAAAAGGTTTTCAGTGGGGCGTAAGCATTGTTTTATATACGATTATTGGAACTTGCATTACGCTCGATTTGATGGATTTTTATATTTGGGACAAGTTCGGAAATGGATTTTTCTCACGAATGATGGTACTGCTGCTTTTGATTATTGCAGGTCTTATGGCAATGAAGCGTACTCTTGCCTTACATAATGAGAATATTGAGAAGAAGACCTTCGAAAAAATGGCATTTACCGATAATCTGACTTCTCTGAAAAATAGAAGAGCATTTGACCGCGATATTGAGCGGGCAGAAAAGAGAAAAAGAGAAATTACGATTTTGTATGCGGATATGAATGGTCTGAAATATATTAACGACCATATGGGACACGGATTTGGAGACGAAGCATTAAAGCTGATTGCAGGAAAACTTGCAGATTTGTGTGAGATTACAACAGAATGTTATCGTTTAGGCGGTGATGAATTCTGTGTATTAAGCTATGAGAATACACCAGAGGAACTTGAGCAGAAATGTCAGGAAATTAACCAGAGCTTAGAGATTTATGAAAAAGATTATCACTATCCGATTGGAATTTCCTATGGAGCAGTCCGTTATGTTCCAAATGCAGAATGGACGATACAGCAGTGTATGACAATGGCAGATGCAAGAATGTATGATTTTAAACAGGCGCTCTATAAAAAGCGTGGTATAAAGAGGTAATGGAAGAAAGCCCCTATTGATTTTGAATAGTCAATAGGGGCTTTTTGCTCTGATACCGACAGCGAAAAAATACTAAAATATTTTAAAGAAAACAGAATAATATATCAAAAATAACGTGAAAAAGTGAAAATAGTACTATGGTACTTGTGAATCTTGTATAAATTATTTTAATAAAATATGAAATAATTCACAAAAATACAAAAGACATAATGACAAAGTAAACATCCTGTGATAATGTCTTAAAGGTAGGAGAAGTTATACTATAAGCAGGGAAAGAGAAACTGCGGAGTATCCGGCAGCAGTGTATGCTGCCGGATATTCAAAAGAAAAATTGGGAGGAAAACTGAATATGAGACGAAAAATGAAGCAGCATTTTTCAGCAGTAATGGCAGCAGTACTTACAGTAAGTACGTTTGCAGGGGGAAGCAGTACCCTTACAGTAAAGGCAGATGAGGCAGAAAGCAATGCGGAAATTGCAGGCAAAATTGCATTGACACAGGAGGAAGTGGACGTATTAACAGGTAAAGTAAATCTACAAAGAACCAGCGTTCATGACCCATCGGTTGTGATGGATGGAAATGGCAGCTACTATATTTTTGGCTCGCACATGGGCGTTTCAAAGACCTCAGATTTGCAAAACTGGGCATCTGTTACAAGTGAGTCGTTAGACAGCACACTTTTTGGAAATGCCAATGGAGAGGTTGTACCTTATACAGAAGCTTTTAGTGAGAATGCTTACACAGGTACGGTTACTGTTTTAGATGAGAATGGCGAAAGCTATGAGATAGATTTTGGAAGTTATGATGCAGCAGCATGGATTTCCGATAATACCGTAGCGGGAAATATGTGGGCACCGGACATTATTTATAATCCTACGATGGGAAAATGGTGTCTTTACATGAGTTTAAATGGTGCAAAATGGAATTCTTCTGTGGTGCTTATGACAGCGGATACCATAGAAGGTCCTTACGTGTATGAAGGACCGGTTATTTTTACCGGATTTTCAACAACAGATTCTGATAAGTCTTTTAAGAACACAGACTTGGAATTAGTCATTGGAGAACAGGAAGAGCTTCCTGAAAAATATCAGAAGATTGCTGACAGCTCCTGGGGCACTTACTGGCCGCATGCAATCGACCCATGTGTTTTTTATGATGACGACGGAAAACTTTGGATGGCATACGGCTCATGGTCTGGCGGTATCTATATGTTGGAATTAGACGAAGAGAATGGTTTGAGAGATTATACCGTAAGCTATGAGAGCAATTTTGATGAGCTTGGTGCATCCGTAACCTCAGATGAATATTTCGGAACAAAAATTGCCGGTGGTTATTATGTTTCTGGGGAAGGCTCTTATATCGAAAAAATCGGAAACTATTATTATCTTTTTATGTCCTATGGATTTTATTCTCCAGAGGGCGGATATAATATGCGTGTGTTCCGCTCTGAAACACCGGATGGCGTATATGTAGATGCAAATGGAAACAGTGCAATTTTTAACAAATATATTATGAATTACAGCAATTCCAATGCAAATAATAATATTGGAATGAAGCTTATGGGCAACTATAAATGGGATACAATGGATGTGGCTGAGGTTGCACAGGGACATAACTCTGCCTTTGTGGATACAGACGGAAAAGCGTACGTGGTTTATCACACCAAGTTTGCCGACGGAACAGCTTCCCATGAGATTCGTGTACATCAGCTTTTTGTAAACGAGGACGGATGGCTGGTAGCTGCGCCTTATGAGTATTCAGGGGAAACCATTTCTGAAACAGGATATAGTGTGGAAGAAGTGACTGGAAGTTATGGGATGATTACCCATGAATTCCAGATTGAGTATGCAGACCTTGATTACCAGACACCGGAAGAAATTGTATTGAATGCAGATGGAACAATCAGTGGAGCACATTCAGGAACTTGGTCTATGACAGAGGGAACACCATACGCAGCACTTGTGATTGACGGTGAGACTTATAAAGGTGTATTTACCGAGCAGACAATTGACGGAAGTAATATCACAACCATGTGCTTTACGGTCGTAAGCTCTAAGGGCTTAAGCATCTGGGGTTCAGGAGAACCGACAGATGATGCAGTTGTTGCACAGAATGCGGTAGATAGCAGCGTGGTAATTCCAGAAAATACATATGCTGATTTAACACTTCCAACAGAGGGATTAAATGGAGCAGTTATTTCATGGAGCTCTGATAATACCGCAGTACTTGCAAATGATGGAAAGGTTACAATTCCTTCTGAGAATACAGTTGTAAATTTAACAGAAACAATTTCCAAAGGTGATTACTATTTTGAAAAAGTATATCAGGTAAATGTAAAAGCGCAATCACAAAATGATACCGATGCTATGGTGGTTGGCAGCTATTTTGCAAACGAGGAAGTGGATTTATCACAACATTTGAGTGGAAGCCTTTCTGTTTCCAATCCATTTTACTATGGAACAAATAACGGACTGGATTTATCCGGCGGTGTGACAATTGAATTTGATGCTAGAGCAACAGGAGATGTTCATGTACTTGGCACTATTTTTTCTTTCCTTGCAAATGACGGAGCAAACGGAAGACTTTATTTCACACCAGGCTCTTATCTTGGCTATAATGCAGCAGGCAGCTATTTTGATGCAAACCTGAATAATTACAGCCTTGTAACAGATTATATTGGCTCTGAGGCACACGTGGCAGTTTGTGTGACACAGAATGGCTTTACTGTTTCTATCAATGGAGAAACAGCTTATACAGAAGATATTTTAACCACAGAAAATGGAGCAGGAACAACAGAAGATTATAACGATGTATTAAACTGGTTATATGAATCTGCAGATAAGCTTTATTTCGGACATGGCTCTTGGTGGAATGCAGCAGGCTATGATGAAGCAAATGTGGCTATCAGCAATGTAGTCTGCACTGTTGGGCCTGTAACGGAAAAAACAGCAGAGGTAACGGATTCCGTTTCTTATACAAAGGAATCGGTTGTGTTAGAGAGCAGCACTTCGATTGCAATCGAAGAAAACCCATTTTATGGGAAAAATATCGACAATTTTTATGCAGAATATACGATTAATATGACAGAAGGAACGGCACAAAACGGCTGGGATGGAATCTTTAGTTTCTATAACAGTGCAACTGGTGGACGTGTATCTTTCCAGAGTGCACCATATGTCTGCTATAATGATGGCACAGGAAAATGGATGGATTTAAATAATCCGGGCGGAACTGGCGCAACAGATTTAGCACCATCCATGACAGCAGGAACAGAGCATAATGTTACGATTTCCATAAATGCAGAGGGCGCAGTATTTGCGGTAGATGGCGAAGAAATTGCAATTTCTGTGGACGGCTCTGGTGCAAGCTATGAGAAGCTGATTGACTATATTACTAAATGCGACCAGTTAAGCTTTGGTGTTGGAGAAGCACAGACTGCATATTGGAACACAGAAATGTGTACACTAACAAATATCACATTTTCTTCCAAAGGAGGAACTTCTTCTGGCGGAGACACAGGAGAAACTGGTGATGATGTTATAGCAGAAAATCCGGTTATTGAAGCTGAGGTTGTAGAGCTTGCAACAAATGAAATAATTACTTATCAGGAGAATCCATTTAAAGGAGCAGATTTTGATGCAGTTGCAGTTTCTTACACAGTGAATTTTAGTGAAGAGGCAATCCGCACCGGCTGGGATGGAATTTTTAGCTTTTATAACAGCACAACTGGCGGAAGAGTTTCTTTCCAGAGTGCCCCATATATCTGCTACAACGATAACAATGGAAAATGGATTGATATTAATCAGCCAAATGGCGAAGCTGGAACAAGTACTTTAACAGAATATGGAATTGCAGCAGGTGTGGACTATGATTTTGATATTGTCATTACAGAAGATGCTGTAAAAATGTATATAAATGGTGTAGAATTTTCGATTACAGAAAATGGTTCAGGAGCATTGTATGCGGATTTAATCGCATTTATCGGTGAGTGTGATAAATTCAGCTTTGGTGTTGGACTTGCAGAGACAGCATACTGGAATACTGAGATTTGTACGTTAAGTAATGTTTCCATTACATCAAAAGCTCCGGCAGTAGAGACTTATACGGCAGATGATTTTACGATTGAGGCAGTCTCTGATTGTGAAATTGTTGACAATCCATATTACCAGAAATCATTAGACAGACTTCATTTGGAATACACAATTAACTGGAGTGAAGCGGCAGCAAAGAACGGTTGGGATGGAATTTTTAGTTTTTATAACAGCACGACTGGCGGACGCGTATCCTTCCAGAGTGCTCCATATATCTGCTATAACGATAATGAAGGAAGCTGGATTGACATCAATCAGCCTGGGGCTGGCGGAACAAATGCAGCGGCAGATTTGGGAATCGCAGCAGGAGAAGATACAGCTGTAACAATTGATATTTCCAAAACAGAAGTTGTTATGACAGTAAATGGAGAAAAAATTGAGACCGCAGAAAACGGCTCTGGCGCAGACTATGAAGATTTACTTTCTTTTATTTCAGAATGTGACCAGTTAAGCTTTGGTGTAGGTGAGGCAAAAACAGCTTACTGGTGGAGTGAGCTTTGTACTGTTTCAGACTTTAAGATGAGCCCTGTGGGAATCACCGTTGAAACGGAAGAAGGCGGAACAGTAACAGGAAGCTGTAATGGCAGCAGTACAACTTTAAACGCAGTACCAGCAGATAATTATGAATTTACAGGTTGGTATGCAGATTCGGTATTAATTGGAACAGAGGAAGCTATGGATATTAGTGTTTGCAGAGATTCAGTAATTACAGCTCAGTTTAGCGAGCTTCCGGCAAAAATTGAAACTTCTTATCAGACAATTACCGCATGGGGCAATTATCTGATTGGCGAAATAACTGTAAAAAATGTTTCTGAGGAAACATTAAAAAGCTGGAGCATTCAGTATGATTACAACGGAAAAGTAATTACGTTATGGGATGCTACACTCCGCAGTCAGGGGGATGGTGTGCTTGTAGTATCCGCTCCAAAATGGAAAAAGAATTTAAAAGCAGGAGAGGAAAAAAGCTTTAAATTCATCGCAAAGATTGTAGATGCAAAGGAAGTACCTGTACCAGAAAATGTGGTACTGCTTAGCAATGAAAAAGCAGATGCCGCAGGTATTTGTTATGAAGTATCCCTTATGCGTAATTCTGAGTGGCCAAAGGGCTATGTTGGAACAATTCAGGTAAAAAATACTGGAGATGTATTAATCGATGAATGGACCTTAGAATTTGATTATGAAGATGAGATTACTTCGGTATGGGGTGGTAAAATCGAAAGCCATAAGGGAAAACATTATGTCATCACAAATGCAGGCTATAATTCGGAAATCAATCCAAATGGAGCTACTGTACTTGGGTTCATGGGAGTGCCGGCAGACGGTGCAGAAAAATCGGATGCATCTATTGAAAATGTAAAGCTTACAAGCGTTGTGGCAGAATAAGATAGAGCATCTTTGATAAAAAATTAAGAGAGCGTGAGAGAAACTTAGAAATGAGTTTTGCATGCTCTCTTTTTTATTTATAGGAAAAATAAGAATGTAAAATAAGAAGCAAACACAGGTGGCAATTTTTTTATGGTTGTGTTATACTTCATGCAAAGCATATTTTCTTTATACAGAAGAAACTTTCTGTATATCTGCGAAACAGATTACTGTTTTATGTCAACATACATTTCCATATGATTACGTCGGGTAATCATAGTTATCAATTAGAAAATTCATGCTTTTATTTCAATATTAAAATGCAGGGGTTTTCGAATTGCTCCTGCGGATACAGGAGGAACTGAATATGGAAAAGGATTTAAGCTGGAGAGCATTTTTTGCCAGTAATGAAAGGTATGCCGATGCGATTAACGGTTTTGGCTGTAGTGGTGAACAGATAGTGTCGGCAAGTGATTTATCAGAAGCAGATACGATGGAGCAGATTTCTGTAGAAAAGAATATTCGAAGAAATGCTTCTGGAAAAAACAAATGGTGGACAGGCGCGCGGGATGTGGTAAGAAAGGCTGCTTTTGGAACAAGCTTTGCGATTATCGGAATTGAAAATCAAGAGGAGATTGATTATTCGCTGCCACTTCGGAATATGCTCTATGATGCAGGAGTATATGAAAAACAGGCGGCAGGTATCCGGCGCAAGGTTCGAAAGCATTTAGCTGGTTTAAGTGCGGGGGAATATTTGTATGGATTTCGCAAAAGTGACCGTCTATATCCAGTGGTGACAATGATTTTATATGCAGGCTTAAAGGAGTGGGATGCTCCAAAGTCATTGCATGAAATGTTAAAGTAGGACGGGATTCCACAGAAGTTTCGAAGCATGATACCGGATTATAAAATAAATTTAATAGAGATAAGAAAAATAAAAGATACAAGTATGTTTCAAACGGATTTGCGTCAGGTACTTGATTTTATTCGTTATTCAGAGGATAAACAAGCTTTAGCAGAGCTGGTGCAGCGTGAGGAATATTATCAGAGGATGGAACAGGATGCATTTCAGGTTGTTGTTACTTATGCGAATTTAAAAGGGCTTGTACAGGAAGAAAAATATCAGGTGAAGGAGGGCAAAGTAGATATGTGCACAGCTATTAAAGAAATGATTGAGGATGGTCGAAAAGAGGGGATAGAAGAAGGCATTAAGGAAGGCATCAAAGAAGGGATAAAAGAAGGAATCAAGGAAGGCGAAAGTTTAGCTGCGGAACTTATGAGCCGTTTATTTGCAGACAATCGGATGGAGGATGCGAAGCTTGCTGCAAATGACGAAGAGGCCAGAAAGCGTTTTTATCGTGAGTATGGAATGATTGATTAAATAAGCGAAACAGGAGAGCACAAAACATGACGCTTCAACAGTTACGATATGCAATTACGATTGCGGACTGCGGCTCGATGAATGAAGCAGCCAAGCAGTTATTTATTTCACAGCCAAGCTTGTCAGAAACGATTCGGGAGCTAGAAAATGAAATAGGAATTGATATTTTCCTGCGTTCGAATCGAGGAATTATCATCACACCTGAGGGAGAAGAATTTTTAGGGTATGCAAGACAGGTGACGGAACAGTTTGGTTTACTGCAGACAAAATATATTGAGAAAAAGACAAAAGAAAAGTTCAGTGTGTCCACACAGCATTATACTTTTGCAGTAAAGGCATTTGTGGAAACAGTAAAAAAAGTCGGAATGGAGCAGTATGAATTTGCGGTACATGAGACGATGACTGCGGATGTGATTGAGAATGTGAAGAATTTTAAGAGCGAGATAGGCATTCTTTATCAGAATGATTTTAATGAAAAAGTACTGACAAAGATGATAAAGGAAAATGGGCTGGAATTTGTAGAGCTTTTCCAATGCGATACTTATGTGTACCTTGGCGCATCTCATCCGCTTGCAAAACAGAAAGAAATTGCGATGAATGAGCTGGACGCTTATCCATGTATTTCGTTTGAGCAGGGGAAAAATAATTCCTTTTATCTGGCAGAAGAAATGAAAAGTACTTATGAATATAAACGTTTGATAAAAGTAAACGACAGGGCTACTGTGTTAAATATGATGGTGGGCTTGAATGCATATACGCTCTGTTCTGGAATTATCTGCGAGGAATTAAACGGCAGTGATTATGTGGCTGTTCCATTAAAGGAAACGGAAAAGATGCGTATCGGTTATATCAAACGTAAAGGGGCAAA
Organism: Roseburia sp.; assembly: GCA_045121975.1. Lineage (GTDB taxonomy): Bacteria > Bacillota > Clostridia > Lachnospirales > Lachnospiraceae > Roseburia. Next base: position 17,988 of record JBGVHB010000121.1, read on the forward strand.
AATCAGTCATATTGGTGAAATGTATATTGAAGAATTGAAGACATTCGAAAAAAGAGTTATGTAAACTTGAAACGACATTTTTGGCTATAGGTAAAACCTATAACGGATTCTAGGTTTCAAGTATTAGCGCATTTTTTTTGCATGGGATATAATAGCTTTCGTAAAGAACATACGAATAAATTTTTGAAAGGAGAGCAGGATATGAGAATCGGAAATACAGCGTGGATAACAAACGAAAAAACGCAGAAGATGGATATGATGTCTATGTGTAACACTATGATGTGTAGTGTGTCTGTTTGTGATGTAAAAATGTATGACATGATGCGTGAAAATGAGATGTATTGTCCGATAAGTCCTGATATCTGAAACTTTTTGAATAAATATGAAGTTTTAACGGCAGGTGTCCATCGGATATCTGCCGTTTTAGGTGCAAGAGAGGAGAAATATGAGCGAAATAGAAGTAAAGCATTTGTACAAAACCTTTGAGCAAAAGGAATTAAAAGTAGAAGCATTAAAAAATATCAATATCACCATTGAGTCCGGTGATATTTACGGAATCATCGGAATGTCCGGTGCGGGAAAAAGTACACTGGTACGATGTTTAAACTATTTAGAAAAACCAACCGACGGACAGGTACTTATCGAAGGTCGGGATTTAGGAAGTTTAAGTGAAAAGGAATTGCGAAAACAGCGCAGTGATATTGCAATGATTTTTCAGCATTTCAATCTACTGATGCAAAAGAGTGTGATTGACAATATCTGTTTTCCGTTGCAGTTAGCCGGTGTGAAAAAGGCAGAAGCGAAAAAAAGAGCCAAGGAGCTGTTAAAGACCGTAGGCTTAGAGGAAAAGGAAAAGGCTTATCCGGCGCAGCTTTCCGGCGGACAGAAACAGAGAGTTGCAATTGCAAGAGCACTTGCATCCAATCCAAAGATTCTGCTTTGTGATGAAGCAACGAGCGCATTAGACCCACAGACGACCGCATCCATTCTTTCTTTATTAAAAGAAATCAATGAGCAGCTTGGCATCACAATTGTGATTATCACACATCAGATGTCCGTTATTCGTGAAATTTGTAACAAAGTTGCAATTATGGAGCATGGCGAATTAGTAGAAGAAGGATTGGTAGAAGATATTTTTTCACATCCAAAATCAAGAGCAGCAAGAGAATTGATTTTACGGGATAAACCAGAGGGCGAAAACATTGGAAACAGCACAGCAATTAGAGAAAGAATGCAGGGCAATCGTAAGATTCGAATCGTATTTTCTGAAAATTCCGCATTTGAACCAGTGATTGCAAATATGATTTTAAAATTTGGAACACCAGTAAATATTTTAAGAGCAGATACAAAAAATGTGGGTGGTGTTGCAAAGGGTGAAATGATTCTGGGACTGCCGGAAGACAGACATGTTCAGATTGATATCGAGCAGTATCTGATAGAAAAAGGCTTAGAAATTGAGGAGGTAACAGGTGATGTGGAGTCATGAGGTTGTGCAGATGCTTTTAGAGGGCATTAAGGATACACTTTTTATGACATTAGTGTCAACATTTTTGGGATATGTATTTGGACTGCCAATGGGAATTTTGCTTACAGTAACAGACAAAGATGGCATCAGACCGAATGCATTTATTTATAAAATACTGGATGCGATTTCTAATATTGTAAGAAGTATTCCATTTTTAATTTTATTGATTTTATTAATTCCATTTACACGTTTGGTGGTTGGAAAAAGTTATGGTTCAGCAGCAACGATTGTACCGTTGGTTGTGGCAGCAGCACCTTATATTGCACGAATGGTTGAATCGTCGTTAAAAGAGGTCGATGCAGGAGTTATTGAAGCGGCACGCTCGATGGGAGCAACAGATTGGGATATTGTTTTTAAGGTGATGTTAGTAGAAGCAAGAACTTCTTTAATTACAGGCGCAACAATAGCAACAGGAACGATTCTTGGCTATTCCGCAATGGCAGGAACGGTAGGCGGCGGTGGACTTGGAGATATTGCAGTCCGCTACGGATATTACCGCTGGCAGACAGACATTATGATTGTAACTGTTATTTTATTAATTATACTGTTTCAGATTTTCCAGACAGTTGGTATGACGCTCGCAGGAAAACTAGACAGAAGAAAATAAAAAGGGATTGCCGATAGCGGCAGAAAGAGAGGAAAAATTATGAAAAAGAGAGTATTAACAGGTATTTTAGCAGGAGTATTAGCAATTGGAACATTGGCAGGCTGCGGCAGCAGTGCAGAGAACAAGGATGATGCAGCAGCTGCAGGGCAGGAAGAAGCAGTAAAAAAAGGAGAAGGAACTGTAATTAAGGTAGCTGCATCTGCAACACCACATGCGGAGATTTTAGAGGAAGCAGCAAAAATTCTTGCAGAGCAGGGATACGATTTACAGATAACAGTATTTGATGATTATGTTCAGCCAAATCAGGTGGTGGAAAGCGGCGAATTTGATGCGAACTATTTCCAGCACATTCCATATTTAGAAAGCTTTAATGCTGACCAGGGAACACATTTGGTAAACGCAGGCGGTATTCACTATGAGCCATTTGGAATTTATCCGGGAACAAAAGCAAGCTTTGATGACATCGCAGAGGGTGATGTGGTTGCGATTCCAAACGATACAACAAATGAAGCACGTGCACTTCTTTTATTACAGGATAATGGACTTCTTACTTTAAAAGAGGGCGCAGGCTTAACAGCAACTGTAAACGACATTGCTGAAAATCCATATAATCTTCAGTTCCAGGAATTAGAGGCAGCGCAGATTGCCCGCGTAAAAGATGAAGTTGCTTATGTGGTATTAAATGGAAACTATGCATTACAGGCAGGCTTTTCTGCAGCAAAGGATGCAATTACTTATGAAAAAGAGGATTCCGAAGCAGCACAGACCTATGTAAATGTGATTGCTGTCAAAGAAGGAAATGAATCCGATGCAGGCATTCTTGCATTAATCGAAGTATTAAAATCCGATGCCATTAAGCAGTTTATCAACGAAACATATGACGGTGCAGTAGTTCCTTTTGGAGAATAAAAAATACGTGCATGAAAAAGGGAAGAAATTGAAGTCAATTCAGTTTCTTCCCTTTTTTATGCATTTTATTAACGTAGAAAAAATAGCAGCAGTATGCTATGATATAAGTACTGTATTCAGACGAAGGGATGCAGCAAAACAAGACATAGGAAGGTTTCAAAAATGAATAGAAATCTGGATGAAATTTCGGATGGAAAAATTTATGAGTTAAATGATATGGTTCGTGCAGCCTGTAACGACTGTGAGGGCTGTCATTTTTGCTGTGAAGATATGGGTGAGTCAATTGTTTTAGACCCATTTGATATTTATCAGATGAGGAAAGGGCTTGGTGCTACTTTTGAGCAGCTGTTAAATGACAAGATAGAGCTTCATGTGGTAGACGGAATGATTCTTCCTAATTTAAAAATGAGTGAGACAACAAATTGCTGTGCATTTTTAAATGAGGAGGGAAGATGCAGTATTCATCCATTCAGACCGGGAATCTGTAAGCTTTTTCCGTTGGGAAGAATTTACGAAGACGGCAAGCTGACATATTTTTTACAGACGGATGGCTGCAAAAAAGAGAATCGCAGCAAGATTAAAGTAAGCAAGTGGTTAGATACACCTGAGCTGAAAAAGAATCAGCAGTATTTAATCGACTGGCATGCATTTCGTAAACAGATGGAAGCAATTATTTCAGATACGCAGGATGAAAATACAATTAAGACGATTACAATGTTTTTACTGAATACCTTTTTTGTAAATCCCTATGATGTGGAAAATGATTTTTATGCGCAGTTTTACGAACGAATGAACAAAATTAAAAGTGCATTAAATTTATAAGAGGAGTTTGTATAATGAAAAAATTAACTTATAAGCATACCATATATGCCTGCTTTACCGGGTATATTGTACAGGCAATTGTAAATAATTTTGTACCATTACTATTTTTAACATTTCATACAACCTATGGAATTCCACTTTCAAAAATTACGTTTCTGGTAACATTTAATTTTGCGCTTCAGATGGTAATTGATGCGGTGTCTGCGGGATTTATTGACAAGATTGGCTACCGTGCAGCAGCCGTATTGGCACATATTTTTGCGGCAGCGGGATTTATTCTTCTTACGATTCTGCCAAATGTGATGTCTGACCCTTTTGTTGGAATTATGATAGCGGTTTTGATATATGCAGTAGGCGGTGGATTGTTGGAAGTACTAATCAGCCCGATTGTAGAAGCGTGTCCGACAGATAACAAGGAGATGGCGATGAGCATGCTCCATTCTTTCTATTGTTGGGGACATGTGGCAGTTGTTTTATTATCTACCATTTTCTTTTCTGTAGTAGGTATTGAGCACTGGAGAATTATGGCGTTATTGTGGGCACTTGTGCCAATTTTAAACATTTTTATGTTTGCAAGAGTTCCAATTAATCATCTGATTGCCGAGGATGAGAAGGGACTTGGAATTTTCGAATTATTAAAAATGAAAAGCTTTTGGATTATGATGCTTCTTATGGTCTGCGCAGGTGCAAGTGAGCAGGCAGTCAGTCAGTGGGCATCCACCTTTGCGGAATTAGGGCTTGGTGTTTCAAAAACAATCGGAGACCTTACAGGTCCGATGCTGTTTGCTATTTTAATGGGAGCATCCCGTGCCATTTATGGAAAATTTGGTGACAGAATTAAATTAGAACATTTTATGGTTTATAGTGCCGTACTTTGTGTTGGAAGTTATCTCTTGATTTCATTTTCACCATCGCCAGTACTTGGATTGATTGGCTGCGGAATCTGTGGACTTTCTGTTGGAATTATGTGGCCGGGAACCTTTTCCATGGCAGCAGCAAGAATTAAAAATGGTGGAACATTGATGTTTGCACTGTTTGCATTAGCAGGAGATGTTGGATGCTCTGGCGGACCAACTGTTGTTGGTATGGTTTCTTCGGCGTTGGGAGATAATCTGAATAAAGGCATTTTAGCAGGAATTATTTTCCCAATTCTTCTTTTGGTTGGGATTTTCTTAAATCATTTAGAAAAAAAGAATGTGAAGTCTGCATAAAAAAGATTATCGTTTGAGAAGCCTATCATACGAATTGTTAAATCAGGATAAAATAATCGGGGGAGCAGTAATGAATTATAGTGGAATTTTGCAGTTTAAAGGCACATGGAGAACCTATCAGGCAAGAGTGCTGGAAAATGCAGAGAAGTATATTTCAGATGGGAAAATACATATTGTGGCAGCACCGGGTTCGGGAAAAACCACTTTAGGAATTGAGTTAATTAAAAGGATGAACGAACCGGCATTAGTGCTTGCACCATCAATTACGATTCGGGAGCAGTGGGTAGCAAGAATTGCAGATGTATTTTTGTGTGAAGGCATCAAGCCGGAGGACTATTTATCGCAGAATCTGCGCGAGCCGCGTGCAATTACAGTTGCGACTTATCAGGCATTGCATAGTGCCATGAGTAAATATACTGGTACATTAGATGAGACAGAGCGGCAGGAGGATGTAGACTTTTCCGGTTTTGATTTAATTTCTATGATGAAGGATAACTGCATTGGTGTGCTTTGTCTGGACGAATGTCATCATCTACGCAGCGAATGGTGGAAAGCATTAGAAGAACTGCGGACAAAATGTGAAAATTTAAAGGTGATTTCATTAACAGCAACTCCGCCGTATGATTCGACACCAGCGATGTGGAATCGTTATATGAGTATGTGTGGAGAAATTGATGAAGAAATCACCATACCGGAGCTGGTAAAAGAAGGAAGCCTTTGTCCGCATCAGGATTTTGTATATTTTAACTATCCAACGGAGGATGAATTAGCAGAAGTAAAGAAATTTGAGATGCGAAGCAAAGAAATGTATGACTTCTTAATGCAGGATATGGATTTTTGCAAGGCAGTACAAAGTCATGACTGCATTAATGGCAAAGTAAATGGAGACAGCCTTTTAGAACAGCCGTCTTATTTTGCATCCATTTTAATTTATTTAAAGGAAAAGGGAATTGCATATCCGGCAAATTTAAAGCGTCTGCTTGGTGCAAAACAGCTTCCGGGGATGGATGCGGGCTGGATGGAGAAATTGCTGCAGGGCTTTTTATATGAGGATGTGGAAAGCTATGCAATCGGCAAGGAATATCAGGAGGCACTGGCGGATAAGTTAAAGGCAGCCGGATTGATTGAGAAGAAGAAGGTTTCTTTTACTGCAAATGAAGCAATAGAAAAGCTGATTACTAATTCCAAGGGAAAGGCAAAAAGTATAAAGGAGATTGTATTTCACGAGTATCAGAGCATGGGAGACGGATTGAGGCTTTTGGTATTGACGGATTACATTCGAAAAGAATATGAAAAAGCAGTGGGAAATCCGGAAAGTGATGTGAATTCCCTTGGTGTACTTCCGTTCTTTGAAATGCTTCGCAGAGAAGCAGGGCAGCTGCGTCTTGGTGTTCTTTGTGGAACGATTGTGATTATTCCTGCGGAAGCGAAGGATGCTTTAGAAAAAGAAGTGGAAGGTATTGGAAAAATTACATTTTCTTCCATCGGTTCACTCCCGGAAAACGATTATGTAAAAGTAAGTGCCGTTGGTGATGCGCATTTCTTAACCAGTGCGGTGACAAATATTTTTACCAAAGGATATATGCAGGTACTTATTGGAACAAAGTCATTGCTCGGCGAGGGTTGGGACTCTCCATGCATCAACTCGTTGATTTTGGCAAGCTTTGTAGGCTCTTTTATGCTGAGCAATCAGATGCGTGGTCGTGCTATCCGCGTCTTTAAAGAGCAGCCGGAGAAGACCAGCAATATCTGGCATCTGGTGTGTCTGAAGCCTTGGGATGAAGTGAAAAATAATACAGAAGATGAAATTAGTGAGGATTACAGCCTGCTTTCCCGAAGAATGGAGCATTTTTTAGGGCTGCATTATAAAGAAAATACGATTGAAAGCGGCATGGATAGATTGACGATTATTAAATCGCCATTTAATAATGAAAATGTTGCAAAAATGAATCAGCAGATGCTAGAACTTTCAGGAGAGCGTGACCAGTTAAAAAGTCGTTGGCAGAGTGCACTTTCCTGTTATAAAAAGATGGATATTGTTGAGGAAACAGAAGTTGCAGAAAAAGCAGTAACACCTACTGTCTTTAAGGATACCTTATCGAAAGTGATTTGGGCGGGAATCATAGCTGCGATACTTTTGATTTCTTTTATCAGTGCAAAGATTAGTGGAAAAGGAATCAGTGCTTTGCTAGGTGTTCTCTCAGTTGTTGCAATTGTTGCATTAATTACAAAATTTCCGAAATTATCAATGCTTGCAACACCAATGAAGCGTCTAAAAGCATTTGGTATGGGAATCCGCAAAGCATTGTTACAGCAGAATTTATTGGAAACTGATAAATCAAAAGTTATGGTAGAAACGAAAAAGCCTGCAGTTTCGTCCATTTATCTTGCAGGCGGAAGTGGCAGAGACAAAGAATTATTTACAAAATGTGTAAAGGAATTTTTTGCTGTCGTTGATAATCAGCGTTATATCCTTGTGAAATCGAAAAATCATCAGGGACTTGATGGCTTTTATTGTGTACCGGAATGCTTTGCCAAGAGAAAAGAAGATGCAGAGCAGTTTGCCGCCTACGTAAAACCATATATCGGTGCATATGACCTTGTATACACAAGAAATGAAAAGGGCAGAGAATTACTCCTAGAAGGAAGAGTCCGCGCTATGGCAAATCGCGAGGAACGCTGTCTCTCCCACAAAAAAGTAAAAAGTGCATTAGAATAAAAGTGTTAGATAATTTCTCAGGTCATAATTGGCATTATCAGAAACTTTGAACATTCGCATTGATTCTTTTGCAAGGAAAAGTTTGGAGAACGTTGGATAAAAACTTAGAAATTCTCTGCTTTTTCCGATGAATAAACGTTTTGTGTCCGCTCATTGCGTTTTCCAACGCGTCGCCGCGCGACGCTTCCGAAAATGCTACGCATTTTCATCCGGCACACATTACGTATGTGCACTTAACTTATCCCTAAAAGTGTCCGCATGGAACGGAAATTTCGGACTACAGTTTTCAAGTACATCTAACAGGGCGGCTTTGACAAAGTCGATATTAGAATCCGGCTACCGCAAAGGAGGGCATTACGTGATAAGTAAAATTCACGTAGTGTTCTCCTGCGTCCGCCGGATTCCGTTTTGTCAAAGCCGCCCTGTAAGATGTACTAAGAAACCTGAGAAACGCAAATTTCCTTGTTCCATACGAACACTTTTTTGTGGGTGTAAAGACCTTGAGCGGACATAAAATATAGCGATTTCATCGGAAAAAGCAGTAGAATTTCAAGTTTTTTGACACGTTCTCCAAACTTTTTATTGTCGAAAGAATCAATGCGAATGGCGTAAACTTGTGATAAAGCCAATTATGCCAAGAGAAATTATCACGACACTTTTTGTAATCATTTTTTATTTATGGAAGAATGAAACTGCGATTGCTCCAGGGCCGGCATGTGTTCCGATAGTACTGCCGACGGTGCTGATTGGCAGTTCATCGACAATTCCTTCCCAAAGGCTTGCGCTGTCCTTGATATATTTTTCGAGCATCGAGGTATCTAAGCCGGTGTAGCCTAGGCAGTAAGGCAGAGAGAAATCAATGCCGCCACTTTTGGAAACCTCCTGCATCAGCATATTATTTCCGTTCTTTGAGCCGCGTGCTTTTCCAAGGGTTGCAACTTCACCGTTTACAATACCGATAACTGGTTTTAAAGAAAGCAGATTTCCGGCAAAAGCGGCAGTAGAAGAAATACGCCCGCCACGTTTTAAATATTCTAAAGTGTCAAGCAGTGCAATGACACAGATATCTTTTTTCTTTTTCTCAAGCTCTGCTGCAATTTCAGCAGCGGAAAGTCCCTTATCGCGCAGTCGACAGGCAAGCAGCACAAGATTCTGTTCACCAAGACAGACATTTTCGCTGTCAACGATTGTGATGCAGTCTTCGTAGCCGTCTAAAGCAATATTCGCGCTTTGGTAAGAGCCGGAAAGCTTAGAGGATAAGGTAATCACAACAGCGGTATCCCCTTTTTCTTTCACATCCTGATAAATGGATTCATATTCATGAGGAGGAATCTGGCTGGTGGATGGCATACAGTCACTTTCAATCAGTTTTTCGTAGAATTCATGGTGGGTTAAGGTAATGCCGTCTAAATATTCCGTATCCCCGAAAATCGTTTTTAGTGGTAAAAAGTCAAGCTTTAATGCATCCGCTCTATCTTTCGTAATATCACATGCAGAGTCAACAATAATGCGTACACTCATAAAAAATCTCCTTTTTATTAGATAAAACAATAAAATTTAGTCACAATATAAGTTTTGCCCAATTTGTAAACATTAGACAGATGGTTTGCGCATCAAATACTTTGATTGTCAAACTATTTAGAACTATACTATGGAAAAATAGAACTGTCAAGATATTTTGATAGTCAAAGTATTTTTGCTCTATGGTAATGTTTACCACAAAGAAAAAGTTATTTCTGTATAGAAGAAAAAGAATTTATATACAATGAACGCCTCTACCAAAAGTCATCAAAAATTTCGCATAAATCCACAGAAGACTGTCCATATTAACTTTAGGAATGAAAACGTAATGAAGGGGATAAAAAGCACGTGGACGACAATATAGAAAAAATTACCAACTCCATTTGGACAGATAATATAGAAATGCCGGAATTTCCGACCTTGAAAAAAGACATTCGGACGAATGTTTTAATTATTGGTGGTGGTTTAGCAGGTGTGTTGTGTGCTTATTTTTTAGAGCGCGCAGGCGTAGATTATTGTCTGCTGGAAGCGGACAGAATCTGTCAGGGAATCACAGCCAAAACCACTGCGAAAGTTACTGCCCAACAGGGCTTGATTTATGAAAAAGTATTAGACAGGCTCGGACAGGAAAAGGCAGCGCTTTTTTTAGAGGCAAATGAAAAGGCATTAAATAATTATAAATATCTTGGAAAAATGCTTCCTTGCGATTTAAAAGAGGAGGATGCTTATCTTTATGCCTGTAAGGAGCGAAGAAAATTGGAAAGTGAAGCAGAGGCATTGGCAAGTCTTGGCGCAAAGGTAGAGCTTGTGGAAGAGACGAAGCTTCCATTTCCGGTTGCAGGAGCGATTCGTTATCCCAAGCAGGCTCAGATACATCCGTTAAAATTTGCCGCAGGAATTGCCAAAAATCTACACATTTACGAAAACTCTAAGGTGCGTGAAATGACTGAATATTTTGCTCTCACAGAAAAAGGCTCGGTGGCTGCAGAGAAAATCATTATTGCTACACATTTTCCATTTATTAACACACGCGGAAGTTATTATGTGAAAATGTTCCAGCAGCGTTCCCATGTCATTGCGATTGCACCCGCACCGGATTTAGACGGAATGTACCTTTCGGCAGAAAAAGACGGATTTTCGTTTCGAAATTATGAAGACTACTTATTAATAGGAGAAAAAGGAAAAAGAACCGGAAAGAAAAATGAGTATTGGGAGCAGCTTCGTGCATTGGCAAAAGAGCATTTTCCAGCTGCGAAAGAAGTGTACGCCTGGGCGAATCAGGACTGCATGACACTCGACGGAATGCCTTATATTGGACATTATTCCAAAAACACACCGGACCTTTATGTAGCAACCGGTTTTAACAAATGGGGAATGACAGGAGCGATGCTTTCAGCAATGATTTTGTCAGAAATGGTGCAGGGAAAAGAAAGCCCATATGCATCCATTTTTACACCATCACGAAACATGCTGCGTCCTCAGCTTTTCTTAAATCTTGGTGCGGCAGTCAAAGGAATCTGCAATCCAGTGCCGAAGCACCGTTGCACCCATATGGGATGCACCTTGAAATGGAATGCAAAAGAGCAGGCGTGGGAATGTCCTTGTCATGGCTCGCGTTTTGACAAGAATGGGGCGTGTATTGAGAATCCGGCAGAGCATGGACTAAAAACAAAACATGAAGCCTAAGTATTGAGTTGAGAAAAATGAAGTGGTATCATACCAAAGGCAAATGCCACAATTTACAGAAAGGTATGACAAATGAATGAAATATATCAAACAGTTTTTTCTTATTATATTGATTTCTTTTTTGGGAGAGCTTTTAAAATACATGATACCATTAGCAATTCCGGCAAGCATTTATGGAATGATATTACTGTTTCTGGCATTGGAATTTAAAATTATAAAAGTTTCCGATGTCAAAGAAACCAGCAGCTTTTTAATAGAAATTATGCCAATCATGTTTGTTCCGGCAGGTGTTGGCTTGCTAGAATCGTGGGATGCGTTAGCACCAATCTGGATACAGGTGGTTATCATCACAATAGTATCTACCATTATCGTCATGGCAGTATCCGGCATCGTAACGCAATGGATAATCAGGAAAGGAAAACACAAATGAAAGAATTTTTGACAGATTCCGTATTTTTCGGAGTTGCAATTACATTAATGACTTATGAGCTTGGGTTATGGATAAAAAAGAAAACAAAGCTTGCTGTCTGCAATCCGCTATTAATTGCAATTGTTGCAACGATTTTATTTTTGCTCACTTTCCACATCGATTATTCTGTTTATCAGAAAGGTGCGCAGTATATCAGTTACCTTTTGACACCGGCAACCGTATGCCTTGCCGTACCTCTATATGAGCAGTTCGAGCTTTTGAAAAAGAACTGGAAAGCAGTACTTGCCGGGATTTTTTCTGGTGTGCTTACAAGTCTGACCTGCATTCTTGTGCTTTCTATTTTATTTGGGTTAAATCACGAGCAATATGTGACACTCCTTCCAAAGTCCATCACAACAGCAATCGGAATGGGTGTGTCAGAAGAATTAGGCGGCATTGTAACAATCACAGTTGCAGTCATTGTGGTAACAGGTGTATTTGGTTACATTACAGCAGATGCGATTTTAAAATTATTTCATATTGAAGAACCGATTGCAAAAGGAGTGGCAATTGGTTCAGCATCTCATGCAGCTGGAACAGCAAGAGCGATGGAACTTGGTGAAATCGAAGGGGCAATGAGCAGTCTTTCGATTGCTGTATCAGGTCTTTTGACAGTTGTTTTTGCAATGGTCTATGCAAACTTTTTATAGGATTCGAGTGTCAAAAGGGCTTCATTATAGCTTTCATTGTCAAATTGCACAAATAATATGTTTCAAGTTTCGTTGTGCAAAACATTCCGATGAACCTCTGAAAACGAAAATCGTGTTCAGCAGAGGCTTCCACGATTTTTGAGTTTCATCTCCATTGCCCAAAAGAAACTTTCCACAATATTATTTATGCAATTTGACAGTATAAAAGAGTAGACAGCCCTTTTTGACACCCGAACCTTTATAAAGAAAGAAGGAGACTGATTGCCTTCATTATTACTACAAATTTATGGAACTATAAATAAAATTTATAAATGGTTTACATAACATTGCGCAACTGCAAAAAAAAGCCGTAAAACCTCACTTTTTCGCAAAAAATGATTTGACGTAAAAATCATTTATGATAATATATATATCGTTAGCCGCATTTTTCAGACGACGGCTTGATAGGTAATCGGAGGAGTAAAAAAATGATTAAAGTTGTTAAATTTGGTGGAAGCTCCCTTGCAAGTGCAGAACAGTTTGCAAAGGTTGGCAAAATCATCACTTCAGACAAAGAAAGAAAATATGTAGTACCAAGTGCACCAGGAAAAAGAAATTCCAAAGACACTAAGGTTACAGATATGTTATATGCATGTTACGACATGGCTGAAAAAGAAGAAGATTTCCGTATTCAGTTAATGAAGATAAAAGAGCGTTATGACTCCATTATCAATGGTCTGAATCTGAAATTATCTTTAGAAGATGAATTCCAGAAGATTTCTGAGAATTTCAAAAATAAAGCTGGTAAAGATTATGCAGCATCTCGTGGTGAATACTTAAATGGTATTATCATGGCAAACTATTTAGGTTATGAATTTGTAGATGCAGCAGAAGTTATTTTCTTTGATGAAGAGGGTAACTTTGATGCTGAGAAAACACATAAAATTTTAAAAGCACGTTTAGAGAAAACAGAATGTGCAGTTATTCCAGGATTCTATGGTGCATATGAAGATGGAAAAGTAAAAACATTCTCAAGAGGTGGTTCTGACATTACAGGTTCTATCGTAGCAAGAGCCGTACACGCAACCTGCTATGAGAACTGGACAGACGTTTCCGGTTTCTTAATTGCAGACCCAAGAATTATTAAGAATCCAAAACCAATCAAAACAATTACATACCGCGAACTTCGCGAGCTTTCTTACATGGGAGCAAGCGTTCTTCATGAAGATGCTGTATTCCCAGTTCGTAAAGCAGGTATTCCAATCAATATCCGTAACACAAATGCACCAGATGATGAAGGTACATGGATTGTAGAAAGCACATGTCATCAGTCAAAATATACTATCACTGGTATTGCTGGTAAAAAAGGTTTCGTATCTGTAAACATTGATAAAGATATGATGAACGCAGAAGTTGGATTCGGAAGAAAAGTATTATCTGCATTCGAAGAAAACGGTATTTCTTTCGAGCATATGCCTTCTGGTATCGATACTATGACAGTGTTTGTACACCAGCCAGAATTTGAAGGAAAAGAGCAGGCAGTTATTTCAGCAATTCACAGAAATGCTCATCCAGACAGCATTGAATTAGAAAGCGACCTTGCATTAATCGCAGTTGTAGGACGCGGAATGAAATCTGCACGTGGTACAGCAGGTAGAATTTTCTCTGCACTTGCTCATGCAAACATCAACGTAAGAATGATTGACCAGGGTTCTTCTGAGTTAAACATCATCATTGGTGTAAGCAACGCAGATTTTGATAATGCAATCAAAGCAATTTACGATATTTTCGTAGAGACACAGTTATAAAATGATAATAGTGGACTATCTTACAGACTTTTTGCTATAATGAAAAAGTTGATAAGGTAGTCCACATGCATTTTAGGAATTAAAATAATACCAAGGCTGTAACTATCAGCAAGAGAAAGAGACATTTTAGAAATTCAGAATATAAAGGAATTTATTGACAAAAGAATGAAGAAGGAAAATGACAGGGGGAACTTTATAAAGAGATTTTGGTCAGGCAGGGCTGCGCAGATTTTTGCGGTAACAGCGACTGTCTTTTTGTGTTTTATGACAGTGTTTGAATATGTAGCACTGCGCATGGAATGGGATATTCCGGTGTTACAGATGATTACAGGAGATTCCGACAGTTATATTTTTCAGGAATATCGAAATGAGGAAATGGCATTAGACGATAGTACGGAAAACGTTTTGTTCAAAGAGGGCTATCCGGTCGATATGGAAGCGGAAGAGATTTCCGATGATGAAAATAGCGGTGAAACACTCCAAAATAACGAGACAGTCGATGCCACCGAAAATACCAACACAGACAAGACAATTGAAAACACCGAGAATCAGAACGGGGACAACACAGGCAATGACAAGACAGCCGATGCCACCGAAATCCAGAACACCGACGAGGCAACAGACAACACAGGCACAGACAAGACAACCGACAATACCCAAAATGCAGGCAACACAGGCACAGACAAGATAGCCGACACCACCGAACCCCAGAATAGTGACAAGACGGCCGACACCACCGAACCCCAGAACACAGACAAGACAGTAGACAAGACAGCCGACACCACTGAAAACACGAAAAACGCAGGCAACAGTCAAACTGACGTGGCAAGTGAAAATACAGAAGCAGAAGATGAGTTTCCATATTACATCAAAGTAAACCGCCAGCAAAATTGCGTTACGATTTATACCAAGGATGAGAACGGCGAATACACCGTTCCATATAAAGCAATGATATGTTCGACAGGCTTATATAATGCGACACCATGTGGGACATTCCATCTTTCTACCAAATATTTGTGGAGAGAACTTTTTGGAAATGTGTATGGACAGTATGCAACGAGAATTACGGGAGGAGTATTATTCCATTCCGTACCATATTATAAGAAAAGCAAGAACTCACTTTGCTCAGAAAAATATAATAAATTAGGGCAGCAGGCTTCGATGGGATGTATTAGACTTACTGTTGAAGATGCGAAATGGATTGCAGAAAATTGTCCGTCAGGAACAGCAGTAGAAATCTATGACGATAAAGATAATCCAGGACCATTAGGAAAGCCGGAGGCAATGAAAATAGATACCGATAATCCAAATAAAGGGTGGGACCCAACCGACCCGGATGCAGATAATCCTTGGCATGAATTATCAGATGATGAATAAAAAGTCAATGGATAAGTCAAATAGTAAAATGGTAAAATAAAAAAGCGCACGAGAAAGGCGACATCGAATTTTTTAATTTGATGCCGCCTTTTAAACTATTTCGTCCATTGGACTGTACCTTCCTTTTTTCCTTTTGTTTTGGACTTTGTTTTTATTTTAAAAACCAGTTTCCTGTTTTGAACTTCTTCGTTTTCTTCTTCATCCTTCGATTTTTGTTTTCCGATGACTTTTGGAATCGTACCATATATGATTAAATCTGTCTGATACTGATTCAATTGTTCCTTCGTAGGAATGTCATGTTTTCTTTTCTTAAGTGAATCCAAAAGCGAATGCGATTAATATTTTGGTGGTCTGTACCTTCCTTTCTTTGATTATCGTTTAAGGTAATTCGTTAGGTTTTTGGTGGTCTATACCTCGTTTCCTTGATTATCGTTTGGGGTAAATCGTTAAGTTTCTGGTGGTCTGTACCTCGCTTCCTTTTGTATTGGTTGGGTAAATCATCTCGTTTCTGGTGGTCCGTACCTCTCTTTCTTTGTTTCTCTCTCTTGTTTTTTTGTAACTTCATTTTATCTCGGCATATGGAATTTGTCAACTAATTTTCTGAAAAAGAATTATTAATAATATAAATAAATAATAAATTATTTATAAAATGCAAAATATTCAGAAAATATAAAAAGAAGAGAAAATAACCAAAAAAGAAGCAAATAAGAAAAATACTTGTGAACAACCGATTGCGCTGTTATAATAGAATTAGCTAATAAATGTGTCGACTATTAGGAAAATTAGAACAATTTGCACAAAAGTATCGGGGAAAAGGGAGAACAAAACCGGATACAGCCGGAAAACGGCAGATAGGAGAGGGAATGAAAAAGAGAGTAATTGCATCCATGCTCACAGCTGCAATGGTATTTGGTATGATGACAGGCTGTGGCAGCAAAGAAAATGAAGCAGCAAATACTGCAGGTACAGAAACAGAAATTGCAGCAACGGAGACAGCCGAAGAAACAGAAAACGTAGATGCAACAGAGAATGTAGAAATTGAAGAAGATGCGCCTGTAATTAATGCTGTCAGAACAGAGCGGACAGAACCCTATGTGGCAGAGCTTCCAACAGAAGCAGAAGAGGCTGAGATTTATGTTGAGCCGATTGAAGGAATTTCGGATGATTTTATCAAAGGAATGGATATTTCCAGTGTGATTGCAGAGGAAGAGAGCGGTGTTGTTTATTATAATGAAGACGGTGAGCCGCAGGACATTTTCCAGACACTAGCAGATGCTGGAATTAATTATATCCGCGTGCGTGTATGGAACATGCCATATGACAGAGAAGGAAATGGCTTTGGCGGCGGTAATAATGACGTAGAAAAAGCAGCCGAGATTGGAAAAAGAGCAGCCGATTATGGCATGAAGCTTTGTGTGGATTTCCATTATTCTGATTTTTGGGCAGACCCGGCAAAACAGACAGAGCCAAGAGACTGGAATTATCTTTCAACTGCGGATAAGGAGCAGGCACTTTATGATTACACCAAAGAAAGCCTTGAAACCATTATTGCAGCAGGAGCAGACGTTGGAATGGTTCAGCTTGGAAATGAGACAAACAACGGAATGTCAGGAGAAACAGACTGGGAGAAAATCATTGCATTAATGAAACGGGGCAGTGAGGCAGTACGCGAGGTGTCTGCATCCACTGGAAAAGACATTCAGATTGCAGTTCATTTTACAAACGTGAATGAAACGGAAAAAATTATGGAATACCCTGCAAGATTTGAAGAAGCAGGACTTGATTATGACGTATTTGGAATTTCCTATTATCCATACTGGCATGGAACAATGGAAAATCTTACGAATACCATGAAAAATATTTCAGAAACATATAATAAAAAAGTTGCAGTTATGGAGACAGCTTATGCCTATACTTTAGAAGAGGGTGATGGTTTCGGAAACAGTGTCTCTGATGTAGATTTAATTGATGGTTATGCAGCAACCGTACAGAGTCAGGCAAATGCGGTTAGAGACGTTATGGCAGCAACTGCTGCTGCTGGAGAGGCTGCACTTGGCGTATTTTACTGGGAGGGTGCATGGATTCCGGTAGGAGATGCGGATGCAGCAGCGAATTCTCCTTTATGGGAAAAATACGGCTCTGGCTGGGCAAGCAGCTATTCAGTGAAATATGACCCGGATGATGCAGGAAAATATTATGGCGGCTGTTCTTGGGACAATCAGGCAATGTTTGATTTTGACGGAAAACCATTAGCTTCCTTAAATGTATTTAAATATGTAAATCATGGAACTATCTGTGAGCCTGCCGTTGATTATGTAGAAGAAACAACCGTAAACATCAATCTGGGTGAAGAACTTGTGCTTCCGGAAACAATCAACGTGGCATTTAATAATAGAAGCCTTTCCGGTCCAGTTCCGGTTACCTGGAATGAAGCAGATTATAAAGATATTGACACAAGTGTGGCAGGAGAGTATGTAGTAAACGGAACATTAGAGGATGGAACAGCAGTAAGCTGCACGTTAAGTGTTGCACAGGTCAACTGGTTGTTGAATTCAAGCTTTGAAGAGAAAAATGTAACTATGTGGAATGTAGCTTACGAAGGAAGTGAGAATCCAACAGATGTCCAGAACAAGTCTTCGGATGCAGTGACAGGTGAGAACAGTTTCCACTTCTGGAGTGAAGATTCACAGAAATTTACCGTAGAACAGACTGTTTCAGGACTTGCAGCAGGTGATTATACTATTCAGGCAAATATCCAGGGCGGTGACGTTGGAGATGCAGCAGAGATTTATCTTTATGCGATTGTCAACGGAACAACTTATCAGTCAGACCCTGTGAAGTTAAGTGGCTGGTGTGTATGGCAAGTGCCGGAAATTACCGATATTCCGCTCGATGGTGCAAGTGATATTACCATTGGAATGAGTGTCAGATGCGCTGGCGGCGGCTGGGGAACGATGGATGATTTTTATTTATTCAAACAGTAAAAAGAAATAGAAGATAGACGCACAACAATGCGCTCCTTTCATATAATATTGTGAAGGGAGCGCATTTTGTTTTGCACGGAAGGCATAAGCCAAGCAGAAATGCGTACCGCATAAAGCATAGACTGCTAGAAGGAAGTGATAGAGCTATGGAAAAACAGACAATACTTCTTATTAGTGATATGCGTCAGGTGTATCTTGCAGAGATTCTCACCAAAAAAGGAGAGAATGTACGATGTCTGGATATTAGAAATGCAGAATCTGCCGAGGAGCAGATGGAGAAGCTGAGAGGTTTTCTGCCAGAAGCAGGGATGCTGATTCTTCCGATTCCGGTAACAAAGATAGCATTGCAGGAGCAGTTGAACGATATATTAAATAAAAATTTAGTGAATGAGACGATTGTATTAGGCGGCTGTTTTTCTTCCGAACAGCTGGAACTTTTGGAAAGAAGAGGAATTCATTATCTGGATTTCATGGAAGATAAAATTGTAACAGAAGAAAATGCAATTGCAACTGCAGAAGGTGCAATCGCAGAACTTGTAAACCACAGTCCGTACAATATTGACGGAGCTAAAATTTTAGTGGCAGGGTATGGAAACTGCGGCAGGGCAGTTGCAGAAAAATTAAAAGGACTTGGTGCGAGAGTAACAGTTCTTGCCAGAAGACGAGAGGCGAGAAAACAGGCAAAAAAAGACGGCTTTTATGCCGTTGATTTTGCTTTTGGCCCGGAAGAAGCAATGGGTGCGGCGATGGTTGTAAATACCGTACCGGCAAGGGTAATCACAGATATTATTATCAAAGAATTGCCGAGGGATGCGTATATTCTTGATATTGCGTCAGCACCGGGTGGAACAGATTTTGCCTGTGCCAAAGAATATGGAATCCGTACCGACCTTGTGCTTGGAATTCCGGGCAGATATGCACCCAAAGAAAGTGCTTACATTTTGGCGAGAGCCATTGAGCGGTTCGAAATGAAAGTATGCAGATGAAAAATGCCATTGTTGGCAGACATAATTAAGGAGAAAGATTGAGTGAAAATTTTAGTGAGGAAAAGAAAATGGATTTATCAAAATATAATATTGGTCTTGGGATTACCGGGTCGTTCTGCATGTTTTCAAGAGCCAGAAAGGAGATAGAGCGGCTGAAAGATATGGGGGCAAATGTGATTCCGATTTTTTCCTTTAATGCACAAACCTGTGACACACGTTTTGGAAGTGCGAGAGATTATGTGGAAGGAATCTGCGAGATAACCGGAAACGAGGGAATACGCACTATCTGCGCGGCAGAGCCAATTGGACCAAACAATTTTCTTGATATCATGGTGATTGCACCATGTACCGGAAATACGGCGGCGAAGCTTTGCAACGGCATTACAGACACCCCGGTTTTAATGGCAACAAAGGCGCATATGCGAAACGGCAAACCATTAGTAATCTCGATTTCTACGAATGATGCATTAGGAGCAAATTTTAAAAATATTGGAATGTTAATGAATACAAAAAATATTTATTTTGTCCCATTTGGTCAGGATAACAGCAAGAGTAAGCCGAATTCTCTTGTGGCAAAAATGGAACTTTTACCAGAGACAATTGAACTTGCAATGGAGGGAAAACAATTACAGCCGGTCATTCAGGACCCGAATTAGAACTCATCTTTGGATGTGAATGAAAATTATGAGAAGAACTGTCAAAAATGCTTATCATAAGTCAATGATTGGATATCTGATACAGCATTTGATGACAGTTCTTTTTTGGTACTTTTGGCATAAAATAAGTTGAAAAAAGAACTGTTTGGCAACATAATGAATAAAAGACGTGTAGCAACAAGAACGTGAAATTTACAAAAGGAGAAAAAGTTATGACAAATGGTTTTTCAGGAAAAATGAAAAAACTTCTGCTGGCATTTGCGGTGGTTATCTGGGGAATGACTGTGGGTGCAGTTTCTACACAGGCTGCCACCACATTAACTGGAGGAGAATCAAAAGAAGCCGCTGTACAGATGAATGTGGCAGGAGACCTTTCAGATGCATCCATTGAGGCATCGAAGGTGGTAACAACACTGAATGGGGAAAGATGGTTTAAGTTTACAACAAGTAACAGGGACTCTTTCTATCGTGTTTATATGAAGAATATCAGTGTGCAGAATACCAATTACGGACAAAAGGGACTAAATGTAGCTTTGTATACAGAAGCAGGAGAGCAACTTTGGAATGCAAATCAGATAAGAGAGAATTGTGAATCTTATGTATATTTAGATTTGTCACCAAATACCGTTTACTATTTGATGTGCGACCCGGCGGTTGATGGAGGAAATGCATATCTTTCGGTAGCAGAAAGTGTGGATGATGTAAAAGATACGCAGTCAGAAGCAGCACCAATATCTTTAAATCAGGAATATATTTATGGGTTACAGGGCTCATCCGATGTAGACTATTTTTACTTTACCACAACTGGAAATAATTCCTATTATCAAATTGATTGTGCAAATATCAGTGTAGCAAAACCTAGCTATAATTATGCGATGGATATATATCTTCTGACTCAGGATGGGGAACAAGTAGCGCAGTTTTATAAACTAGGAACAGCATCAGAGTGTTATAAGCTTGCATCGAATGCAACCTATTATATCAAAGTATCCACTCGTGCAAACTTAGGAAATTACAAATTCAAAATAACAGAAATTGTTGATAATGCACCAGATGCCATGACAACTGCAAAATCACTTGACCTTGGAGAACTGGAAAATGGTTCCTTTGAAGTAAATGGTGATGTGGACTGGTTTAAATTTAAAACAAATGCTGCTGGAAATTATGTCATTTCCACTAAGAATATTAATATTAGATATTATTGCTTTGATGTATACAATGTATATGAAGAGAATTTATGGGGAAGTTCCTGTGGCACAGGCACAACGTCCTTTGTATTGAAGCTGGATGCGAATACAGAATATTATATTCGTTGTCGTTCAAGCAGCAGCTACACAGGAAATTATACCGTATCAGCAACCAGTGCTTCCATATCAGAAGCAAAAGTGAAGTTATCCAAAGATTCTTATACCTATAATGGAAAAGAACGCAAGCCATCTGTGACAGTTACAATGAATCAGGTAACTTTAGTAGAAGGTACGGATTATACGGTAAGCTATTCTAACAATACAAAAGTTGGTACAGCAAAGGTTAAGATTACCGGAAAAGGAAATTACGAAGGTACACAGACAAAGAAATTCAAGATTACAAAAGCAAATATGTCTGATGTAACAGTCAGCAAGGTTTCTAATCAGACTTATACAGGCAAGAATATCAAGCCATCTGTTACCGTAAAACTTGGAAGCAAAAAGCTGAAAAAGGATACAGATTATACCATATCATATTCCAATAATAAGAATATGGGTACTGCTACCATTAAAATTAAGGCAAAAGGCAATAATCTGACTGGCTCAAAGAAGATTACCTTTAAGATTGTTCCAAAGAAAGTAACGATTTCAAAAGCCGAGAATTCCGGAAGCAAAAAAGCCAAGATTACATGGAAGAAAGACAGCTCTGTAACCGGTTATGAAGTATACCGTTCTACCAAGAAAAATTCAGGCTATAAGCTTGTAACCACAATTAAGAAAAATAAGACAACTTCTTATACAGATAAAAACCTGACAAAGAATAAGACTTATTATTATAAAGTACGTGCATACAAAACGGTGAACGGCAAGAAAGTTTACGGAAGCTACAGCAGTGTGAAGACTGTAAAAATTAAGAAATAAAGAATAAACAGTGAAGAAAAAGAAGCATTGAAAATAGATGATAAAAAGACAATCTGTTTTCAGTGCTTCTTTTTTTGTTCTTATTTGAAACACCAACCATTCACGCAATAAAAGAACCGCTTGCGAAAAAATAATAAGTACGCAATTTACCTATGTTATGATATTATGGCTACGGAACATTTGAAAGGTAAGGAGAATGATATGAAAACAAAAATGTTAAAAAGGGTTTTTGCTTTCACCATGTCAGCATTTGTACTTACATCAAGCGCAGATGTAACAAGTGCCTTTGCATATGCAAATTCTAATATGGAATATGCAAAAGATGCAGAGACAGAAAGTGAAATGCTAGAAACTGTAGAAGAGACGGAAACATCAACCGAAATAGTTGATATTGAAGAAACAGAAGAAACAGAAGAAACAATAGATGCAACAGAAACAATGGAAGCATCTGAAACAGAATCTGATGAGACAGAAATTGTAAGTACAGAAGGTGAAACAGAAGCCATCGAAAGCGAGTCAGAGGGAAATGACGAGACAGAAGCGGAAGTCATCGAAAGTGAAACCGACGAGATAGAAGCAGAAGTCATCGAAAGCGAAATCGACGAGACAGAAGCTGCAACAACGGAAAGTGAAACAGAAGTTGTGGAATCTACGGAAACGACAGAGCTTTTTGAAGAACCAACCGAAGGCGTGGATATTTTATCTGAGGAAGCTTTTACTGAGGAAATGCAGTTAAGTACTGCAGCAACACCGGGAGATGGAATAAGTACAGCAGGCACAATTGCTTTAAATACTACATATTCAGCAACAATTACATCATTACTTCAAAATCATTATTACAAATATACATTAACAAAGCCGGGATTTGTAGAAGTGGATTTTACCAATAATTATGGTGGATATTATTATCTCTACTTAAATCCGGATGGCGATGATGCAGAATATAAAATGAGCTCAAGCGCAGAAGGAACACTCAAAGGCTGTAAGATTGGACTTGCTGCCGGAACATACTATTTTAGAGTGAAAGGTTCTTCCGGTACAGTGGATAAAGACTATCAGTTTTCGTTAAATTTCACACCAAGCACAACCTGTGAAACAGAAAGCAATGACAATTTTACAACAGCAGATGTGATTCCGGTAAATACAGAGATTGCAGGTACAAGTCATGGCGGCGGGTTCGAGAGTGATTATTATAAATTTACACTGACAGCACCGGGTAAGGTAAGCCTTAAGTTTACACATGGTGAAAGTAGTGCACAATATTTGTATTGGGTAAGTCTTTATAATGAAGTGACAGAGGATGCCATGTTTCAGGTTGTTTCCTGTGGTGGAGATATCACACTTCAGTCACAGGCAGTCGGACTTCCGGCAGGTGAATATTATGTACAGGTTCATGGCGGAAACGAAGAAATAGGTATGTATGGTCTGACGGTGAATTATACACAGACAAATACCTGGGAAAAAGAAGTGGACGACACTTATGAGAATGCAAATGAGATGGCTGTAAATACTGCTTATTCCGGCACTCTTCATGATAGCAGCGACGTGGACTATTATAAAGTAACACTCGATAAAGATGGCATGATTTCTTTGAATTTTAAACACAACAATGTGGCTGGAAAAGAGTTAAAAGAATGTTATTATGTCGATATTTATCGAAGCGGAGATTATTCAAATTCTATTTATCGGTTGAAATCCACAGGTGGAGAGACGAATCTTACAACTCCTGAGATTGGACTTGCAAAAGGAACTTATTATATAAAGGTTTCCGGTTACTATTTTGCTCAGACAACAGAGCCATATGAGATGAAGGTCAAATATACCAAGTCTGCATATTGGGAAAAAGAGACAAATGATACCTTTGCAGATGCGACAAGCATCAAAGCAGATAAGACCTATAAAGGTTCTATCCGGACAACAAGTGATAATGATTATTACAAAGTAAAAGTCAATAATGACGGTTATGTGAAAATAAAATTAGAGCATTCTGCAACAACGGCAGCAGGTATTTATAAAGTAAAACTTTATGATGCAGACTATAATCTGATTTGCGAAAGAGTAGCCGCTGGAACAGAAAACAAATTTGAAACCTGTAAAATTGGTTTGAAAAAAGGCAGCTATTATGTGCAGATTTGCAATTATGAGGCTTATTCCGGTACTTATAAACTGACTGTAAATGCCACAAAAGCGTCCAACTGGGAATCTGAATTAAACAATGATACTGCTCATGCAGATAAGATTTCAGTAGGAAAGTCTGTGAACGGTATATCGACAGCATCCAACTGTGATGATTATTACAAATTTACATTAAGTAAAGCATCCTATATCAATGTCAGCTTAGAGCATGAAAAAATCAGTGGTACAGACAATCTGTGGAGAATTGATATTTATGATGCAAAGGGTAATAGGATTGATTATTCTGCATCATATAGATATGTAACTGAGTCGGAAGCATATGCAGCGACAAAAACAACAAAGCTTGCAAAAGGAACTTATTATGTGGAAGTAAGTGATTATCTTGGCAATGCATTAGACATGGAATACAAGCTTACCGTCAATAAGGTTGAGAAGAAAGCACCGACGATTAGCAGCGTAGAATCGACACAGTACAACAAGATAAAGGTAAGCTGGAAAGCCGTACCGGGAGCAACAAAATACGAAATCTATCGTGCAGATTCTAAGAATGGTTCTTACAAAAAAGTAAAAACAATTTCTGGTGGAACAACGACAAGCTGGACAGACAGCAGTGTAAAAACAGGCAAAACCTATTATTACAAAATGAAATCTGTTGTTACCACCAATAAAGAACAAAAGAGCGGATATTCCAAGGTGAAATCTGCCAAATGTGTTCCTGCTACACCAAGCGTTTCCTTAAAATCATCTACCAAAAAGCAGATGAAGATTTCATGGAAAAAAGTATCTGGTGCAGATGGATATGAAATTTATCGTGCA
Organism: Roseburia sp.; assembly: GCA_045121975.1. Classification (GTDB taxonomy): domain Bacteria; phylum Bacillota; class Clostridia; order Lachnospirales; family Lachnospiraceae; genus Roseburia. The sequence goes on from JBGVHB010000121.1 coordinate 42,957, forward strand.
ACTTCAAAAGATGGCAAATATACAAAAGTAACAACGATTAAGAAAGGCTCGACAAAGAGCTACACTGACAAAAAATTAACAAGCGGCAAGACCTATTACTATAAGGTACGCGCTTACAAAACAGTCAATGGAAAGAAAGTATACAGCAGCTATTCTAAGGTGCAATCTAAGAAGGTAAAATAATAAAAAATTCCCAGACCATATTTTCGGTCTGGGAATTTTTTGTTTTATAGGGAAGACCTTGTCACGCTAATGCGTGAAAGTTCTTCCTATAAATTTAGAGCATATTTCTAAAATTTTTACGCACGAGATGCTTCCAGTGCAGCACGACAGGCTTTGGCTAACTGGTCACCGCAGGAAGTGCCGCGTCCGTTGCAGGAGATGCCTGCGATTCTTTCTTCTACTTCTTCTACGGTAAGACCTTCTACTAACTTAGGAATTGCCTGAAGGTTTCCGTTGCATCCACCAGTAAATTTCACGTTGTGAACAACATTTCCCTCTAATTCTAATTCAATTTTGGTAGAACATGTGCCTTTTGTCATGTATGTGTATGTCATTTTTTTTCCTCCTGTAAAAAATCGGTAGTTGGGAAAATTACCCAACAAAAATATAGTGCTAGTTAGAAGTATAGCGGCAGAATCACACAGTTGCAAGTTTTTTTCGTGGTACAAGAAAGAATGTAATTTTGTTAATAAAAAATTTACAAACCATTTACTACTATTTTGGTTGTGATACTAGGTGAAAAGTGTTACAATAACGATATTGTGCGAGGTTTAACGGCATTTACCGCTGGAATTTTTAACCAGAAATGGAGAGAATAAACAGGAGAAGACCCCGAACGAGTAATTAGGTAAGGATAGGAGTTTTTATGAGTACATTAACCAAAATCTTCGGAACTCATAGCGAGAGGGAATTAAAAAGAATTTACCCAATCGTAGATAAAGTGGAATCATACCGCGATTCTATGCAGAAACTTTCCGATGAAGAATTAAGAAATAAAACAAAAGAATATAAAGAGAGAGTTGCCAAGGGAGAATCCTTAGACAGCCTTTTACCAGAAGCATATGCAACTGTCCGCGAGGCAGCAAGACGTGTACTTGGCATGGAGCATTACAGAGTACAGATTATTGGTGGTATCATCTTACATCAGGGACGTATCGCCGAAATGAGAACAGGTGAAGGTAAGACCTTAGTATCTACTTTACCAGCATATTTGAATGCCTTAGAAGGAAAAGGTGTATGCGTTGTAACTGTCAACGATTACCTTGCAAAACGAGATGCTGAGTGGATGGGACAGGTTCATGAATTCCTCGGCTTAAAAGTTGGCGTTGTTTTAAATTCCATGAATAATGAAGAACGTCGTGAAGCTTATAACTGTGATATTACATACATCACAAACAACGAGCTTGGTTTCGACTACTTAAGAGATAACATGGTAATTTACAAAGAGCAGTTAGTTCAGCGTGGACTTCATTATGCAATCATCGATGAGGTTGACTCTGTATTAATCGACGAAGCAAGAACACCACTTATTATATCCGGACAGAGCGGCAAATCTACAAAACTGTATGAAGCCTGCGATATTCTTGCAAAACAGTTAATTCGTGGTGAAGACGTTCCAGAGTATTCTAAGATGGATGCCATCATGGGTGTAGAGCAGGAAGAAACCGGAGATTTCGTTGTAAATGAGAAGGATAAGGTTGTAAACTTAACACAGGATGGTGTGAAAAAAGTAGAGCAGTTCTTCAAGATTGATAACTTAGCAGATGCAGAAAACTTAGAAATCCAGCACAACATCATTCTTGCATTACGTGCACATAACTTAATGTTCCGCGACCAGGATTACGTTGTAAAAGATAATGAGGTTATGATTGTTGATGAGTTTACCGGACGTATCATGCCAGGTCGTCGTTATTCAGATGGACTTCATCAGGCAATCGAAGCAAAAGAGCATGTAAAAGTAAAACGTGAAAGCAAGACTTTAGCAACAATTACATTCCAGAACTTCTTTAACAAATTCGATAAGAAAGCTGGTATGACTGGTACTGCTTTAACTGAGGAGAAAGAATTCCGCGATATTTATGGAATGGACGTTATCGAAATTCCTACAAACAAACCAGTATTACGTCAGGATTTACATGATGTTGTATACAAGACCAAGAAAGAAAAATATCGTGCAGTAGTTGAGGCTGTAAAAGAAGCAAATGCCAAAGGACAGCCTGTACTTGTTGGTACGATTAATATTGATACTTCTGAATTACTCAGTGGTATGTTAAAAAGAGAAGGAATTCAGCATACCGTATTGAATGCGAAATTCCATGAGATGGAAGCAGAAATCGTAGCAGCAGCTGGACAGCATGGAGCAGTTACAATTGCTACAAACATGGCTGGTCGTGGTACTGATATTAAGCTTGATGATGATGCAAAAGCAGCTGGTGGTCTTAAGATTATCGGTACAGAGCGTCACGAATCCCGACGAATTGATAACCAGTTACGTGGACGTTCCGGTCGTCAGGGTGACCCGGGTGAGTCCCAGTTCTTCATTTCATTAGAAGACGATTTGATGCGTTTATTCGGTTCTGAAAAGCTTATGGATGTCTTTAACAAATTAGGCGTTCCAGAGGGCGAACAGATTCAGCATAAGATGCTTACTTCTGCTATTGAAAAAGCACAGCAGAAGATTGAAGGAAATAACTATGGTATCAGAAAGAACCTGTTAGAATACGACCAGGTTTCTAACGACCAGAGAGAAATTATTTATGCAGAACGTCTCCGCGTATTAAATGGAGAAAGCATGCGTGATGTTATCTTTAAGATGATTACAGACCGCGTAGAAGCCTGTGTAGATACTTGTCTTTCTTCTGACACACCAAAGGATGAATGGAATTTAGCAGAATTAAATCAGCTTTTACTTCCAATCGTTCCATTAGAGCCAATCACAGAAGAGATGGTTTCTGGTGTGAAAAATAACAAAGAATTAAAACACATGTTAAAAGAAAAGGCTGTGAAGCTTTACGAAGCAAAGGAAACAGAATTCCCAGAGCCAGAACAGTTCCGCGAATTAGAACGTGTTGTTTTATTAAAAGTAATTGACCGTAAGTGGATGGACCACATTGATGATATGGACCAGTTACGTCAGGGTATCGGACTTCAGGCATATGGACAGAGAGACCCATTGGTAGAGTACAAGATGTCCGGTTTCGATATGTTTGATGATATGATTGCAAGCATTCAGGAAGACACTGTTCGTCTGTTATATCATATGAAGATTGAGCAGAAGGTAGAGCGTGAACAGGTTGCAAAAGTAACTGGAACAAATAAGGATGATACTGCTCAGGCAGCACCAAAGAAACGTGCAGCAGCTAAAGTTTATCCAAATGACCCATGTCCATGCGGCTCTGGTAAAAAATACAAACAGTGCTGCGGCAGACTTGCATAAAAATAATATGAAAATAATTGCACATATTTATACCGATTTTCCAGAGAAATTCGGAATCCCAAGACAAAGTGGACTAGTTAAGGAACTGACCGGGAAAATTATTTTCGAGCCGGAGTATCGAAGCCCGGATGCCGTCAAAGGTCTGGAAGGCTATAATTATATCTGGCTGCTTTGGAAATTCGAAGGAACGGAGCGGAAAAACTGGTCGGCAACCGTAAAGCCGCCGCGTCTTGGAGGGAATGAGCATGTTGGTGTGTTTGCAACGCGCTCACCCTTTCGACCGAATCCAATCGGCTTATCTTCTGTAAAATTAGAAAAGATAGAGCAGACAAAGGAATTTGGGACAGTACTTTATGTGTCTGGAATTGATTTGCGCAATGAAACGCCTATTTATGACATCAAGCCATATCTTCCGCATGCAGACTGCCATGTGGATGCAGTAGGCGGTTTTTCGCAGGAAGTGAAGGATTATGCCCTTGAAGTCGTTTTTCCACAGGAATTGTTGGAGAAATATCCAGAGGAAAAAAGGCAGGCAATTATCGAAGTACTAAAACAAGACCCGCGTCCGTCTTATCATAAAGATGCCAGCCGTAAATATGGAGTTTCTTTTGCCGGATATGATGTTCATTTTACAGTAGAAGACGGGGTTCTCCGGGTGTTTGAAGTAGTTGAATTATAGTATAAAATACCTATGCAAAATGACGATAAAAAAGTGATGGAAAACACACACAGAAAAAAAACGTAAAACGTGCAAAAACAATTATTTGAACAAAATGTACTATGAAAAATAAACAAAAATGAAACTTTAATGCGCAACTCTAATAGAGTTGCGCATTTTTGCTTCTGTGCAATATTTTTAGCTGCGCAAAAAATATTTGGAAAAAGTGAATAAAAACACCACGAAAATATTATAAAACCTGTCAATTGTCCGCTTTTATAAAAGGATGATAAACTGTATTTAGTATTTGAGCAACCGATTGCTCAAAAAGGAAATATAGTCTTTACAAAAAGTGGAGAGGTAGAAAATGAAGAAGGTTTTGAAAAAACGAATGATAAGTTTGGCACTTGCCGGAATGATGGTATTTGGTTTGGTGAGTGCAAATGGAAGCAGTACACTTACGGTAAAAGCAGAAGAAACTGCCGTACAGTTTACGAACGGAGATTTTGATAATTTCACAATTACAGGCGAAGCAGCAGCCACTGAGGAATATGAGTGGAAAGCAACATCTTACCTGACCAATGGAGATTTTGAGACGGGAGATACGACAGGCTGGACGATTACGATGCCAAACCCAGACGGAGCAGATGTGGGTTACACCATTAAAACAGACGAATGGGCAAGCAACAATACAACCACTATGTTTAACATTTGGAATAATAACAGTGCCGCAGAGGCATTTTCCATGACACAGACAGTAGAAAATGTTCCGGCGGGAACTTATAAATTATCTTTTTCACAGGAAGGTGCGGCAATGACATCCGGTCTTAGTATTTGTATTAATAATGATGCGGAGACACTTGCTTCAACAACAGGCTGGGATGCATGGGAAACAGTAGAAACAGGGGAAATTACTTTGACAGAAGCAGGAAATATTACCGTTACTCTTTCTGGTGATGTTGCAGCAGGCTACTGGGGAGATGTAGATAATTTTGTTTTAATGGAATATGCGAAAAAAGAATCTGGTAATAGCGGCGAAAGTGGAGAAACACCGGATACAGCAGTAGAAGCTGATATTTATGTAGAGAAAAATAGTGCAGTTGATGACGATTTTATTACAGGAATGGATGTGTCTTCATATCTTTCTGTGGTAAACAGTGGAGCATCTTTTTATGATTTCGATGGAAATCAGTTAGATAATCAGGGATTTTTCAATCTGTTAAAAGCAAGCGGTGTAAATTATATACGTGTGCGTGTGTGGAATAATCCTTATGATTCAGCCGGAAATGGTTACGGCGGTGGTAATAACGATTTGGAGAAAGCAAAAGAAATTGGTCGGTATGCAACAAATGCAGGAATGAAAGTTTTAGTGGATTTCCATTATTCTGATTTCTGGGCAGACCCTGCCAAACAGCAAGCTCCAAAGGCTTGGGCGAATATGAGTGTTTCTGAGAAAGAAACAGCAGTCTATAACTATACAAAGGAATCATTACAGAGCTTAAAAGATGCTGGCGTTGATGTTGGCATGGTTCAGATTGGTAACGAAACCACTGGTGGTATTTGTGGTGAGTATGATTGGGAAAATATGTCCAAGCTTTTCTCAAGCGGTGCAAAAGCAGTGCGCGAGATTTCACAGGATATCCTTGTGGCAATTCATTTTACAAACCCGGAAAAATCCGGTGCTTACGCAAATTATGCGAGTCAGTTAAATACTTACGGCGTGGATTATGATGTTTTTGCATCTTCTTATTATCCATACTGGCATGGTACTTTAACCAATCTGACCAATGTTTTGAAAAATGTGGCAGATACCTATGGAAAGAAAGTATTTGTGGCAGAAACCTCATGGGCATATACCTTAGAGGATGGCGACGGTCATGATAATACTGTCCGCACAGGCAGCAACGATACTGGTATGGATTATGACTTTACGGTACAGGGACAGGCGACAGAGATTTCTTCTGTTGTAAAAGCAGTCACAAATGTTGGAGATGCAGGAATCGGTGTGTGCTACTGGGAAGCAGCGTGGCTGCCGGTTGCATATGCATACGATGCAGAGGGAAATGTGATTGATTCCGTAGTGACATCCAATCGGACTGCCTGGGAGACCTATGGTTCAGGCTGGGCATCTTCTTATGCAGGAGAATATGATGCAGAGGATGCAGGAAAATGGTATGGCGGTTCTGCGGTAGACAATCAGGCGTTGTTTGATTTTACAGGACATCCATTGGAATCCTTAAAAGTTTACAATTATATCCGGACAGGAACAAAGACGAAATTAAAAGTAGAGAGTGTCTCTGTAGCAGAAACAGTCGTAGAACTTTCAAATGCAGCGAATGTAACATTGCCGGAAAAAGTAACTGTTACCTATAATACAGGTGCAAAGGAAGACTATGCAGTAACTTGGAATCAGAGCGAGCTTGCAGCAGCAATTGCGGCAGGAATCGGAACATATGAGATTTCAGGAACTTATCTTTATAATAATGTAGAAACAGAAGTAACCTGCAAATTAATTATCAATCCGGACAACCTTTTAGCAGAGCCGGGCTTTGAAGATAATTTAAGCGGATGGACAGTAGAAAACTTTAATACAAACGATTCTGCATCAAACAGCAGAAGTGGAAACGGCTGTCTGCACTTTTATACAGATACAGCAGGAACGGAATTTACTGCAACACAGGAAGTAACATTAGAGCCGGGTATCTATGCATTTTCTACTTATTTACAGGGCGGAAATGCCGGAGAAACAGATATTTTTGAAATATCAGCAGTCGTAGGTGACAAGACATATACAGAGACTTCAACTGTTTCCGGATGGAAGGTATGGAGCAATCCGACTATTTCTAATATTGTTGTAAAAGAAGCAGGAACAAAAGTGAAGGTCGGCATTCGCGTAGCCGATACTACTGCAGGTGTCTGGGGTTCTTTTGATGACTGCAGCTTAATTAAAACAGGCGAATTAACAACGGAAGAAAGCAGTGCTGTCTGCTGGCAGGATGTAGTAGTAGCAGCAATTGTGGAAGAAATCGAAGCTTCCGCAAATGGAGAATTAACAATCGTCATGCAAAATGATGGTGTTGATGTCACTATTCTTTCTACAGAAATTTTAGAAGCAGCGCGGGAGAAAAAGGTAGATTTAATTCTTGAAATGAAAGACTATCGTTGGAAGATTAAGAGCAGCGATATTGCATCAGAGGGATTAAAAGACATTAATCTGGAAGTAAAATTTGATACAACAGCAATTCCAACAGAGGTTGTTTCTGCTGTAAATGAAAATGCAGCAAAAAGTATGCAGATTTCCTTAACAGAGGATGGAACATTTGGATTTACCGGTGTATTGGGATTCTCAATTGACCAGAAATACAGCGGTTTAGAATCTACATTATATTACTATAATCAGAGCGGACAGTTAGAATCATCAGGAACAGCAACAGTTGCAGCGGATGGCGCAGTAGAATTTTCTTTCACTCATGCATCTGATTATCTGCTTGTTGTTGCAAATGCAGATGAAGCTGATTCCGAAGAAAAAGATGACAGCGAAGAGACAGAAACTACAGAAGAAACAGAAACTACAGAAGAAACAGAAAATACAGAAGATACAGAAACATCAGACGATTCCAAAGATGATGACAACAGCGGAAATTCCGGTAATGACAGCAAGGATAACAATAAAAAAGATGACAAAAATAGCAAATCGGATGATAACAAAGCGTCAAATAATGGGGCAGATACTTCATCCGATGCAAAACAGACAATTGCTGTAAACACAGGTGATACTGGAACAATAGCAATTTATGCTGCATGGATATTGTTAATCGTTGGGGTGGCAGTATTTGGATTTTATCTTTTTGGAAAAAAGGAAGATAAGAATCATGAATCCTAGAAAATGAATATATAAGTGGGAATGCAGGTGGAAAAATTTTCACCTGCATTTCTTTTTTTGCGTTATAGGAATAAGTCTGTTATATTAAGAAAGATAACAACAGTAAGGGGATTTTTTATGACAAAAGACGACTGGAAAAGAGATTGGGAAGACACAAAGGATATTTTATATAATTTTGTTGCATGTAGAAAATATGATAATGAGATGCAAGATGTAGTAGAAACGTACAAAAGTGATATGTGCAATTGGTTTGAACATGGGAATTCGAATATGGAAAATCCAATGGAGCATGCAACACAGGAGCAGTGGTACAGCCTTTATCTTGAGAAAAAGCGTTTGGAACGCCACAGACTTTCAGTACAGTACGCAGCTTATCAGCACATTCCGACGAATGGACATGAAACGCCGCAGACAATCTGCACCTATCACAATGATGGAAAATATCTTGTATGCAACGTAAGTCAGATGACGTGGATAAACAGAAATTATTTGAGGGATGGAAATGTGATTTGTAATGACAGGCAGTCACAGGATATTACCTATTATGTAATGCGTTCACAGAATGTGGATGGTTATTATATTTGTCCAAATTGTGGTGCAGAACAGCCATTAGAAAAATTATTAGATGGATGTGATTACTGTCATACAAAGTTTGACATTTCTGCGTATCGTGATAAAGTAACGGCAGTCAGTAAGAATAAAAATACATACGAATCAAGAGAAACAAATGCGTCTGTGATAGGGTTTTTATTTGTGACGGTATTTGGAATGATTGCATTAATGAGTTCATTTATGCTGAATTTAACCTGCGCCGGAGAACTTTGGTGGGCATGCGTGCTTAGTATTTTAGTGGCAGTTGGTGGATTTTGCGGAATTATGATTAGCAATAGAAAAACACTTCACAATACGAAAATGAAACGGAGACTAGAAGATTACAATCCGAACTTTTCCAAGGAAGATTTTCTTGCATCCTTGGATTGCAAAATAAAGTCTATTCATTTTGCGGAGCATCCAAAGGAACTGGCAGCGTTTGTGAAATGTGATATTGCACCATACATTCAGAATTACCAGAACATTGTCGGCTGTGAAACAGGAAAATTTACAATGAAAAATTTTCGCGTGGACGGCGAATATCAATATATTGATGTGAATCGTCAGGTGCAGGTAATACAGGATTGTGGCAATCATTTTCGCAGTGCAGATGGAATTATATCCATGACACTTGCGAAGAAGCTTTCCCATAAGTTAAAAAATGATGTAACCATGTACCGCTGTGCGGGCTGTGGAGCATCAGTTTCGCTGGTTGAGGGCGGCAAATGCCAGTATTGCGGCAAAGAAATGGATTATGCGTCCTACGACTGGATAATCACAAACTATAGTCACGTAAAAGAATTATAAAAAGAAGCTGCCACAAAAAATCTAGTATTTATTGCAACCATAATTTGCATTATCAAAAGTTTACGTCATTCGCATTGATTCTTTCGACAATAAAAAGTTTGGAGAACGGTGGCAAAAAACTTGAAATTCTACTGCTTTTTCCGATGAAATCGCTATCTTTTATGTCCGCTCAAGGTGTTTACACTCACAACAAAAGCGTTCGCATGGAGACGGAAATTTTCGTCCCACTGCGGACGTTTTTGTTGTGAGTTGTAAAACGCGTGAGCGGACACAAAACGTTTATTCATCGGAAAAAGCAGAGAATTTCTAAGTTTTTATCCAAACGTTCTCCAAACTTTCTCTTGCAAAAGAATCAATGTGAATGTTCAAAGTTTCTGATAATGCAAATTATGGCATGATATATTTAGAAAATTTTTTGTGGCAGTTTTTTGAAGTTTTTTAGCGTGTCCAGTTTTCTACAGGGAGGGTGATTTCGTAGTAGTCGCCGTACTGTACGTCTTCAGAATCTTCTGTGTAGTAGTAATCGATGAATGCAAAGTAGACCTCTGTGACATCTGTTGGAACAAGGAAAATCAACTGACCGGAGGTGATATCCTGTGTGAGTGTGTATTCATCTGGAAGCTGATTGTCAGAATAACCTGCTTCTAATGGGAAACTGTAGTCATCAGTCCAGTCAAGGACAAAGTTTGCATAGTTCATATAAACAGGTTCTGATATGGATTCGTTTGCATTTAAAGAAAGGTCAATAATAGCATACTGGTATCCTGTTTCAGCTGCCTGTCCTTCTAATGTATCGGTAAAGGTAACACCATCAAGCTGTACATTGTAGAACATGCTTTCCACATAGTCTTCTCTGGCAAAGGATAAATATTTTGAATCTGATGATGCGGTGTCTTCTGTAGAAAATTCAGAAGAATATGTAATGTCAGAAACTGTTCCTTTGTTAATCTGTTCCATAAAGCTTGATGCAGTATGAGCTACGCGGATGCTGCCGTTTGAACCAATATGAATAGCGAGCACTTCGCCATATTCGTTTACGATAGGAGCACCACTTGCACCAGTTGTGCCGTACTTGGAATCTAATTCATAATAAAATACGCCATTTTCCTCATACATAAATTCGCCTTCATAAATGCAGTTCTCATGAATATCATCAGTATCCCAAAGGTTTGCCAAAAGATAAATAGAATCTCCGGTTTCTGGCATTTCTGTTGCGAGTGGCAGTGTCATCAAATCATCATTTCCCTGAATTGTAAAAGCAGAGACATCTTTATCTGTCGCAGGAACGGCATCTGCGTCCTCGATAATCAGACAGTTTTTTAAAGTAGCGCCAGTGGCACTAAAATCATAAGCCTGATAAATTTCACCGCCAGTCACATAATCTGGAAGCTCTGCACCAGTAAAGGTGTCTGCGTCATCCGGCCATAAATAATGGAAGGCGGATACTATGAGCTTTTCCCCATGCACCTCGGAATCAATTAAGAAAGAAGTTCCAGAGGTGTAATCACCATCCTGTGTGTGCCATGAAACGTTAAAAATACCGTTTGCTGCCAAATTTTCAAGGTCTGCTTTTTCTTTAGTGCTTTCTGCACCTTCACTCTGCTCTGTAGTATTTGTCTGTGTTGAATTTTCTGCTTGTGTCTGGCTGCCTGCTGTATCAGCTGTTTTGTCAGAAGAACAGCCTGCCAGTAATGCAGATAATAATATCAGACTAAATGCAGATGTTTTTTTGAGTTTGTTTCTTATCATTATAAATCTCCCAATTTTGTATTTGTTTTCGTTATGAGAAAAAAGTCTCATGTGTAAAAACATAACTATAATCCTACGAAACATGGAGAAAAATGTCAATCAGCAATACAAATTTGTTGTGGAGCATGGTGTCATTCAGAGACTTTAATTTCATATGCTTTTTGTGGTTATGGATAGAATTGTGAATGAATCTACAGACAGTTTATAAATTTTTAATTTGTATGTCATAATCAAAAGTAGTATTATATACACAAATCTAATTCGCATGGAAGACTATGCATCAAAAATCAATTCAGTAACATCATTGGCAGGGAACTATCGCCAGAATTCACACGTTGTATTTGAAAAAAATATCAATTATAATGGAGGTATCTTATTGAGAAACACATTACAAAAGAAAATGAATCGAAGCTTAAAGCTTTCACAGAGGAATTTCCGCGGAGTGCTAAGACATTTTGGAGTGGCAAGAAATTATAAGGACAGACTTTTTATACGACTGCTTCATGATAAAAAGGTGTTGCTGCAGTTATATAATGCTTTGAATGGAACAAGCTATACCAATCCAGACGAACTTTATATTACGACATTAGAGGATGCTGTTTATATGGGTATGAAAAATGACTGTTCTTTTTTAATCGGAAGCTACATGAATTTGTATGAGCATCAGTCGACCTTTTGCCCGAATATGCCAATCCGAGGCTTTATGTATCTTTCAGAAATTTATCAGGCGTATATTAAAGAGAGAGACTTGAATGTTTATGGAACGAAACGCATTTTACTGCCAGCACCACGTTATATTGTGTTTTATAATGGTGAGGCGGAGCATGCGGACGTGGAAGAATTAAGGCTTTCAGATTCTTTTATGGGTAAGGATGGCTGTATTGAATTTACGGCGACAATGTACAATATTAATATCGGTCATAATCAGGCGTTAATGGAGCAGTGTGACACACTTCATGGTTACTCCATTTTTATTGGAAAAATCCGCGAATTCCAAAAATCAGGAATGAACTTGAGCGAAGCAATTGATATGGCATGTAATTATTGTATAGAGCGTAATATTCTAACAGACTTTCTTCGAAAAAATCGAAGCGAGGTGAAACGTGTGCTGTTGACAGAGTATAATGAGAAACATCAGAGAAAATTAGATAGAGCAGATGCGAGAGAAGAAGGCAGAGAAGAAGGAATAAAGGTGGGGCGTGAAGAAGGTCGAGTAGAGGGTAGAGAAGAGGGAGAGAAAGAAAAAGCAAGAAGAGTTGTATTGAATATGCTAAGAAAAGGTATCTCAGATGAGGATATCTGTGAACTTGCAGAATGTGAGCAGGCATTTGTTGATGAAGTAAAAAAGGAGCAGTAATCATGTTTATAAAAGAGGATAACACATATAATGACATACGTGAAAAATCACTGTTGCAGTGGTTGGACGAAATGGAACATCACGAGGATATTGCTGTTCGAGGCGGTGTCAGATTATGTCGGGAATATATGCAGTATCTCAAAGACAAAAATGAGAAATTGAAGCAGGAAAACGAACTGAAAAATAGTTACCTGAAAAAGATGTCAAAACGAAAGTGAATAATAGTTATTAAAAAGAAGTTTGTGATGCGTACAGCGTAAAAGTGCTGTGCGCATTTCTTTGATTTATAGGATTTGCATAAATCCTATAAATTAGAATGTCTAAATATAAATACATAATTTTTACCCCTATACATTTTAGAATTTTGTGTTATACTATACCTAAAACGAATGTATGTTCTGCTCTGCGAAACTTGCAACAACAGCTTTGAATGGTATAAAGAGTACGAAAGAATTGAAAAATAAAATGATTGTAAATCTCAATATAGGAGAAGTGGCTTATGAATCAAGAGCAAATATTTAAATTACATTCCGAATATGCGCCAACCGGCGACCAGCCACAGGCAATCGAAGAGCTGGTCAAGGGATTTAAAGAAGGCAACCAGTTTCAGACGCTGCTTGGTGTTACCGGTTCCGGTAAGACATTTACGATGGCGAACGTTATTGCGGCTTTAAATAAACCAACACTCATTATTTCACATAACAAGACATTGGCAGCACAGCTCTATGGAGAATTCAAGGAATTTTTCCCGGAGAATGCGGTGGAGTATTTTGTGTCATACTACGATTATTATCAGCCGGAGGCATATGTGCCGCAGACTGACACCTATATTGCCAAGGATTCTGCGATTAATGAAGAAATAGATAAGCTTCGTTTGTCTGCGACAGCTGCGTTAGTAGAGCGAAAAGATGTTATTGTCATTGCTTCGGTTTCCTGCATCTATGGTTTGGGAAGCCCGGAGGATTATCTTGGAATGATGGTTTCTCTGCGCCCTGGCATGGAGAAAGACAGAGACGAGGTAATCCGCTCACTGATAGATATACAGTATACAAGAAACGATATGGATTTTCATCGAGGAACATTTCGCGTGAGAGGTGATACCATAGAGATTTTTCCGGCCAACTATGGTGATACTGCAATTCGTGTGGAATTTTTCGGAGATGAGATTGACAGGATTGCAGAGATTGATGTACTAACCGGAGAAGTGAAATGTAGATTAGAACATTTTGCAGTTTTTCCTGCATCGCATTACGTTGTTCCACAGGAAAAGATTAACAGAGCCTGCGAGAATATTGAAGCGGAAATGGAAGAACGTGTGAAATATTTTAAAGGCGAAGACAAGCTGTTAGAAGCACAAAGAATTGCAGAGCGTACGAATTTTGATATTGAGATGCTCAAAGAGACAGGATTTTGCAGCGGCATTGAGAACTATTCGAGACACCTTGCGTTCTTAGAGCCGGGAGCAACGCCACATACGTTAATGGATTATTTTAAAGATGAATATTTAATTATTGTCGATGAGTCCCACATTACCATTCCACAGATTGGAGGCATGTATGCGGGTGACCAGTCGAGAAAGTCAACTCTTGTTGATTATGGATTTCGTCTGCCGTCAGCAAAGGATAACAGACCTTTGAATTTTGAAGAATTTGAGAGTAAAATTGACCAGATGTTATTTGTGTCTGCAACACCAAATGTTTATGAAGCAGAGCATGAAATGCTGCGTGCAGAGCAGATTATACGACCAACAGGACTGCTTGACCCGGAGATAAGCGTGCGTCCGGTAGAAGGTCAGATTGATGATTTGATTGGTGAGGTCAATAAGGAAACTGCTAAAAAGAATAAAGTGCTCATTACCACACTTACCAAACGAATGGCAGAAGATTTGACTGATTATATGAAAGAGGTCGGTATTCGTGTGAAATATCTTCATTCGGATATTGATACTTTAGAACGTGCAGAGATTATCCGCGATTTGCGGTTAGATGTGTTTGATGTATTAGTAGGTATTAACCTTTTGCGAGAGGGACTGGATATTCCTGAGATTACACTTGTTGCAATCTTAGATGCAGATAAGGAAGGTTTCTTGCGTTCGGAAACATCCTTGATTCAGACAATTGGACGTGCAGCACGTAACAGTGAAGGACGTGTTATCATGTACGCAGATAAGATGACAGATTCCATGAAGAACGCGATTAGCGAGACAGAGCGTCGTCGTAAAATCCAGCAGGAGTATAATGAAGCACATGGAATTACGCCGAAGACAATTCAGAAAGCAGTCCGCGATTTAATCAGTGTATCGAAGAAGGTTGCAGAGGAAGAATTAAACTTCAAGAAAGACCCGGAATCCATGAATCGCGAAGAGCTAGAAAAGCTGATAGCAGATATTCAGAAGAAAATGAAAAAGGCAGCAGGCGATTTGAACTTCGAGCTTGCGGCTGAGTACCGAGACCAGATGGTACATTTGAAAGAAATGCTGCGCGATATAGACGGCTAGTGTTTTTGAGAGAAAACGCAGAGACATTGTTAAAAAAGAAACAATCAAAACAGGAATGAGGAAACATGAAAACTTCAGAGAATAGAAAATATATTAAAATCAGAGGAGCAAATGAACACAATTTAAAGAACATTGATGTGGATATTCCAAGAGATTCTTTTACTGTATTAACCGGACTTTCCGGTTCCGGTAAATCATCTCTTGCATTTGATACCATTTATGCAGAGGGGCAGCGCCGTTATATGGAATCACTGTCTTCTTATGCGAGAATGTTTTTAGGTCAGATGGAGAAACCAAATGTTGAAAAAATAGAAGGACTTTCTCCGGCAATTTCGATTGACCAGAAATCAACCAACCGAAATCCACGTTCAACAGTAGGAACAGTAACTGAAATTTATGATTATTTTCGTTTGTTGTATGCCAGAATCGGAATTCCACATTGTCCAAAATGCGGTAAGGAAATCAAAAAGCAGACAATTGACCAGATGGTTGACCAGCTGATGGCGTTACCGGAACGTACTAAGATACAGCTTCTTGCACCAGTAGTACGCGGACGTAAAGGGGAACATCAGAAGCTGTTTGAACAGGCGAAAAAGAGTGGTTACGTCAGAGTGATTGTAGATGGCAATCAGTATGAATTAACAGAAGAGATTCCATTAGAGAAAAATAAAAAGCACAATATTGAAATTGTGGTAGACCGTTTAATGATTAAAGAAGGGATTGAACGCCGATTAGCCGATTCCATCGAGAACGTAATGTCTTTAGCAGATGGACTTATGATAGTGGATGTGATTGATGGAGAACCAATTCAGTTTTCAGACAGTTTTTCCTGCCCGGATTGTGGCATCAGTATTGAGGAGGTAGAGCCACGAAGCTTTTCTTTCAATAATCCCTTCGGTGCGTGTCCAACCTGCTTTGGCCTTGGATACAAGATGGAGTTTGATGTGGATTTGATGATTCCTGACCAGACACTCAGCATTAACGAAGGTGCAATTCAGGTTATGGGCTGGCAGTCGTGTACAGATAAAAGCAGCTTTACCTATGCAATTTTAAAAGCATTAATGGATGAGTATGGTTTTGACTTGGACACACCTTTCAAGGATTATCCAGAGAATATCAAAAAGGTGATTCTTCATGGAACAGACGGAAAAGAGTTAAAGGTACATTATAAAGGACAGCGCGGTGTAGGCGTTTATGACGTGGCATTTGAGGGCTTGATTCGTAATGTACAGCGGAAATATCGTGAGACATCTTCGGATATTATGAAGCAGGAATACGAGCAGTTTATGCGCATCACGCCTTGTGAAAGCTGTCATGGACAGCGTTTGAAGGAAGGGGCACTCGCAGTTACAGTAGGTGACAAAAATATTTACGAGATGACCTCTATGTCCGTAAAGAATTTAAAAGCATTTATGGAAGAGTTAGAGCTGACAAAACAGCAGAAGTTGATTGGAGACCAGATTTTAAAAGAAATCCGCGCAAGGGTTGGATTCTTAAATGAGGTAGGTCTTGATTATCTTTCATTGTCACGTGCTACCGGAACGCTTTCTGGTGGAGAGGCGCAGCGAATCCGTCTGGCAACACAGATTGGTTCTGGGTTAGTTGGTGTGGCATATATTTTAGACGAGCCTTCTATCGGACTTCATCAGAGAGACAATGATAAACTCTTAGGTGCACTTATGAATCTGCGTGACATCGGAAATACCTTAATTGTTGTAGAGCATGATGAGGATACGATGCGTGCAGCGGATTATATTGTGGATATCGGGCCGGGTGCTGGTTCGCATGGTGGAGAAGTGGTCGCCTGTGGTACGGCGGAAGAGATTATGCAGAATCCAAACTCCATTACAGGTGATTATTTAAGTGGAAGAAAAGAGATTCCAGTTCCATCAGAGCGTAGAAAACCAACCGGATACATCACCATAAAAGGAGCAAAGGAAAATAACCTGAAAAATATTGATGTAGATATTCCATTAGGTGTCATGACCTGTATTACAGGTGTTTCTGGTTCTGGAAAGAGTTCTCTCACAAATGAGATTTTATATAAGCATCTTGCTAGAAAGTTAAACCGCGCACGATGCATTCCGGGAGCACATAATGATATTATTGGATTAGAACAATTGGATAAGGTAATTGATATTGACCAGTCTCCAATTGGAAGAACTCCACGTTCGAATCCGGCAACCTATACAGGTGTATTTGACATGATTCGAGATTTGTTTGCAGGAACACCGGATGCGAAAGCACATGGTTATAAGAAAGGACGTTTCAGTTTCAATGTAAAAGGCGGACGCTGTGAGGCATGTTCCGGTGATGGTATCATTAAGATAGAGATGCATTTTTTGCCGGATGTTTATGTGCCTTGTGAAGTGTGTGAAGGAAAACGTTATAACAGAGAAACGCTGGAAGTAAAATACAAAGGAAAGAGTATTTATGATGTGTTGGATATGACGGTCGAGGAGGCACTTGAGTTTTTCAAAAACGTACCAACTATTCATCGTAAAATACAGACATTATATGATGTGGGACTTTCTTATGTAAAACTCGGACAGCCTTCTACTGAACTTTCAGGAGGAGAGGCACAGCGCATCAAGCTTGCTACCGAACTTAGCAAACGAAGCACAGGAAAGACAATTTATATTTTGGATGAACCGACCACAGGACTTCATTTTGCAGATGTTCATAAATTAATCGAGATTCTGCGCAGGCTTTCTGAGGGAGGCAATACGGTAGTTGTCATTGAGCACAATCTGGATGTTATCAAAACAGCAGATTATATTATTGATATGGGACCGGAAGGCGGTGATGGCGGCGGAACAGTAGTTGCGTTTGGAACACCGGAAGAGGTTGCAAAGAATAAAAAATCTTATACTGGGCAATATGTTAAGAAGTATCTAAAAAAGAAATAATTCATGAAAAAGCAGGAACTTGTAAGAAAAGCAATGTTTCCTGCTTTTTTACTTTATAGGATTCGGGTGTCAAAAGGGCTGTTGATTGGTTCATACTGACAATTTGCACAAAAAATATATTTCAAGTTTCGTTGTGCAAAACATTCCGATGAACCTCTGAAAACGAAAATCGTGTTCAGCAGAGTCTTCCACGATTTTTGAGTTTCATCTCCATTGCCCAAAAAGAAACTTTCCACAATATTATTTATGCAATTTGCCAATGAAAGTTATGATACAGCCCTTTTGACACCCGAATCTTTATAGGAAAATACGTCACCCGAAAGCTGAACAAGTCTTTTCTAAAACAAAAAAGACATATCACATCAATGATGTAATATGTCTGTAACATTCGGGGAGTACTTCCCGAATAGTGGATATCCGGGAAGCATGAGTTATGAAAAATTATATTAGCCGTCCGGTGAACCGGACTCATTAGCTAGTACTCTTACAATATAAATGATAATTGTGACGGTTGTGTGAAGAAAAAATGAAAAATTACTGAGAAAAATTAAAAAATTAATAATTTCTTACATTTCTTTTAAAAAAGGGTTTTACTTAAAAAAACTCTTTAAAAAATGAAACTTTTTGTATATAATGAGACTGTATATGTAAAAATATGATTAAATGTGTTTCTATGTCCATTTGGACATGGGAAAACTTTCCATATAAGGGATATTTTAGAAAGGGGCATTTTGTAATTATGATGGGTACAGATATTGGTATCGATTTAGGTACTGCAAGTATATTAGTTTATATTAAAGGAAAGGGTGTTGTTTTAAAAGAGCCGTCAGTAGTAGCTTTTGACCGCGACACCAATAAAATCAAAGCAATCGGTGAAGAAGCGAGATTAATGCTTGGTAGAACACCAGGCAACATTGTAGCAGTCAGACCATTAAGACAGGGTGTTATCTCTGACTATACAGTAACAGAGAAGATGATTAAATATTTCATTCAGAAAGCTCTTGGCAAAAGAACTTTCCGTAAACCACGCATCAGCGTTTGTGTACCAAGTGGTGTAACAGAAGTTGAGAAGAAGGCAGTAGAAGATGCAACTTATCAGGCAGGCGCAAGAGAAGTAGCAATCATTGAAGAACCAATCGCAGCAGCTATTGGTGCTGGAATTGATATTTCCAGACCATGCGGTAACATGATTGTAGATATCGGTGGTGGTACAGCAGATATCGCAGTTATTTCGTTAGGCGGTTCTGTAGTAAGTACATCTATCAAAATTGCCGGAGATGATTTCGACGAAGCGATTGTACGTTACATGAGAAAGAAACATAATCTTTTGATTGGTGAAAGAACAGCAGAAGATATTAAGATTAAAATTGGAACATGCTTCCCGCTTGCACAGAATGAGACAATGGATGTGCGTGGACGTAACTTAGTAACAGGTCTTCCAAAGACTGTAACTGTTTCTTCCGAGGAGACAGAGGAAGCATTACGTGAGCCAACCTTACAGATTGTAGAAGCAGTACATTCTGTATTAGAGAAGACTCCACCAGAGTTAGCAGCAGACGTTGCCGACAGAGGTATCGTTTTAACAGGTGGTGGTGCATTACTCCGCGGTTTAGAAGAATTAATCGAAGATAAGACAGGCATTAATACAATGACTGCTGATGAGCCAATGACATGCGTTGCAATTGGTACAGGAAAATTCGTAGAATTTTTAGCAGGAAAACGTGATGACGACTAAATTATTTCATAAATATGCCGATATATAATTTATATTATGGGAAGTTTGGACTAGACTTTCTTAAGAAACAAATGGCTTCAAGGATGAGCGTTCAGATATTGAATGGATATACAGGGAAGTAAGGCAAAGGAGCAATCACATGGTTAAAGGATTGTATACAGCACATACCGGAATGGTAAATGAACAGAAGAGACTGGATGTACTCACAAACAATCTTGCAAATGCAGATACGAATGGCTACAAGAAAGAGGGAACTACATCGCAGACTTTTGCAGATGAACTTGCAATTAAGATAAAAGATACATCGAACTTTGGAATCAGCCAGAAGCTTGGTACAATCAGTATGGGTGTTCATCTTGGCGAGACTTACACAGATTATAGTCAGGGAAGCTATAAGGTAACAGATAATAATACAGACTTTGCATTAAATGGCAATGGTTTCTTTGCAATTTCCTTTACTGATAAGATGGGAAATACTTCTGTAAAATATACCAGAGATGGAGCGTTTACTATAAATACACAGGGCTATCTGGTAACAAAAGATGGTGACTATGTATTAAATGCCAATGGTGCAGCTAATACCAATGGAAATGCAAGAATTCAGGTAGACCCAACCAAAGATATCGTAGTAGATGAACTTGGTAATATTTATCAGGATGATACTTTAGTGGCTACCATTGGAGTAGTGGATTTTGCAGATTACAACTATCTTGCAAAATATGGTGAGAATATGTATGACCTTGTAGACGGCGGACAGATTATTGCATCGACTGCAAAAGTGGACCAGGGATGTATTGAAGCATCTAATGTCAATGTTGTTTCAGAAATGGTAAAGATGATTACAATTTCAAGAGCATATCAGGCAGGTCAGAAGGTTATCAATGCGGTAGATGAGACACTTGATAAAACAGTAAACCAGGTGGGTAAAGTATAATGTCGTCAGACATTATACCGGCCGAATGGCCATAGGTCGCCACGCGACAGCATATGCGAAGCATATGGCATAATGTCGTCAGACATTATACCGGCCGAATGGCCATAGGTCGCCACGCGACAGCATATGGTATATATAATAGAAAGGCGGGACTACTATTATGATGAGAGCACTTTATACTGCTGCAACAGGAATGCGTGCACAGCAGTCAAATGTAGATAATATTTCAAACAATATCGCAAACGTAAATACCATCGGATACAAAACTCAGAAGATGGAATTTAAATCTTTGCTGTATCAAAACATCCAGACAAAAACAACAACAGCTAACGGCGAGCAGAAACCAATTCCAGCACAGGTTGGTCTTGGAACAAGAGTAGCATCTAATACATCTATTTATACACAGGGAGCATTACAGGCAAGCGAAAGCTCTTCTGATTTTGCAATTGATGGAGACGGCTTCTTTGCTGTCAGAGGTGCAGATGGCCAGACCTACTACACAAGAAATGGTGACTTTACATGGAGTGTAGGTGTGAATGGAAGAACACTTTGTACAGCAGATGGTTATCCGGTATTAGATTCTACTGGAAAAGAGATTATTCTTCCAGCAGATGTAGATGCATCAAATGTACAGGTTTCTACAGATGGAATTATCAGTTATGTAAATAATGCAGGTAAATATACACAGTTAAATCAGACAATGGGATTGTATCAGTTTAATAATCCGGGAGGACTTGATAAACTGGCAAACAGCCTGCTTAGAGAAACAGCAGCATCTGGAGCACCATTAAATGAGGCTACAAATGCGAATCTTATCAAGAGCAGCATCCGCCAGAATTACTTAGAAGCATCCAACGTTCAGGTCGCAGATGAAATGGTAAATCTGATTGTTGCACAGCGTGCATATCAGATGAATTCAAAAGCAATTACAACCTCAGATGAGATGCTTGAGCAGGCAAATAATCTGAAACGTTAGAAATAGAGGATGAAAGCAGGAGGTACTTATGAGCATATCTTTGGATAGTATGGTTTCCCTTGTGGATAACAATGCAACCGCAAACAACAATGCAAACAAAATACAGAATTCCTTAAGTGGTGTATCCTCTAATTCGACAGAAGATGAACTTTTACAGGTATGTAAAGATTTTGAATCTTATTTCGTTGAAGAGATTATTAAAGAAATCAAGGAGAATTTGACTACAGAAGAGGATGAAGATGATTCGTCCCTTTCCACGATGACGGATTATAATATGGATTTTGCCGTACAGGAAATCGCAGAAAAAGTAGTAGATGAGGTAGGAACAAACTTTACACAGCAGTTGTACGAGCAGATGAAACGTAACTACGGAATTGAATAAAATGTTTAAAAATAAGAAAGCTGTCGCAGATTCCGCGACAGCTTTTCATAAGTAAAAAGGAAATTGAAACGAGGGAACAGCATTTGGAAAAGTTAGCAGGCTATGTGGAGCATATCATATATAGAAACGCAGATAATGGATATACTGTTTTGAATTTAGTGAGTGGGGAAGAAGAAATCACCTGCGTGGGGATTTTTTCTGCCATTGCAGAGGGAGAAAATATTGAAGCTGCAGGAGAATACACAGAGCATCCAACTTATGGAAAACAGTTTAAAGTATCGAGTTTTGAAGAAAAAGCGCCAGAAGACCAGGAGGCAATCGAACGGTATTTAGGCTCTGGTGCAATTAAAGGAATTGGTCTGGCATTGGCTGCAAGAATTGTCCGTCGTTTTAAAGATGATACATTTCGTATTATCGAAGAAGAACCGGAGCGTCTTGCTGAAATCAAGGGAATCAGTGAGCGCAAAGCAATGGAGATTGCGAGTCAGGTAAATGAAAAAAGAGAACTGCGTCAGGCAATGATATTTTTACAGCAGTATGGCATCACGATGAATCTGGCTGTAAAAATCTATAATATCTATGGACAGGAAATCTATAGTGTTATCAAAGAAAATCCTTATCGTCTTGCAGATGATGTGGAGGGCGTGGGATTCCGCACTGCCGATGAGATTGCTGCACGTGTTGGAATCAGAACAGATTCAGATTTTCGAATTAAAAGCGGAATTTTATATGCCTTGCTGCAGGCATCCGGGGAAGGTCATACCTATCTGCCGCAGGAAGAATTGACAAAGAGAGCAAGCCGTCTTTTGGAAATTGAGCCGGAATATATTGAAAAACACTATATGGATTTAGCAATTGAGCGAAAAATTATGATGAAACAGCAGGATGAACAGACACAGATATATTCTGCATCGTTTTATTATATGGAAGCAAATGTTGCAACGATGTTAAAACAGTTAAATGTACATTATGATGTTTCAGATGCGGAAATTAATCAACGTCTTACAGCCATCCAGAAGCAGACAGGAATGGAATTAGATGAGCATCAGGAGACCGCGGTAAAAGAAGCAATTCGCAATGGTCTTTTAATTATTACAGGTGGACCTGGTACTGGAAAAACTACAACGATTAATACGATTATTCGTTATTTTGAAATAGAAGGAATGGATATTTTTCTTGCAGCACCGACCGGACGTGCAGCAAAACGAATGAGCGAAACAACAGGTTTTGAAGCAAGAACCATACACCGCATGCTCGAATTGAATGGTGGAATGGACGGAAGTGCGGGCTTTGAACGAAATGAGACCAATCCTTTGGAAACAGATGTTATTATTGTGGACGAAATGTCGATGGTTGACATAACATTGATGAATTCGTTATTAAAAGCGGTTGTTGCAGGAACACGTCTGATATTAGTTGGAGATGTCAATCAGCTTCCAAGTGTTGGACCGGGAAGTGTGTTAAAGGATATTATTGATTCCCATGCCTGCAATGTAGTGAAGCTGACTAAGATTTTCCGTCAGGCATCCACGAGTGATATTATTGTCAACGCACATAAAATTAATCGAGGGGAAGAAGTGACACTTGATAATAAAAGTATGGATTTCTTCTTTTTAAAAAGATACGAAGCAGACGTTATTATTAATGTTGTGCTGCAGCTGATAAAGCAGAAGCTTCCAAAGTTTGTAGACGCAACAGAATATGATATTCAGGTTTTGACACCGATGAGAAAAGGCCTGCTTGGTGTGGAACGATTAAACGGGATTTTACAACAGTACTTAAATCCACCATCTCAATCTAAACGGGAAAAGGAGCATGGAGATATTCTTTTCCGCGAGGGTGATAAGGTGATGCAGACCAAAAACAACTATCAGCTGGAATGGGAAATCCGAAGCAAATACGGCTTGTCCATTGATAAAGGAACAGGTGTGTTTAATGGTGATATGGGAATCATTAAAGAAATTAATGATTTTGCAGAAACACTTACTGTTGAGTTTGAAGAAGGAAGAATGGTAGAGTATTCCTTTAAATTGCTGGATGAATTAGAGCTTGCATATGCGATTACAATTCACAAATCACAGGGAAGTGAATACCCGGCGGTTGTGATTCCGCTGTTGAGTGGACCATCCATGTTAATGAACCGTAACCTGCTTTATACAGCGGTAACACGTGCGAGAAAATGTGTGACACTGGTAGGAAATGATACGACTTTTAACGAGATGATTCAGAATACTTCCCAGCAGAAACGTTATAGCGGATTAAAGAACAGACTGCAGGAAGCATAGCTGGCTTTATAAGAAAAATTTAAGAAAAACTTTATGGCTTTACACACAGGAACGTGTTAGGATAACAGGCGGAGAGATTTCGGAAAGGACATTATGAATATAACCGAAGAAATTGTCAGCCTGCTATTTCCACGCAGATGCCCTGTCTGTGATGAAGTGCTGCTGGCAGAACAGTATATTTGTGAAACGTGCTGGAAGAAAATCAATTTTGTCAAAGAGCCAGTCTGCAAAAAATGTGGAAAAACAATTGAGAGGGAACGGCAGGAATACTGTAGTGACTGCACTCGAAAGAAACATTTTTTTACGCAGGGGAAAGCTGTATTTGAATATGAAAAAGAAATGAAAAAATCAATGTATCGTTTCAAGTACAGCAATAAACGGGAATATGCAGATTTTTATGCAAAAGAAGCCGTAAGGCTTTATGGAAAATGGATAAAACAGCGTGAGATAGAAGCAGTTGTTCCAATTCCGATGTACCAATGGAAAAAAAGACAGCGTGGCTATAATCAGGCAGAAGTGTTTGCAGAGAGGCTGGGGCAGCTTTTAAACCTGCCAGTGGAACGAAATCTGGTAAAGCGAATCCGCAATACAAGACCGCAAAAAGAATTAAATGATATTCAACGCAAAGAGAACTTAAAAAAAGCTTTTAAAATAGTTCCAAATATAGTAAAATATAGGAAGATATTACTGGTAGATGATATATTTACAACTGGCAGTACTATGGATGCTGTTGCAGAAGCTTTTATAGGTGCTGGGGTGAAAGATATATATTTTATCTGTATTTGTATTGGTCGCGGTTTTTAAATTTTACATCAGGAGGTTGCCCTATGGAAGTAATGAACTGTAAAGGCTGTAAAAAATTATTTAATTATATGGGTGGATTACAATTATGTTCTGCCTGTAAAGACGAATTAGAGAAGAAATTCGTACAAGTCAAAGAATTTATTTATGCTAATCCACATTGTTCAATGGCTGAGGTTGCAGAAGAGAATGATGTAACTGTAAAGCAGATTAAACAGTGGATTCGTGAAGAACGATTAGTGTTATCAGACCCATCCGTAGACGGAATTGAGTGTGAGCATTGCGGAAAGCCAATCTGCAGTGGACGTTTCTGCGATAAGTGCAAAATGGAGATGGCAAATAACATTGGAAGTGTGCTTCAGAAACCAAAGCATCTTGAACCAGACAAGAAACAGAACAGAGATGGAAACAAGATGCGTTTCCTTCAGCAGTAAGTGAATAAAGAACAAAAACAGGGCCCAAAATATGGCTCTGTTTTTTTGCTTTGAAAATCCTATATAGTGTGCTATAATTTTAATAATAATGCATAAGTATGTGCATGTGTATGAAAATACACAGGAAGGAAAAAGACATGGTTAATGAAGAACGTTTGCGTCATATGATTAAAATGGCTGCATTTGATAAGAATGATGGTAAAGCGTGCAGACCAATGGCGGAATATGCTAGAAAAGACTATGTATCTTTACAGTTACTGCGCAGCTTTGTGTCGGGGTCATTGGGTTTTTTATTAATATTGCTGTTATGGGCACTGTATTCTATGGAATACATCATGCAGGAAATTAATAAAATGGATATCGTTGGTTTTCTTACCTCAATTGGAATAAAATATCTGATTTTTATGGTGGTTTACCTTATAGTAACATATGTGGTATATAATACCCGCTACACAGCAGGACGTAGAAAAGTAAAGAAATATTATAGTAATTTAAAGAGTGTGAATAAGATTTATGCGAGGGAGGATAAGCTAAAATCATCCAGCAATAAAGACTGGGATTGATGGCAGGAGGAAAATATGACAACCCTATTAGAACTGAAAGAGAAAATGGTACGATTTTATGGAAAGAATGAAGTGTATGTCACACCGATTCTTCGATTTATCGTAGCCTTTGTGACATTTACATTAATTAATGAAAATATAGGATACATGACATCTATCAGCAAAATGCCGATTGCATTAATTCTGGCATTGTTGTGTTCAGTACTTCCGTTAAACGGAACAATCGTATTGGCAGCAGTTGTAATATTGGCAGATTTTTACGCTTTGTCTATGGAAGTATGTCTGGTAGCATTAGTATTGTTTCTGATTACTTACTTTTTATATTTCCGTTTTTCACCAAAGTGTGCATATAATGCAATTTTAACACCAATCTGTATGAAACTTCATATTCCATATGTTGTTCCAATTGGTTCAGGTTTATTAAGCGAAGTGCATTCAGTACTTTCTGTGATTTGCGGAAGTTTGATTTACTTCTTTTTAAATGGAGTAAAAGCAAATGCAGCAACCTTAAGTGATACCGTCGAAGAGGGCGAGGGTGTTACATCTAAAATTGTTGTTGTGTTAAATCAGCTTTTAGGCAATAAGGAAATGTACCTTGTAACATTAATTTTTGCTGCTACAACAGTGATTGTATGCATTGTACGCCGCATGGATATTGATAATGCTTGGCGCGTTGCATGGATTTCCGGTCTTTTATTTGAAACAGTAGGCTTGATTGCAGGATATATGCTGTTAGGAATTGCAGATAAGACTATTAGTGTATTGATTGGTGCTTTGATTGCAGGAGTACTTGCATTTATTATTGAATTTTTATTCTGCGGTCTTGATTATTCAAGAACAGAGCGTTTACAGTTTGAAGATGATGAGTATTACTATTATGTAAAAGCTGTTCCAAAGGCGCTTGTATCAGCATCAAAACGTAATGTAAAAACATTTAGCAAAAATGATGAAAAAGAAAGAATTAACAAAAAAAGACTAGCGGAAGAGATGGATATTGACGAGGATTTGTTAGATTAGTGTGTATGAAACCGGTAAATAGCAGAATAGAGGGCTGTTATTTATCAGGAAGGAAGTGAAACTCTTGCAGGATATGTTTGCAGCATGGAGTGCTTTTTGGGATAAAGCGGCGACTATGCTTAATTTGCCAAAAATTTCGATTTCGATGATAGACATTATTGAAATCGTAATCATAACGATTCTATGTTACTATATTTTAGTATGGATTAAGGATACCAGAGCATGGACGCTTTTGAAGGGTATTCTTGTAATTCTTGCATTTGTTTTAATAGCAACTGTTTTCCAGATGAACACGATTATGTGGATTGCAGAAAGGACAATTAATGTTGCGTTAATTGCTGTAGTTGTTATTTTTCAGCCGGAATTACGAAAAGCACTAGAGAATCTTGGAAGAAAGAACTTTTTTGCTTCATTTTTTAATTTTGAATTTGCAAAAGACGAGGGTGGAAAGTTCTCTGACAAGACAGTAAATGAACTGGTAAAGGCCTGCTATGAGATGGGCAAGGTAAAAACTGGTGCATTAATTGTAGTAGAAGATGAAATAGGACTGTCTGAGTATGAGCGTACCGGTATTGCGGTAGATGGTATTTTGACGAGTCAGCTTTTGATTAATATTTTTGAGAAAAATACACCATTGCATGACGGTGCAGTTATTGTGCGCGGTGACAGAGTAGTTTCAGCGACCTGTTATCTGCCGCTTACTGATTCTTTAACTATCAGCAAAGACCTTGGAACAAGACATCGTGCAGCAGTGGGAATCAGTGAAGTAAGTGATTCTTTAACGATTGTTGTTTCTGAGGAAACAGGAAAAGTTTCTATTGCCATGAGTGGTGAATTATATCGCAATGTAGATGCAGATTTCTTGAAAAATAAGCTGATGTTCATTCAGAAAAGAGAACAGGAAGTATCCAAAATTGAATTATTTAGAAGGAGGCTGAAAAATGCTAAAAAAGTTGGCAAAGAAACTAACGAATAACATTGGCCTCAAGATACTTGCTGCTATTTTTGCAGTGGCATTATGGATTGTGGTCTATAACATTGATGACCCGATAAAGGGAAAAACGATTACAACAAATGTAACATTTGAAAATACAGATTATATTACCAAAATGGGAAAATGTTATGAGGTGTTAGACGGTAATAATACCGTAACCTTTTATTTTACTGCACAGCGAAGCGTTTATGAGAATATCACATCAAGCAGCTTTAGTGCAGTAGCAGATATGGAAAAAATCGAGTTTAATGACGAGACAAATACATACCGCGTTCCGGTTGTGGTAACGCCGGTAAAAAATGTCAGCTCCATTAATATTGCAACAAAACAGCTTTATATTGAACTGGCATTAGAAAACAGAATGTCGATTCAGAAGCCGATTAAAGCAAATACAACAGGTACAGTTGCAGATGGCTGTGCATTAGGAGATGTAAAACTTGCGAATACAAACGTTATCAAAATCTCCGGACCGGAATCAATTGTAAGCACGATTGATTCGGCAACAGCGACGATTAATGTGGATGGAATGTCTACAGATATTACAGACAGTGTTGTTCCAATGCTATATGATGTAGAAGGAAATGTGGTAGATACCACAAAACTGGAAATGAGCTTAAGCACTGTTTCTATCAGTGCACAGATTCTTGGAACAAAGGATATTCCAATGGAATTTGAGACAACAGGAACTCCGGCAGAAGGCTATAAGATGACGGAAATTACCTCAAATCCACAAACAATTCAAATTAAAGCAGAAAATTCAATTTTAAATACAATTGACAAAATTACAATTCCTGCTGAAGTACTTGATTTAACGGATGTGAAAGAGGATATCGAAAAAACAATTGATATTACATCTTATCTGCCAAGCGGTGCGTCTGTTGTGATTAGCTCAGAGGCAAAGGTGGAAGTGACTGTCACAATCAAAAAGATTGAAACAAAAACATACAAAGTTCCAGTAGAAAATATTGAAATTCAGGGACTTGGAGAAAATTATAAGGCATCCTTTGAATCAGAAACTGTGTCCATTGAGGTTACAGGCGTGAAAGAAGATTTAAAGAAGCTGAACGAGGATAAAATTGCTGCTGTGCTTGATGCATCAACACTCAGCGCGGGCAGCCACGAGGTATCGGTATATGCTGTTTTAGACGAGGATTTGTATGATGCCAAACGTGGAAAAGTAACCATAGTTATCGAAGAAATTCCTGACGCAGAAGAAACGGATGGGAATACTGATAATGAAAATACAATGACAGATTCAGACGTAGATTCCGATGGAAATATTTCTAACGGGACAACTGGAACGACAGGTGGAAGCACCACTGGAAATACCACAGGCGGAACAACAGGAAGCACAGGTGGGAGCACAAGTGGAAGTACCACTGGCGGAACAACTGGAAATACGGATGATGATACAACAAAAGACAGCGAGACAGAAGATAATTCGGAAAAACACAACAGAAGCTAAGGCTGTTGCAGTTGGTGCTTTAAGTGTGTAGAGAGAGGAAGTAAAAATAATGGCAAGAATGTTTGGAACAGATGGAGTACGTGGTGTAGCAGGCTCAGAACTTACGATTGAATTGGCAACGAAATTAGGTCAGGCAGGAGCATATGTATTAACGAAAGAGCAGGAACACCAGGCAACCATTATTGTTGGATGTGATACAAGAATTTCAGGAGGAATGCTTGCAAGTGCACTTATGGCAGGAATCTGCTCAGTTGGTGCAAATGCGATTTTTGTTGGAGTAATGCCAACTCCTGCAATTGCATATCTCACAAGAAAACATAAAGTAGATGCAGGTGTTGTTATTTCTGCATCACACAACCCGATGGAATTTAATGGAATTAAATTTTTTAATGGTGATGGATACAAGTTATCTGATGCATTAGAAGATGAAATCGAAGCATTAATCAAAAATGATATGAAGAATGTTTCACTTCCAATTGGTTCAGGTGTTGGAAAAATAGATTACCGATTTGATTTGAGAGATGAATATGTGGAATTCATCAAGAAATGTGTTCCGGTAGATTTGACAGGAATGAAAATTGTTATTGACTGTGCAGAAGGTGCATCACATTATACATCTGTGAAAGCATTAAAAGAGTTAGGGGCAGATTTAGTTGCAATTCATACAGAACCGGATGGAACAAATATCAATGCGAACTGCGGTTCTACACATATGGCTGAATTGAAGGCACGTGTGGTATATGAAAAGGCAGCACTTGGTCTTGCTTTTGACGGAGACGCAGACAGAATGCTCGCGGTAGATGAAAATGGTAAATTAGTAGATGGTGACCAGATTATGGCAATCTGCGGTAATTACATGAAGAAAAAAGGTACTTTGAAAAAAGATACTATTGTTGTGACTGTTATGACAAACCTTGGTTTTACCCTGATGGGAGAAAAAGAAGGAATCAATATCGAAAAGACAAAGGTTGGTGACCGTTATGTACTTGAAAACATGCTTGAAAACGGCTATAACATTGGCGGTGAACAGTCTGGTCATGTCATTTTCTTAGATGAAAATACAACAGGAGATGGACTGCTTAGTGCATTACATCTGTTGCAGGTTGTGGTAGAAGAGAAGAAACCATTATCAGAACTTGCGTCCATTATGGAGGTTCTGCCCCAGGCACTGGTAAATGCAAAAGTTCCAAATCACAAAAAAGAGCAGTATATGGAATATCAGGAGATTGCTGAGGCAATCGGTGCATTAGAGAAGAAATTCAATGGAGAAGGAAGAGTATTAATTCGTCCATCGGGAACAGAGCCATTGGTTCGTGTTATGATTGAAGGTAAAAATCAGGCAGAGATTGACAAAGATGCAGAAGAATTAGCGGAATTAATTACAAAGATTATGTTATAAAGGCGAAAAAGTATATGGAGGGAACAGCAGAATGGTAAGTCAGAAAGTGGTTATCAAAAATCCTACCGGATTGCATTTGAGACCAGCGGGCATCTTATGTAAAGAGGCAATGCAGTTTAAATCACATGTTACATTTAAGTATAGAGAAAACACCGCAAATGCGAAAAGCGTGCTCAGTGTTTTGGGTGCGTGCATCAAATCTGGTGATGAAATCGAAATGGTCTGCGAAGGCGAGGACGAAGAAGAAGCATTAGAAGCGATGATTGCAGCAATTGAAAATGGATTAGGGGAATAACAAATTTATGTCTGCAACAACATGAAGGTTTTTCAAAGATTGCAGGTATTAGAAGGGCAAGAGTATTAAATATGTTAAATTATCAGAGATATGACAGAGTTCCGGTATTACAGTATCCAGAGCGTGAGTGGCCGGGAAAAGAGATAGAAAAAGCACCATTATGGTGTTCTGTAGACTTAAGAGATGGTAATCAGGCGTTAATTGAACCGATGAGCGTAGAAGAAAAAGTAGAAATGTTTAATCTTTTACTGAAATTAGGGTTCAAGGAAATCGAAATCGGATTTCCGGCAGCATCACAGATTGAATATGACTTTTTAAGAAAATTAGTAAATGAAAATCTGATTCCGGATGATGTAAAAGTACAGGTGCTTTGTCAGTGCCGTCAGAATCTGATTGATAAAACATTTGAGGCAATTCAGGGAATCAAAAATGTAGTATTTCATATATATAATTCAACCTCTACATTACAGCGTGAGGTGGTGTTCCATAAAGAGCGAGAGGAAATTATCCAGATTGCAATTGAGGGAACAAGAATGGTAAAGGAAGGCATGAAGAATTATGATGGTAATCTTCAGTTAGAATATTCGCCGGAATCTTTTACCGGAACAGAGATGGATTTTGCGTTAGATATCTGTACAGCTGTTCAGCAGGAATGGAATCATGCCAATGACAATCCGATTATTTTCAATCTGCCGGCAACAGTGGAGATGAATACGCCAAATGTTTATGCGGACCAGATTGAATGGATGAATAAGCATTTTAAAGAGCGTGAGAATGTGATTTTAAGTGTGCATCCACACAATGACCGCGGAACAGGTGTTGCAGCAACAGAGCTTGCCTTGTTAGCAGGCGCAGACCGCGTGGAGGGAACTTTATTTGGAAATGGTGAGCGTACCGGAAATGTTGATATTTTAACAGTTGCTTACAATATGTTTTCACAGGGAATCAACCCGGAACTAAATCTTGAAGATGTTAATGAGATTATTGAGGTATACGAAAGATGCTGCAAGATGAACGTTGATATGCGTCACCCATATGCAGGTAAATTAGTATTTACTGCATTTTCCGGTTCTCATCAGGATGCAATTAACAAAGGTGTTCAGGCACTTCATGAGAAGAATTCTAAGAAGTGGGCTGTGCCATATCTTCCAATTGACCCGGGTGATGTTGGAAGAAAATATGAGCCGGTTGTGCGCATTAACAGCCAGTCTGGAAAAGGCGGCGTGGCATTTGTTATGGATACTGTTTATGGCTATAAGCTTCCAAAAGAAATGCAGCGTGAATTTGCAGATGTGATTCAGACAATTTCAGAAAAAGAAGGCGGAGAAGTTGCTCCGGCAAGAATTATGGAAGCCTTCAAGGAAGAATATCTGTCTGTAAAAACACCATTTGAATTATTGAAAATGAAAGTTAGTGAAAGTGATTCTGCGGATGATGTACACGTGGAACTTGATTTCAAATATATGGACGAAGAATTACATTCTGTCGCAGAAGGTAATGGTCCGATTGATGCAGTAAAACTTGCAGTCAGACAGTGTGTAGGTGCAGTGGATGTCAAGGTAGTAAATTATTATGAACATGCATTAAGCGAAGGCTCTCATGCGAAAGCAGCTGCCTACATTGAGATGTACGATAACCGCACCGGCAAAAGAACCTTTGGTGTGGGTGTAAGCTCAAATATTACAAGAGCATCCATTAAGGGAATGTTCTCTGCAATGAATCGACTGGCAAGGTAGGAAGTTTACAGATGAATAGAACAGTTGTAAGTGATATGAAAAATTATGTGAAAAATCACTACAAATTAATGATAGTATCAGCAGTACTTGTACTGCTGTGCTATGGTTATATGGCATTGTGCGGAAATTTGCGAATTGATACAGAGGTATTGATAAACAATCCAGGCAGTGACATGAACTGGGACACCATCGGAAGATTCGGCTTAGTTTTTTTGAAGCGGGTGTTAGGACTTAGCACACATCATACCGTATGGAGTGGAATGCTGTTTTTGCTGTTTTTTTATTTGCAGATGCAGCTATTTCTTTTTCTGGTGTATCATTTTTCAAATGGAAATGAAAATTATCCATACTGGGTTGGTGCAGTCTTATATGGTACTTCGAACTTATGGTGTTTTCAGGTGTATTTTTCACTACAGCAGGGAGAAATTGCATTTGCAATGCTTCTTGTAATGATAGCAGCGGCGTTATCCATGAAAGCATTTTTTTCTACAACAGGTCATGGAGAGTTAGAAAAAAACGATGTTTCCTTGGAAACAAAAAAACAGACAAGTAACAGAAAAAATGCAGTTATTTACGTGCTTGTTTCAGCAGTATTGTTGGTGATTGGATTTGGAGCATATCAGGCATTTGTTGCATTTTATATTGCACTTTGCATCTGCCTGTTTCTTGTACTTTTGATGGAGCGTTGGAAAATGAACAGCGGGGCAGCCAAAGAAGAGAATCGTTTTGTGGTTTGTGGAATCGGAAAGCTGCTGGTTCATTTTGTGGTTGTTTATGCAGTCTACAACTTTATTACAAAGAAATGGTTTACCGCGTCTGATTATCTGAATAGTCAGAAAGCATGGGGAACAACTCCGTTTAGCACCTGTGTGAAAGAGATTTTAAAAGTAATCAAACGAGCGGTATTTATGGAGGGCGTGGATAATTTCTCCTTTTATACCATTGGCGGTGTGCTTGTCATTATCGCATTGATTGCGCTTTGTAAAAAGGGAATTCAGAAAAACAAATTCCAGCTTGTGATTTATGTGGTAGCACTTGCAGCACTTGCGGTGACTCCATTTTTATTAAATGTGTATACCGGTGGAAAAACAGTGACACGTTCCCAGTTTGCGCTTCCGGTTGTGGCGGCATTTTGTGGAATGTTTGCTCTTTATCAGATAAAAATGTGGAAACCGGAATGGAAATATTTCATAAAGGGTGGACAAGTACTTGCAATAGCAGCGACAGTTGTTCAGATTGGAATGTGTTTTGTGTTAGCATATACCGATGATGTGCGCAATGCACAGGATATCGAAAAAACTGAGAAAATTGTGGAATACTTAACCGAAGCAAATGGCGGTGAAATGCCGGAAACATTGATTGTGTTTGTGGGAGCACAAAGCCCGGAACTTTCCAAAGGCTGCGTTCGGACAGAGATGTTTGGATGGTCTTTTTATGAATGGGATTTTAATCCAGAGAATCTGACAGGAGCGACACACCGCTCTGTAGGTCTGATTCGGGCATATACTGGTTATGATTTGACAGATGCGCCAAGCGAAGAGCAGAAAGCCCGCGCGATTGAGGCAGCAGCAGAACTTGAAGATTTCCCGGCAGAAAATTGCGTAAAGATATTCGATGATATGGTGGTTGTAAGATTATCAGATGTGAAATAAATTTTGCAGAAGTGTAACAGCACAGTGATGAAAAAGCTGTGCAGAAAAGAGGAAGATATGAAAAAAATATTAGTGACAGGCTGTAATGGTCAGCTTGGACGGGCAATCCGAAATGAATATGCAAATGAGGATGTAACATTTATCAATACTGATGTAGTAGAGGCAGACGGTGTTACTGCACTTGATATTTCGGATATTGATGCAGTGCTTTCACTTGTAAGAGAGGCAAAGCCAGACGTAATCATTAACTGTGCAGCACATACCAATGTAGATGCCTGCGAAAAAGAATGGGATTTAGCTTACAAAATCAATGCAATTGGTCCAAGAAACTTAAGTATTGCAGCAACAGAAGTGGATGCAAAAATGATTCATGTATCTACTGATTATGTTTTCGAAGGAAATGGAACAAAACCATATACAGAATTTGATGCACCAAATCCAGTCAGTGCTTATGGCAAGACCAAATTAGAAGGTGAGAAATTCGTACAGCAGTTTGCAAAGAAGTTTTTCATTTTCCGTACTGCATGGCTTTATGGAGACGGCAAGAACTTCGTCAAAACAATGCTTCGTTTATCAGAAACACATGAGGAAGTAAGCGTGGTATGCGACCAGCTTGGCTCTCCAACAAGCGCTGTTGAGCTTGCAAGAGCCATTAAGTATTTTGAAGGCACAGAAGATTATGGTGTATTCCATGCAACCTGTGAAGGAGATACCAACTGGGCTGATTTTACAGAGGAGATTTTTGCACGTACAGGAAAGAGCACAAAAGTTAATCATGTGACAAGTGAGCAGTATGCACAGATGAACCCGGCTTCTGCCAAACGTCCGGCTTATTCAATTTTAGAGAACTATATGATGAAGCTGACAAGTGATTACAAAATGGCAGACTGGAAGGATGCGTTAGACGAATATCTGAAAAATATGCCAGTGTAGCACCAAAGAAGTATTAAGAGAAAACTAAGAAGTACAAACTTGTAGGAATACAGGTTTTGTGATATGATAGCGATAATTATTGAGATACAGGAGGAGTTTTTCCGATGAGAACTTATTTAGTAACAGGAGGAGCCGGATTTATCGGTTCTAATTATATTCATTATATGTTCCGTAAATATGACAACGAAATCCGCATTATCAACGTGGATGTATTAACATATGCAGGAAACTTAGAAAACTTAAAAGACATTGAAGATAGAGAAAACTATACATTTGTAAAGGCTGACATCACAGATAAAGAAGCCATTCAGAAAATCTTCGAAGAAAATGATATTGACCGCGTGGTACATTTCGCAGCAGAAAGTCATGTAGACAGAAGTATCAAGAATCCAGAAGTTTTCGTAAAAACAAACGTACTTGGAACAGCAGTAATGTTAAACTGTGCAAAAGCTGCATGGGAACTTCCAGATGGTACATTTAAAGAAGGAAAGAAATTCCTTCACGTATCTACAGATGAGGTTTACGGCTCTTTAGAAGAAGATGGAACATACTTCTATGAGACAACACCATATGACCCACACAGCCCATATTCAGCAAGTAAAGCATCCAGTGACTTTTTAGTAAAAGCATATATTGATACTTATAAGTTCCCAGCGAACATCACAAACTGCTCAAACAACTATGGACCATATCAGTTCCCAGAGAAACTGATTCCATTAATTATCAACAATGCATTACAGGGCAAAAAGCTTCCAGTTTATGGTGATGGAAAGAACGTTCGTGACTGGTTATATGTAGATGACCATGCAAAAGCAATCGACATGGTACAGGAAAAAGGCCGTCTTGGTGAGACCTACAATGTCGGTGGACATAATGAAAAACAGAATATCGAGATTATTAACATCATTATCGAGACATTATTAGAGATGCTTCCAGAAAACGACCCAAGAAGAGCACTCGTAAGCAAAGATTTAATCACATATGTGGAGGACAGAAAAGGACATGACAGACGTTATGCCATCGCTCCAGATAAGATTAAAGCAGAAATCGGCTGGGAGCCAGAGACTATGTTTAAAGAAGGAATTAAGAAAACAATCGCTTGGTTCTTTGAACATGAGGAATGGATGAAGAATGTAACCAGTGGTGACTATCAGAAATATTACGAAGATATGTACCAGGGTAAATAGTGAATAAAATAGCAGTACCGTCCGTTTCGGGCGATACTGCTTGTTTGCGTTTTAAAAAGAAGAAAATTTGAAGAAGAAAAATGAAATTTGGAGGAATTTACAGATGAAAGGTATTATACTTGCCGGAGGTTCAGGAACAAGATTATATCCATTAACAAAAGCAATTTCAAAACAGATTATGCCAGTTTATGACAAACCAATGATTTATTATCCATTATCTACATTGATGTTAGCTGGTATCCGCGAGGTATTAATTATTTCCACACCAAGAGATTTACCGGTATTTAAGGAATTATTTGGAGACGGAAGCCAGCTTGGAATGCATTTTGAATATGCAATTCAGGAAGAACCAAGAGGACTTGCAGATGCATTTATCATTGGTGAGGAATTCATCGGAAATGATGCAGTAGCACTTGTATTAGGTGATAATATTTTCTATGGACAGAGCTTCTCAAAGGTATTAAGAAGTGCAGCAGAACGTACTGAAAGCCAGCCGGGAGCAACAATTTTTGGATATTATGTAAGAGACCCAAGAGAATATGGTGTCGTAGAATTCGATGAGAATGGAAAAGCATTATCTATCGAAGAAAAACCAGAGCATCCAAAGTCTAACTATGCAGTACCGGGACTTTATTTCTATGACAATAGCGTTGTAGAGATTGCTAAAAATGTAAAACCATCTGCACGTGGAGAAATCGAAATCACAAGTGTAAATAATGAGTATTTACAGCGTGGTAATTTATGTGTAGAAACTTTAGGACGTGGTTTTGCATGGCTTGATACAGGAAATCATGATATGCTTCTTGCGGCAGCAGATTTTGTGTCTGCATTCCAGAAACGTCAGGGACTTTACATTTCCTGCATTGAGGAAATTGCATATAAGCAGGGATTTATTGATAAAGAGCAGCTTATTAAGCTTGCACAGCCATTGTTAAAAACAGACTATGGCAAATACTTAATGGAAATTGCAGAAGGATTATAAAAATTACAAAACAGCCGGATACATTCCGACAGGAAAGGAAACAAAAATGGGAAAAATCAAAGTAACAGATAATTGTAACGGAATCAAAGGATTAAAAATTATTGAACCAGCCGTATTTGGTGACAACCGCGGTTATTTCATGGAGACTTACAACTATAATGATTTTGCAGAAGCAGGAATTGACTGTCAGTTTGTACAGGACAACCAGTCTGCATCTAAGAAAGGTGTATTAAGAGGTTTACATTCTCAGAAGGAATATCCACAGGACAAGCTGGTACGTGTTATCAAAGGCGAGGTATTTGACGTAGCGGTTGACCTTAGAGAAGGCTCTGAAACCTTTGGAAAATGGTTTGGAGTACTTTTATCTGAAGAAAACAAAAAGCAGTTCTTTATTCCAAAGAATTTTGCACATGGCTTTATTGTATTATCCGATTATGCAGAATTCTGCTATAAGGTAACAGATTTTTATCATCCAAATGATGAGGTTGGTATTATCTGGAATGACCCGGAAATCGGCGTAGAATGGCCAATGCCAGAGGGAATGACAGAAGCAGACTTGATTTTCTCAGAAAAAGATAAATTATTGGAAGGACTTTCTGCTTATGTTGCAAAACGTAATCAAAAATAGAAAACTAGTATGGAGTCTTGCAAAAGACGATTTTAAAAAGAAGTTTGCAGGCTCGAACCTTGGAATTGTCTGGGCATTTGTGCAGCCGGTGATTACGGTGCTTTTATACTGGTTTGTATTTGAAGTGGGTTTAAATGCCAAAGCAAAGGACTTGAGAACAGGAATCGACGTACCATTTGTGCTCTGGCTGATTGCTGGACTTGTGCCTTGGTTTTATTTTCAGGATGCATGGAATGGTGCAACAGGTGTGTTAATTGAATATAGCTATCTTGTAAAAAAGGTTGTATTTAAAATTGACATTCTTCCTGTAGTAAAGATGACCTCGACTCTTTTTGTACATTTGTTTTTTGTGGCATTTGCAATTGTCATTGCATGGATTTTAGGATATCCACCGGATTTCTATACCTTACAGGTGGTGTATTATTCGTTTGCCATGATATGTTTCCTGACCGGAATTTCTTATGCAACAAGTGCGATTGTGGTATTTTTCCGGGATTTAAGTCAGATTGTAAATATTATTATTCAGATTGGAATGTGGGCAACACCAATTATGTGGAATATTGAAACAATGACAAGTATCCCACAGTGGGCAGTTACAATCTTAAAATTAAATCCAATGTATTATATTGTTTCTGGCTATCGTGATGCATTGATTAATAAAATTGGTTTCTGGGAGCAGCCGTTTTTGACGGTGTGGTTCTGGGTAGTGACGGTTGTCTGCTATCTGTGCGGCACACGCATTTTTAAGAAGCTTCGGGTTCTTTTTGCAGATGTGCTTTGATTTGTTACGAAATCTAAGCAGGTTTTAGGCGGTGCGCGGCAGACAGTGCAGGAAATCTACATCGTCTGATAGAAATAAATTTGTGAGGTAAGAAATGGAAGATTACGCAATTCGGATTCGTGATGTATCCAAGGTATATAAATTATATAACAGACCGTCAGACCGTCTGGTAGATACCTTTGGTCTTCCGGGGAAAAAGGCGTTTAAGGAGCATCGGGCACTAGACCATGTTTCTTTTGACATAAAAAAAGGGGAATCTATCGGAATCATTGGAACAAATGGTTCTGGTAAGTCCACTATTTTAAAAATTATTACTGGTGTATTAAACCAGACCGAGGGTGATGTGGAAATCAACGGAAGAATTTCTGCGTTGTTAGAGCTTGGTGCCGGATTTAATATGGAATATACCGGTATGGAAAATATTTACTTAAATGGAACAATGTTAGGCTATACAAGAGAAGAGGTTGAGGAGAGAATCCCGGAAATCTTAAAGTTTGCAGATATTGGGGACTTTATTAATCAGCCGGTAAAATCTTATTCCAGTGGTATGTTTGTGCGTCTTGCCTTTGCAGTGGCAATCAACATCGAGCCGGAAATTCTGATTGTAGACGAAGCATTGTCTGTTGGTGATGTCTTTTTTCAGTCAAAATGTTATAAAAAATTCGAAGAATTTAAGGCACAGGGCAAAACAATCCTTTTTGTAAGCCATGATTTAAGCAGTATTGCAAGATATTGTGACAGGGTTATTCTTTTAAATAAAGGAGTCATGCTCGGTGAAGGCAGTCCAAAAGAGATGATTGATGCTTATAAGCGTGTCTTAGTTGGACAGGAGCAGAAGGAGGGCGCGTCTGTTGGAACAGGCGTAAACCCGGATGCACAGCAGTACGGCAATGGCAAGGCAGTCATTTCAGAAATTGTGATTGAGGACGAAACAGGACTGAATAATAACTCGATTTTAAAAGGCTCTTATTTTACGGTTCATATGAAGGTAAGAGTGGCTGAGGATATTGAGATGCCGATTTTTGCTTTTTCCATCAAGGATATTAAGGGAACGGAGATAACCGGAACGAATTCCATGATTGAGAAAAGCTTTATGCAGCCGGTAAAAGCAGGCGAGGAGAAATGCATCTCCTTCCGTCAGCAGATGAATTTACAGGGCGGTGACTACCTGTTATCCTTTGGCGTAACAGGCTATGAAAATGATGAATTTTGTGTTTACCATCGTTTGTATGATGCGGTAAATATTACGGTAGTTTCCGATAAAAATACCGTAGGTTATTATGATATGAATTCCGAGGTGACAGTGAAATAGCATCTTGGAGAATGAGGAAAAAATGCAGGAAAAGATTGGAAATATTACGTTAGATTATGAGTTTTATCCGGGCGAGGATTTATATTGCGATGGAGCTATCGAAAATACTCTGCTTGATATTGTAAAAAAACATGAAAAACACGAATATTCTGAAATTATCAAAAATTCCGGCAGCTGGCCGATTTTATATCATTTATCCGAGCTGCGCGGTAATATCGTAAAATGGATTCCAATGGATAAAAACGCCAAGGTATTAGAGGTTGGCTCTGGCTGTGGCGCGATTACAGGAACACTGGCAGAGAAAGCGGGAAGTGTAACCTGCGTAGATTTATCCAAGAAAAGAAGCTATATCAACGCATACCGCAACAAGGAAAAAGACAACGTGTTTATTCATGTTGGGAATTTTAAGGATATTGAGCCAACACTTGATAACGACTATGATTACGTGATGCTGATTGGCGTTTTCGAATATGGGCAGGCTTATATTGGAGGAGAACATCCTTATGAGGAGTTC
Organism: Roseburia sp.; assembly: GCA_045121975.1. Taxonomy (GTDB): domain Bacteria; phylum Bacillota; class Clostridia; order Lachnospirales; family Lachnospiraceae; genus Roseburia. The sequence continues at coordinate 83,852 of JBGVHB010000121.1, forward strand.
ATGCGGATTCTGCTCCGCCATTTAAAACCGGATGGCAGACTCGTGATTGCGATTGAGAATAAATTTGGTTTGAAATACTGGGCAGGCTGCAGAGAAGACCATCTGGCAACCTTTTTCTCAGGGCTTGAGGGCTATAAGGACGGCGGTGTTGTCCGCACCTTTACGAGAAACGGCTTAGAGAAAATATTTAAGAATGCCGGAGTATCGGATTATCATTTTTATTATCCATACCCAGATTATAAATTTATGCATACCTTATATTCAGACCGCAGCCTTCCAAAGAAGGGCGAGCTGACTTTAAATAAGCGCAATTATGACAGAGACAGATTACAGCTTTTTGATGAAGCGGCGGTGTTTGATTCCATTATCGAAGATGAGGAATTTGCACTGTTTTCTAATTCTTATCTTGTTGTGATTGGTGCAGATGTAGAGCTTTCAGAGGGATATTATTCAGATATGCAGGGCGTGGAGTTCTTGGAAGAAGCAGGAAATGCAATTGGAAATGCAATTGTGGATGTGTGTGCAGGAGCGCGCATGATGTCTGAGGAAGAAAGAAAGAAATACCGCGTGCAGCTTTATTTTGACTATGGTCAGGGATTTTCAGAAGAAAATTCCGTATTCCTAAATAATGTATATCAGAATGAGGAAGAGATAGCATTTACCTATCAGATTCCAGAAAATGTAAAGCAGCTTCGCATTGACCCGGCAAGCTTTAGCTGTATGCTGACCATTCGTGAATTATCCATTGATGGAAAAGCAGTGAAAAAAGGTCAGTGCAGACATCAGGGAAAGAAAATCGGTAAAAATTCATGGTTATTTGCTACCGATGACCCGGGAATTTTAGTGAAGCATTCCGGCAGCGGATGCTTAAAAGCAGAATTTGACTGTGTCCGTTTAAGCAGCAAGGCAGCAGAACGGATGGCAGATTAAATGCCGGCAGAGATAGAGAAAATGTCGGTTGTAAAAACAAAAAAGTCAGTTGAGGCAGAATGAAAATGTCAGCAATTATGACTAGCAGTAGGAAAGGAGGTTCGGTATGGAAACGAAAAAGCATTTGACAGGTTTGGAAAATGAGAGGACATACCGGGCCTTTTTTGCTAATTCTTCCGCAAGAGGAAATCTGATTGCGTGGTATGATATTCCAAAGAACAGTACGGTTCTCGTTGTTAATGAGACAGAGGGAAGTATGACTTCCTTATTGGAAGAAAAAGGTGCGAAAGTGACGGCAGTAATGGCAGAAGATTTATGGGAACTGCCGGAGCAAAGCTTTGATATTATTTTACATCTTGGTGCTGTGGGAGAAGAAAAGACGAATATTGAAGCAGTCTATGAGAAATATTTTACCTATTATAAAGCACATTTAAAAGATACAGGTGCACTTTTGTTAGCAGTACCTAACCGCTTAGGGCTTCGCTATTTTGCAGGCTGTCAGGATGAAGAATATGACAGCTATTTTGCAGGAATCGAAGGCTATGGTGCAGGAATGACAAAGCAGGCACTTTCAAAAAAAGAATATGAAAAGCTGCTTCAGAAAGCAGGCTTTTTACAGATAGATAATTATTATCCGTATCCTGATTACCGTTTCCCAGTGGCGGTTTATTCCGAGGAATGGCTTCCGACAGAGGGAGAGCTAAATGCCAATATCCGGAATTTTGACAAAGACCGTTACGTTTTGTTTGACGAGGGAAAGGGTTATAATAGTCTGATTCGGGAAGGCTTATATCAGGAATTTGCAAATTCGTTTCTTTATATCTGCCATGCGGCAGAGACAGAGAAGAAAGAAAAAGTACTTTTTTCCAAGTTTTCAAATGAGCGTGCAGCTAAGTTTCAGATTCGTACGGATATTGTGAAAAAATCAGACGGAACATATTCCGTTATCAAATATCCTTTGACAAAGGAAGCAGAGGCACACGTAAAAAATATGCAGGCAGCATATGAAGGCTTAAAGAGTGAATGCTCTGATGAACAGATTACATTCTGTCCGGTAACATGGAATGGAAAAGGAGCAGAGTCTTCCTTTGCAAAGGGAACATCTTTGCAGGAAATCCTGCATCAGAAGTTGGAAGCAGGGGAAGAAGCAGAAGCAATAGAGCTTGTGAAAGCATTTTTAAAACGTTATCGAAATTACCTATCTGGCAGAAAACAAAGCGTCGGAGCGGAAACGAAACAATACGAAAAAAATGCAGGAAATCCGTCAACTGTGTATGTAAACGACATCGACATGGTGTTTTCTAATGTTCTTGTGGACGGTGATACATGGAATGTCATTGATTATGAGTGGTCGTTTGTAGCAGAAGTGCCGGATGAGTTTATGGTGTACCGCGTATTATTCCGGGCAAGTATTGATTTTGACGCATATGAAGCAATGAAGCTTTCGAATTTATTAGCACTTGCAGGAATTGACGAAGAAAAAGCGGCTGAATATCTTAAAATGGAAGAGACATTCCAAAAATATATCAGCGGTGATGAAATTCCGGTTCGCGATATGATAGCTTCCTTTGGAAGACAGGTGATTCCGTTTGCGGGAAACAAAAGCGAGCAGGATAGACAGGCAGAACGCTTATTAAATCTGCATGGCAGCCGCGCCATTAGGATTGTGTTTTCGATTGACAAGACAGAAAAGAAAAATGGAAAAGTAGTATGCAGCGGCTGGGCGTGTGCGAAGGTACGCGGCTATGGCTATATTCCGGTAGAGATTCGTATTTTTGATGAAGAGGGAAACACGATACAGATGCCTGCAGTACGCACAAGCCGAAAGGATGCTGCTGCTGTATTAAAAGGAAATTGTATAAAAGAAGAATGTATCGGTTTTGATGCAGTTTTTTATGCGGCAGAGGGAAGGAAATATGCGATTCGTTTCTCAGCAGGAAAATGTCAGAAAGAAATCTGGTTGACAGGAGTGGATAATTGAAATGATTGTTTCATTTTTAATCATGCTATATGAATATGGAATTTTTCCGGCTCTGCTTGGTGTGTTATGGATTGGCACAGGAGAAAAGGCGAGCCTTACAAAAATATACTTGCGTGGCTATGTCACAATGATGAGCTTATTCTGGATTGTGGCAGTTCCAATGATTCGTTTGGGAAGAAGCCTGACAGAATTAACGAGAATCTGGAATCTGATTTCTGTTGCGGTAATACCGGTGATTCTTATTTTTATAATTATGAAAAAAAGAAAGGCAGCAAGAATCGCGAGAGATTTATGGGCAAACGTCAAGTTTTCCAAAAAGGAGCTTGGAGTGCTGTTAGCAGCTTGCGTAGTTGCAACATTATTTTCTATGGTTCTTGTACTTCCTTCTAAGGAAGACGATACTACGGAGCATGTTGCCATTGCAGTAGATACAGATGAGATGTACCGTTATGCAGCTTATACGAAAATGCCTTATACGGCAGTTCCGGAGGATAAGGCAGCGTCGCCAATTGATATGCTGTATGCAGTTAGTGTAGTAAATACAGGAATGAATGCAGCATCTATGATACATGTGTTCCTGCCATTATTTCTGCTGCCGCTGTTTTTTGCAGTCAGCTGGCAGATGGGACGCTATTTATTTGGCAGCAAGCTGCAAAAGTGCAGCATGTTTGTTGTGATGGTCATTATTTTTTCCTCAGCGGCATGTTATACCAAGGGATTTCTTGCAGTCGGAGCACTTCAAAATATCTGGAATGCGACGACATTGCTTGCATCCTGTGGAATACCAGCTGTTATTATGCAAAGCTTTACGCTTTTAGATGCAGCAGAAGGCCGTCGGAGAATCCGCAGAAAGGAAATTGCTCTGCTGCTTCTGATGATTGTGACAGCGGAGCTGATGCTTGCAAAGGGAGCACTTTTAGCGGTATTAGTCATAGCTTCCTGCGTAGGAATTTTTATCATAAGAAAGGGAATGCACTATGGTAAATGCGTTGATAAGCATAAAAGACAGCTGGATTAATTACGGCACAGATACCATTCACATTGCACTCTATTTTCTGGCACTTTTCTGGCTTATGTTGTACGGAAAAAAGAAAAGAGAGAACAACTTGTACTGGTATGCAATCCTGTCGGTGGCAATGATATTTGGATTACAGCTTTTGATGACACTGTTGCATCGACAGACCATGCCAAAGACTTATTATTTACTGCCATTTGCAATCCTTACCGCTTACGTGGCAGTGGAAATAAGTGACAGGCTAATATTAAGAAAAAATAAATGGATAATTGTATTTCTCTATGCTATAATCATTCAGGCGGCTATCGGCTTTGAATATACGGATGAATACTTTGCGTTGTATTATAATGACCAGAAGATTTCTTCCACTGCCATGCAGATGGCGGAGCTTATAGAGCAGGTCGAAGAAATCGAAGAACCATTTCTGCTTGCGCCGGAGGATGTCGCATCACAGATACAGGAATATGATGTGAATATACGGGTAGCGTATGGATATGGATATACTTACGCAGACAGCTTAGAACAGCTGTTAGATAAGCGTATGGAATATGGCTGCAACTTTTTAGTAGTTCCTCATGAGAAAGATAATGAAGAATACATGAAAGAGATTGGCTATCAGCAGGTTGCTATTTTTGACGGATACAGTTTATATTGGATAGACGATGGCGTGTGAAACCAGAAGATAGGGTGTGTTTTGGATGAAAATACAAAACAAGCCTGCAAGTACCAAATAGAAGTTTGAAAAAGAGAAGTGATAAATATGGAAAAAATGTTGAAATTAGAAAAAAATATTTGGATTCGAAGATTTACTCTTGTAATATACGATATACTGGCAGTTGCATTTTCCAGTTATTTTGCGCTTGGAGCGCGGTTTGACTTTGACTTTAGCACCGTTCCGAAGCAGTATTATGAGATTATGATGAGCTCTATCATACCGAACATTTTGATTACGCTGGTTATATTTTACATTTTTCGATTATATAACAGCTTGTGGTCGTATGCAGGAGCTACGGAATTTTTCTATATGATTATGGCATGTGTGGCAGATGCACTTTTTGTAATGCTTTACATTCTTATGACAAATCGTGGACTGGTTTGTCCAATGCCAAGAAGCTTTTATCTGTATTACGGTATGCTGCTTTTGGCACTTACGGTTATCAGCCGTTATGGATACCGCGCAGGGCGGAGCTTTGTTCGTGCCAGAGTCAGCAAGGCTTCCAAGAAAAATGTCCTTGTCATTGGTGCAGGAGAAGCTGGTAATGCGATTATTAAAGAGATTACAAACAGCAACTATGTAGATATGAACGTAGTTGGTATTATTGATGATGATAGAAATAAATTAGGCGGATATCTTCATGGAAAACGTGTCGTAGGTAATCGTTATGACATTCCATCCGCAGTAGAAGATTTAGACGTTAAGGAAATTATTATTGCAATTCCAACAGCCGGACCAAAGGAAATGAAAGAGATTCTTGATATCTGTAAGGGAACAGGCTGTGAACTGAAAAGACTTCCTGGTATGTACCAGCTTGTAAATGGTGAGGTAAGTATCAGCAAGTTAAAAGATGTCGATGTCAATGACCTTTTAGGAAGAGACCCGATTCGTGTTGATTTAAATTCCATTATGGGTTATGTATCTGGCAAGGTTGTTATGGTCACCGGAGGCGGTGGAACGATTGGAAGCGAACTTTGCCGTCAGATTGCGTCCCATAAACCAAAGCAGTTGATTATCTTTGATATTTATGAGAATACTACTTATGATATTCAGCTTGAATTAAAACATGACTTCCCGGACTTAGACCTTGTGGTTGCAATCGGTTCAGTGCGTAACACCAAGCGTCTTGACTGGATTTTCCAGACCTATCACCCGGAAATCGTATACCATGCAGCAGCACATAAACACGTGCCACTGATGGAAGACAGTCCAAATGAGGCAGTGAAAAATAACGTACTCGGAACATGGAAAATTGTCCGCGCGGCAGACCAGTACAAAGTAAAACGTTTTGTTATGATTTCTACAGATAAAGCAGTAAATCCTACTAACATTATGGGTGCGACAAAACGTATCTGTGAAATGATTATTCAGACCTATAATAACCATTCTGAAACAGAATATGTAGCTGTTCGTTTTGGTAACGTATTAGGAAGTAACGGAAGTGTCATTCCATTGTTTAAAAAGCAGATTGCGCAGGGCGGACCTGTAACAGTTACTCACCCGGACATTATCAGATACTTTATGACGATTCCAGAAGCGGTATCGTTAGTATTGCAGGCAGGAGCTTATGCAAAGGGTGGAGAAATCTTCGTTCTTGATATGGGTGAGCCTGTCAAGATTCTTGATTTAGCGAAGAACCTGATTCTTTTATCCGGCCATAAACCAGATGAAGATATTAAGATTGAGTTTACCGGCTTACGTCCAGGTGAAAAGCTTTACGAAGAAATGCTGATGAGTGAAGAGGGAATGCAGGATACAGAGAACAAGTTAATTCATATTGGTAAACCAATTGAAATTGACGAAGAGAAATTCCTTGCTGAATTACAGAAGCTTGCTGATTATGTAGTGGAAGAGCCGTCAGATATTCGTGAGTGGGTGCATAATATCGTGCCAACTTACACCATCCAGAATAAATAAACTTTCCGAGGTCATAGAATGATTTATTCAAAAATTATAAAAAGAGCGATTGATTTTATCATAAGTTTGTTGGGATGCATTATTTTATCCCCGGTATTTTTGATTCTCTGCATCGCAATTAAAATTGACAGCCCAGGACCAATTCTTTTCAAACAGAGAAGAATTGGTATCCATAAAAAAGAATTTTCCATTTTAAAATTCCGTACCATGCGGATTGATACACCAAAGGATATGCCAACACATCTTTTGACAAATCCTGAGCAGTATATTACTAAGGTTGGAAAATTCTTAAGAAAAAGCAGCTTAGATGAACTGCCACAGATTTTTAATATCTTAGCAGGACAGATGAGTATTATAGGCCCTCGTCCAGCGTTATGGAATCAGGATGATTTGATTGCAGAGCGTGACAAATATGGCGCGAATGATGTTATGCCGGGATTGACCGGATGGGCACAGATTAATGGAAGAGATGAGCTTGAAATTCCGGTAAAAGCAAAATTAGACGGAGAATATGTAGAGCGCATGAGCTTCTTATTTGATGTGAAGTGTTTCTTTGGAACTATCACGAGTGTCTTAAAACATGATGGCGTTGTAGAAGGTGGAACTGGTACAATGAATGACCAGTCTAAAACAAAGTAAATGAGGGCAAAGATGAAGAGTGTATTAATTACAGGTGCTAACAGTTATGTTGGCACCTCATTTGAAAGATGGATGCAGCGTTATGCTGATTATAAAGTAGATACAATTGATATGGTAGATGGGGAGTGGCGTAATAAAAGTTTTTCAGGACATTATGCCATTTTTCACGTTGCAGGGTTAGCTCATGCGGATATTACAAATGTCTCTGATGAAGTGCGCAAAAAATACTATGCCATCAATTGTGATATGGCGATTGAGACTGCACAGAAAGCAAAAAAGGAAGGCGTAAGCCAGTTTATTTTCATGAGCAGCATGAGTGTGTTTGGTGAAAGTGCGCCAGTAGGAAAACAGCGCATTATTTCCAAGGAAACACCTGTTTCACCAGCCAATTTCTATGGTGACAGTAAAGTGCAGGCAGAGAAAGGTCTGTTAGAATTAAATGATGATAACTTTAAGGTTGTCATTTTAAGACCGCCAATGGTTTACGGAAAAGGAAGCAAGGGGAATTTCCCAACCTTAGAGAAATTTGCAAGAAATCTTCCTATTTTTCCATCCATTAAAAATGAGCGTTCCATGATTTTTATCAATAACTTATGCGAATTTGTTCATTTAGCAATTGAACGTGAGATTAGCGGTATTTTTTATCCGCAGAATGAGGAATATGTAACAACCTCCCATATGGTAGATAAGATTGCAGAAGAGCATCATAAGCATATCTGGGTAACGCCTGTTTTTAACTGGGCAATTTATCTGATTTCAAGAATGCCGGGACAGTATGGAAAGATGTGTAATAAGGCATTTGGAAGCCTTGTATATGATAAGAGCTTAAGTGATGGCCCAATCGAGGTAAAAGAGTATCAGACGGTGTCATTTGAGGAATCCATCCGTTTGACAAGAACAGACGAAGAATAAGAGCAGACATGAAGTGTATTTGACATGGAAGGAAAGGTTTGAGACCATATGATAGAACAAGATACGATGGTCAGTGTAGTGACCGTATGTTACAACAGTGAAGAAACGATTCGTGATACCATCGAATCTGTATTGCGTCAGACATATACGAATATTGAATATCTGATTATTGATGGGGCATCTAAGGATGCAACCGTAAGCATTGCGGAGGAATACCGCACAGCATTTGAAGAAAAAGGCATGAAATATATCATTGTGAGTGAACCGGATAAGGGAATCTACGATGCAATGAATAAGGGAACACAGAAAGCAACAGGTGAGCTGGTTGGCATCTTAAACAGTGATGACTGGTACGAGGACAACACCATTGAACGTGTCGTAGCTACTTATAAAGAAACAGGCTTTGACATGTTTTATGCAGATATTCGTTTGATTATGCCGGATGGGGCAGAGGTTATCAAGCATTCGAGATACCGTAAATATGTGACCTCAAGGGATTGGAATCATCCAACCACTTTTGTAAAAAGAAGTATTTATGACAGATTCCAGTTCCAGTGTAAAGTTGTATATGATGACTGGGATTTTATCTTAAAAGTCAGAAATGCAGGATATAAGATTGTTGTTTTAAATGAAGTACTTGCGAACTTCCGTATGGGCGGTGCAAGTAACGAGGGCGGATTAGGACGAGCTTTGAAAAAAGTAAAAGAGCGTTATGGAATCTACAGACAGAATGGAATGAGCCGTTTCTATTTCTTTGAGTGCTTTGCACATGAGATGGCGAAGGTGTTCTTTAAATAATAGGAGTTGTAACATTGAAGGTATTTGCAATTAATACGGTATGTGGAACAGGAAGTACGGGACGTATTGCGGTTGATTTGGCGCATATGCTCGAAGAAAAAGGGGATGAATGCTGTATCGCATTTTCCAGAGGAAAAGCGCCGGAGGGTGTGGACACATATCAGTTTGGAAATAAATGGGAAATTTATTATCATGGTGTGATGACAAGAATTACAGACCGTCATGGAATGTATTCAAAGAAAGCCACCAGAGATTTAATTCAGAAAATAAAAGAATATGAGCCGGATGTGATTCATCTTCACAACGTACATGGCTATTATTTAAATATAGAGATTTTATTTGATTTTTTAAAAATATATGACAAACCGGTAGTGTGGACACTGCATGACTGCTGGACTTATACCGGACACTGTTCCCATTATACCTGCGTAAGCTGTGAGAAATGGAAGATGCAGTGCTATGAATGTCCGCTTAAAAAAGATTATCCAGGCAGTCTGTTAAAAGATAATTCCAAAGAAAATTATCAAGTGAAAAAGAAGCTTTTTACTTCTGTTCCAAGGATGCATCTTGTGACACCATCGGAGTGGTTAAAAGAAGAAGTGGAACAGTCCTTTTTCAAGGGAATCCCTTGTACGGCTGTGCCAAATGGAATTGAAGTTGAATTATTTGTAAAAAAAGAAACAGACATCAGAGAACGCCTAAAGTTAAGCAATAAAAAGGTTGTGCTTGGTGTTGCAAATGTCTGGACAAAGCAGAAAGGCATTGAGGCTTTTAAAGCATTGGCAGGAATGCTTGATGACAGTTATCAGCTTGTAATGGTCGGTGTGGATGAAAAGCGCAAAAAGGAACTGCCGGAAAATATTATTGCTTTAGAGCGTACCAGAAATATAGAAGAATTAATTGAGCTTTATTCGATTGCGGATGTCTATTTTAATTCCAGCATCGAAGAGACAATGGGAATGACAACCGGAGAAGCAATCTGTTGTGGAACACCAGTGGTTGTTTATGATTCCACAGCCATTGCAGAAAGCGTTGGAGAGGGCTGTGGCTTTGTATTGCACCCGGGGGATTTAGCAGGCGTAAAAGCTTCCATCGAAGCAATCTGTGCAGACAGAGAACGTTTCAGTGCAGCCTGTCTTTCCTATAAGAAGCGTTTTGATAAACGAATTTCAAACGAGACATATTATCGTATTTACAAAGAAATGCTGCAGGATTAGACGAAGACTAGAAGCGTTTTCAGGTGATTTAGAAAGGTAACTGATTGATGAAATTTAAGAACCCATTCGTGAGGCGAAAATTTGATAGAGAAACGCTCAATGCTTTACCAGGGCTGCTTTTAGACATTTTATTGTATGTAACATGTTTTTTCCCATTTGTAGAGATTGTTTACATTGGTTCAGATACACAGCCGTATGGTGCGTTAGTGGCACTTTTGGTAGTGATAATTTATATTTTTCACAACTTTAAAGTGAATTCTAAAAGCTATCTGACGGTGGCTTTGATTGGCATTCTAGTCGGAGCATCCGCGTTAGTTAGTTTGTTCCAGATTAGTGTTTACATGGTATTCCGTAGTTATTTTGGCTATTTTTCCATGATAGTGATTCCATTAGCAGTATTTTTATCCATGAAAAAGAATGGCGGAATGAATGACAATTTAGTCAAGGCATGTATCTGGATTTGGTTTCTTGTAGGAGCTATTCAGAAATATGTAAATCCGACATTTGGATATGTACTGTTATCCAGACATACCACAAATGCGCAGCGAGGAACAGTCAGTCTTGCGTCTGAGCCATCTGCGTATGGATATATGTGTCTGTTTATGATTTTACTTGCTTTTGGTCTGAAAAAGCATGCAAAGTTTTATATCGCGTTGTTACTGATACAGATTGTATTATTTGCAGGCTCAAGTGTTACACTGGTGTATTTAGCAGCCTATGTAGGCTTTTACATGTTAAATGAGATTATACTTGGAAAGAAATTTGCACTGGCAAGGGTGGTGTTTTTAGCAATCGCAGGTGTTGCTGCATTATGTATGATACAGAAGTTTGCTTCTGGAATTCCAAGAATGCATACCTTAGTGAATCTGCTTTTGACAGACCCGGCAAGGCTATTAAAGGATGGCAGTATTCAGATGAGACTGGAGGATATTGTCTTCTCTTTCCAGAACTTCTGGCAGAATCACATGCTGCCGCATGGCTTAAGTGAGCAGAAGTTAATGAGTGGTGTTGGAACGTTATTTTATGAATGTGGATTTATTGCGATTCCACTTCTGATTGCAGTAGGAGTTATGATTTGGAAAGGATATTCGAGAAATATCCGTCTGGTCTGTGTGTTAGGATTTATGACTGTTATGATGTCATCCATTCCATTTTCTTCTCCAATCGTGTGCTTCTATCTTGGTTATTGTGTATATTTAGGCTGGGAGAGAGCGCAGGTGAAGGAAAAAGAGCGGGAAGCGCTTGCAGACGAGCCGCCAGTCTGGTACTGCGGAAGGCTGTATCGTAAAAAAGCAGAAACAAATATTCAGTAAAAGCGGAGGATTAAGGTGAAGGTACTTTGGATTTGTAATGTGCCGATTCCGGAAGCCAAGGAAGTTATGGGAGATGAGACGCAGGTGCGCGTTTCCTGGCTGGTTGGAATCAGTAAAGCACTTCGGAAAAAGGTAGATTTATATATTGGCTACACAGCCTATGGCAGAACAGAGATTGCTATGGGAAAAGGAGAGGACGTAACCTTTGTTGCGATTCCAAGAAAAAAGAAAGCAGTCAATCAGTTTGATACACAATTAGAAAATGAACTTGTAAAGGTATATGAGGAGATAAAACCGGATGCGATTCATGTATTTGGAACAGAATTTCCGCATACCTTAAGCGTAGTAAATGCCAGCAAAAAAGCGGGCGTACTTGATAAAACAGTGATTTCCATTCAGGGACTGGTATCCATTTATGCCGGACATTATACAGCATCCGTTCCAGAATGGGCGCAGCATTTTTATACGATTCGCGATGTGTTAAGACACTGCAATATTCTTGGTGCAAAACGCGAATTTGCCAAAAGAGGACGCTATGAAATCGAAGCGTTGGAAAAGGCAGAGCACGTGATTGGAAGAACGGATTGGGATGAGGCTTGTGCGAAGCTTTTCAATCCAAATATTCAGTATCATTTCAATAATGAGATTTTACGTGACAGCTTTTATCAGAACGAGTGGCAGTATAACCAGTGTGAGCCGCATCGTATTTTCATGAGTCAGGGCGGCGTGCCATATAAGGGATTTCATTTTATGGTAGAGGCACTTGCCGTATTAAAACGTAAATACCCGGATGTTTCTTTGTATATCACAGAGCGTGATTATATTCATCCGCAGGGACTTGGAGAAAAGCTGCGTTTAAACAGCTATCAGTATTATGTGAAGAAGCTGATAAAAAAATACAACTTAGAAGAAAACATTCATTTTGTTGGAACTTTAGATGAAGCGCAGATGTGCGAGCAGTATTTAAAAGCAAATGTATTTGTACTTCCATCAGCAATTGAAAATTCACCAAACTCCTTAGGAGAAGCAATGTCACTTGGAACACCGACAGTTGTTTCCGATGTTGGTGGTGTGAAAAACATGATAAATCATGAAGAAGAGGGCTTTGTTTATCAGCATGATGCACCTTATATGATAGCTTATTATGTTGAGAAGTTTTTCGAAATGGGTGCAGATGCTAAGTATATGACAGATAAGGCGAAAGCACATGCGGCACAGATTTTTGATATAGACAAAAATATCAGTGATTTGGTTGCAATTTACGGACAGATTTCAACTAAGAAAGAGAATTAGTAAGACAGATTTTTATAAAAGAGGACAAATTATGTCAGAAAAAAATTATGCACCGATAGTTTTGTTTGCGTATAACCGCCCGGAACATACAAGACAGACGATTGAGGCTTTGAAAAAAAACGAAGGTGCGAAAGAAAGCGAAATCTATATTTTCTGCGATGCGGCAAAGAATGAAAATGCAAAGCAGAAGGTAGAGGAAACTAGAAATTATGTGAATACAGTAGACGGCTTTAAAGAGGTTCATATCACAATGCGCGAGGAGAATTTCGGACTGGCAAAGTCTGTTATTACTGGCGTAACAGAAGTGGTGAACCGTCATGGCAGAGTCATTGTTATGGAAGATGACCTTGTGACAAGCCCATACTTTTTACAGTATATGAATGAAGCTTTAGATAAATACGAGGAGGCTAAGCAGGTATTTTCCATTACCGGGTATTCGCATTTTCCAAATGGAAATGAAGTGCTTCCTGAGAGTTATTTTATCAAAGTATTTTCTTCCTGGAGCTGGGCAACATGGAAAGACCGCTGGGCATTATTCGATGAAAATGCAACAGGCTGGGAAGAGACCAAGACAAACGAACAGGTAAGAAAAGATTTTGATTACGATTACTGCTTTGATAACTGCCTGATGATGAAGCATCAGATGGAAGACCACATTATCAATTCCTGGGCAATCCGCGCATATTGGACGATGTACAAAAACGATAAAATGACATTGTTTACAAACCAGAGACTTTGTGAAAACATTGGTTTTGACGGTACTGGCGTACACTGTAATACCGAAGGGGATTATAAGTCAGGTCATTTATTAGACCATGCAATTACAGAATTCCCGGAAAAGGCAGAAGAGCTTCCAGAGACAAAACGTGAGTTAGTCCGCTACATACAGCAGAAAAAGCGTGATTACAAAATGGGACGCATAAAATATTATTTGTGCCATCCATTTAAGGCAGTTGGTAAAATATTTGAAAAGCTAAAAAGAGGATAGACTATGGCGAAAATATGTATGGTGGTTTCATCGGTCTTTTCGATGGGCGGAGAGCAGCGTGTAACCGTTGTGATTGCCAATGAATTAGCGAAAACCAATGAAATCATCATTTACACGATGGATGATGAAAAAGACAGGGAAAAGAATCCATATCATCTGGATGAAAATATCACAATACGCTATACAAAACAGCCGCAGTTTGGACTGTTAAACAGAATTTCTCGCAGAATCATTCGTGAAATCAATGAGAAAACAAACCTTTTCTATCAGAAAAAGGGTTTTTATAAAATGTTAGAATATGCATATTTCCAGAAAGCATGGCAGCGTCAGATGATTGAACAGCTGACTGGTGAAGAATATGATGTCATTGTGGCAGTTTCCGGTGGCAATTCTTTACGTCTGGGATTGATTGCGGATAAGTTAAACTGCCGGACAGTAGGCTGGGAGCATAATGCATATGAAGCTTATTTTAAGACACCGGGCTATTATTTCTGGCATACAGATTTACTTTTTGGAGAAAGTGCAAGACGCTTAGATTCCTGTGTGGTATTAAACCACTATATCAGTGACAGATACAAGGAAGCTTTTGACGTGGACTGTGATGTTATTTACAACCCAAGAAGCTTTGTCAGTGAAGTAAAGAGTGAATTAAAAAATAAAACCTTTGTGGCATGTGGACGACTAACCTATCAGAAAGGATTTGATTTGCTAATCGAATCGTTCGCAGAGTTTGCAAAGAAAAATTCAGAATGGAATCTGGTATTAGTTGGTGATGGCGAGCAGCGCAGCGAATTAGAGGAAGCAATCCGTAAATATGCACTTGAAGCGCGTGTAAAGATTACCGGATACACGACTGAGGTGCGCAGATATTTACAGGAAGCATCTGCATATCTGCTTTCTTCCCGCTGGGAGGGCTTCCCAATGGTATTAACAGAAGCCTTTGAGATGGGACTTCCGGTTGTCGCTTATGACATTACAGCGGTGCAGCCGCTTGTGACAGACGGCGTGGAAGGAATTTTAGCAACAAGCTATGATACCAAGGAATTTGCAGAAAAAATGCTTGAAATGGCAGCTTATAGTGATGAAAAGCGCGCATGCATGGCAAAAGCTGCAATTGCAAAGGCAGACTCCCTTGCGATTGAAAATATCATCGGACAATGGAAGCATCTGTTAAAAGCTGATTAGAGTGCGAAAAGAGAAAGGCAAGGCTACAACATGAAAGAATTTTTGAAAAAACACTGTTCTGGTGCAATTCGGCTGGTACGTGATACACAGACCTTATTTGGTTATTGGAAAAAGAAAAAAAATGTGAAAAAAAGAAATGACAATCTGCACGAAAAATATGCAGCAGATTTGAGCAGATTTCACAATATTCATAAGGGCGAACGCTGTTTTATCGTTGGAACAGGACCAAGCTTGACGATGGAAGATGTAGAGCTGGTAAAAAATGAGTATACCTTTGGAGTGAATTCCTGTGTTACTATGTATGATAAGACAGACTGGCGTGCCAGTTATTATGGAATCGTAGACTCCCACGCAATTGAGAAATTCAAACAGCAGTTAATGACAGATGATGTCAAAGACTTTTTCTACAGTGACTCGGATGTGGAGTACGATTATAAAAACGGACATGCATTTCCAAAGGACGATTCAGAGAATATGATGGCACATAACCTCTGGAAAGGCTTATTTCCAAAGCTTGTGCCGGATACCAGATTCAGCGATGACATCACAAAGGTTGTCTACACTGGAAAATCAGTTGTATATGCAATGTTACAGATTGCTGCATATATGGGCTTTTCCGAAATCTATCTGATGGGCGTTGACTGTAACTATGCACAGCCAAAGATGTATAGCGACAATGCTTCTTATGTAGACCATAAAGCAAAATGGTCAAAAGAAAAGCTGATTCAGAATGGAAACGAAATGCTTCCTCAGTTTGATATTGCAAAGAAATTTGCAGATGAACATGGATTTACGATTTATAATGCAACACGCGGCGGACAGTTAGAAGTATTTGAACGCGTCGCATTAGAAACATTATTTACAGATAATAAGTAAGGGATAGGAGAGAAATAGAATGAAGAAACAGAGTCATTATGTGGTGGAAGAGCGTCAGATTGATGTGAAAGAAATGTTTTTCCATACATTATCCTGCTGGCGTTTTATCTTGCTTGTTGCATTTATTGCAGCCGCATTAGTAGGTGTCATGAAATATAAAAGTGATGTATCAGCAAGAGAGGCAGAGATTCAGGCACAGATTGATAAAGCAAACGAACCGGAAATTACGGTTGAAATGTTAGAAGAGCAGTTGTCAAATTACGAGGTACAGAGTGTATGGAACTCTGTTCAGTGTAAAGAATTATTAAAACAGAGAAGAACTTATATGGATTCTTCCATTTATTTTAATTTGGATGCATTTAAAGAAAATGTCGTGTATCTGACTTACGATATTTCTTCAGCAGAGGCAGAGAATGTAATAAAGGAATTAGAAAAATATCTTTCCGGAAGTGCTATGGCAGAAAAGATTGTAGCAGAGATGGGACTTGATACAGAAGCTGTTTATGTTTCAGAATTAATAAAAATAGAAGATACAGATGCAGCAGCATATTTTACATTAAAGGTATGTGCTGATTCGGCAGAAGAATGTGCAAGCCTTGCAGATAATGTAGAGAAACAGATTGCCTCTTATATGGAATCCTTAAAGGGTAAAGAAGCATTTGCAGATTTAAGCGTAACACTTGCAGAACGCAGAGCAGATGTGATTCAGGATGAAGAACTTCTTGCAAAACAGAACGAATATATTATTAGTTACTATGAAGATATGAAGGATTATAAGAAAAATAATTCCGATTTTAACGATGTACAGAAGTCTTTATTTGAGAAGCTGACAAAAGGAAAATACAAGATTGACAACAGTCTTTATGAGAAAGAAATCGAGGCGGAAGAAAAAGAAGCCGCAGAAATTGATACTACAGTAAATGTAAAACCAAGCATTGCAGCAATTATTGCAGGATTTCTTGCAGGAGCAATTGCAGCATTTGCAATCAGAGCGTTCTTATACACCATTTCAAAGAATATTCATGGTGAGGACGAGGTGAAATACCTTTTTGGAACAAATGTATTCGGTGTGGTAGATGCAAGCTCTCATGGCAAAAAGCGTCTGGCAGCACCAGTTGACAGATTGTTCAAACGCTTCAAAGCAGGCAGCAAGAAGAGCCTGACTTATGAAGAACAGCTGCAGTTAGTCTGCACAAACATTTTGATTCAGTGTAAAAACAATGGAGTGGACAAGGTACATCTCTCAGGAAGTGAAATGAAAAAGATTCCTGCTGTCCTGATAAATACATTAAGAGAAACACTGGAAAAAGCAGGCATTGAAGTGTCAAACGGAAAAGGCGTTGCTTATGATGCTGAGTCATTAATGAGCTTGGCAGAAAAGAAAAATGGTATTTTAGTTGAAGTCTCTGAGAAAACAAGCTGTGCAGAAATCGCAAAAGAATTAAATCTGTGCAGACAGAATGAAATAAATGTTCTTGGTGTTGTTTTAGTAGAGATTGCATAAGAAACAGGAGCTGCTATGGTCGCGATTGGAAAACTTATCCTAGGAATATGTATATTAGTGATTGTGCTGGGGCTGCTTCCGATACTTATCGGAGCAGTAGTCTCTTCACATGTAAAAAGAGAAGATGCAAAAACAATCAGTTTTTCGTATTTTATGGGAATCATGCTGATGTTAATGGTCATGCAGATGCTGTCTGTACCAATGACACTTATGAGAGTATCGTTTTCGACACTGACCATTTTCTATACAGCAATTTTGCTTCTTTTTTGCGTGGCAGCAATTATTTTTTGCAGAGATTATCTGAAAAAAATAACGCTTCATGCACAAGGCATTTTCCGAAATCTGGAGCGTAAATGGATATTTGTGGCGGTATTGATTCTTGTTCCTGTGATTGTGCTTGCATTTAAAACACCTTATATTTATGGGGATGACAGAACCTATATCACAATGGTAAATGACATCTTAGAATCAAATGCACTTTATCAGACCGATTTTGCAACAGGTGAGAGTGCACCTTGGGTATTATCGAAATATTCGCTTTCCTCTTATTGGACATGGATTGCATATCTTGCAAAAATATCCGGTCTTCATCCGCTTATTTTATGCAAAACAGTATTAATGTTCTTTTTTGTACCAATAAGTTATTGGGCACAGGGACTTGTAGCATCTTTTCTATTTCATAACAGTGAGCGCAGAATTTATTTATATATGGCATTTATCGCGCTGATTAGTTTATTCGGCGAATTTTCCATGTATTCTGTTTCCTACCGCATTTACACGTGGGTATGGCAGAGTAAGGCATTTCTGGCAATTATTGTGCTGCCATTTTTATTCTATTACTGCAATCTGATTTTTGAAAAACAGGCAAAAGTAAGGGAATATCTGATATTGTTTTTATTAGTAATTGCAACCTCGTCTACGACTTTAACCGGAACAGGACTTGCTGTTGCAATGATTATCGTACTGGCATTTATTTATGCAGTGAAAAATCGTAAATTCAGCATTTTGATAGGCGCAGGCTTTGCATGTACACCAGCATTGGCATTTGCCCTGATGCATGTAAAATATACAGAGTTTCTGCAATTACTGAATTTTTAAAAAAGTAAATGTGAAAATTTTCACAGGCACTAGAAAGGACATGGCTGCTGGCATTGGAACTGATACTATTTTTAAACAATCTATTTTGGGAAGAGAGCGGATATGCCATTTTAATGGTAATCTCTTTGATGTGGATTTTACTGAACCGAAAGAAGAATGAACGCGCGAAAAATATGGCAGTTTACAGCATTCTTGTCCTTATTTTCGTGATTTATAATCCAATTGTTGCACCAATTGGAGTCAAATTTTTCTCGGATGCGGAAACGGCGTATCTGCGAATCTTTTATCTGCTGCCATTGATGACAATCCTTGCATATGCAGCGGCAGATTATTATGCGGACAAAGTGGACGTTACCGACCGCGTCAGCAAAAAGCTGAAATATGCTGCCATAATGTGTATTATCATAGTGATGGCTGGAAGCTTATATGATTCGGGCATGTACCGGGATGTCGAAAATATCTATAAAATTGATGGCGAAGCGTTAGAAATCAGCGAAATCATTTTATCGGAGCAGGACGTGGCGCAGACAGAAGAAAAAGCGAGAATTCTAGCTCCTAATGTGGATGACATTACTTATGGAATCAGGCAGTATACCGGAAAAATCATAATTGCCGGTTTTTCTGACCACTTCAAGGATGAAGAAACGCTTCTTATGTTAGAAGAAAATAACGATTTTGATTATGTGATTATCCAGAAGTCAAAATATTTAAAAGACATCTTAGAGCAGCATAATTATGAGCAGATTGCAGATACAGACACTTACTATATTTTGAAAAAGGCGGAAGGCTGATTTGGGAAAAAATATTTTATATGTAACAAATTATTATTTAGAGGACGTAATTGAACAGCGTCATTCGAAACCTTGCATCTCACAGGCAGGGCAGAATAAGGGAAAATATATCATTGATATGTTAGAGCATGGTGGAAATCATGTGACTGTCTGGTCAAATGCGTGGACAAGCAGCAGAAGTTTTCGTTTTTACAAGGGCTTTCAATCCAAAATCGACGAAAACATTTATTACTCTGATATTGTGGGAATTCCGGGATTGAATGCACTTATGTGTCTTTCCAGCAGCAAGCGCTTTTTGAAGCGTTATGTAAAGGAACATAAAATTGACATAATCGTATTTTATAATATGCGTCTGGAGAACTCCAAGCTTGCACTTTATGCAAAAAAGCATTTTAACATTCCGATTGTGCTCCAGTATGAGGATGGATTAACGACGGATGCCCATATTACAGGCATAAAACGTCGTATTTATCAGAACATGGAAGATAAGGTGTTAAAAGAGTTAGACGGTGCATTTCTGGTAAATTCCAAAATCCAAGTACCATGTCCGGCAGTCGTGATTCGTGGTGCAATCAGAGAGCAGAATTTTGACGCAGCAGATAAAATAGCAGAATTATCAGCTGCGGAAATGAATGCCGGTACAGAAGAAAAGATACCAACGATATTGTTTGCAAGCACCCTAGACCGCCAGCGCGGAATCGAAGTGGTGATGGAAGCATTAAAATATACGGATGCAGAATTTAAATTGCAGATTACCGGAAGAGGGGATAAGGAAGAGTTTGCAAAGGACAGCAGTGATAAGCGTGTCGAGTTCCTTGGATATTTGGATTATGAAACTTATCAGCAGAAGCTTCGCGAAGCGGATATCTGTGTGAATGCACAGCTTGCACATCATGAGTTTGGTAATTTTTCTTTCCCATCGAAGATATTTGAATATCTTTCTGCAGGAAAACTTGTTATTTCTTCGGATGTGGCAGATGCCGAAGAAGCGTTAGGTGATGCCCTTTTGATTTATCATAAGGATGACCCGAAGGAACTTGCCAAGATGATAGAAAAAGCAATTGAAATCCGGCAGAGTGACAAGCAGCGAAAGCTCTACCAGATGAAAATCGCAGATGTGATTCGTGAGAATGCGATTGGACGGGTAGCAGAAAAAGTAAACGAGTTGTTGGATAAAGTTGGAAAGTAACAGAGTAAACGAGTGAAGGTGAAAGCAGAAAATTCTGTGAGAGGTGGCAAAATGGAATTAATTTCAATTATTACCCCGATGTATAATGCGAGTGCATATATTGCGCATACAATTGCAGCTGTGCAGAAGCAGACTTATACAAACTGGGAAATGATTATTATGGATGATTTGTCGGAGGATAACAGTGCAGAAATTGTAAAAGAGTATGCCAAGCAGGATGAAAGAATCCATTATTATCTTGCAGAAAGAAAATGTGGCGTGGCAGAAGCGCGTAATGAAGCAATGAAAAGAGCAAATGGCAGATATATTGCTTTTCTCGACAGCGACGATTTGTGGAAACCGGAAAAATTAGAAAAGCAGCTTGCTTTCATGGAAGAAAAGCAGTCTGCTTTTTCTTTTACAGCCTGTGGTGTGATTGACGAAAATGGAAAGTCTTTGAATAAAGTACGTCATGTGCCGGAGGAGATTACATATGAACAGCTTTTGCATGGCAATGTAATACCATGTCTTACAGTTATGATTGATAAAAAGCAGGTGGGAGAATTTACGATGCCGCAGATTGGCCATGAGGACTATGCGACCTGGCTTACGATTTTAAAAGAAATTCAGACTGCACATGGAATCAATGAAACCTTGGGCTATTACCGCGTAAACCGTAATTCCGTAAGCTCAAATAAGGCACGTGCGGTACGTTGGACATGGAACATTTACCGCAAGAACCAGAAGATTTCTGTTGTAAAAAGTGTTTATTATCTGGCAGGTCATATTTTTCAGGCTATGAAAAAGAGAAAATAGTAACAGGTGGCAAAAAAGAGAAATGGGGTTGGAAAATGAAAAAAAGAACTGAAAAAAGAATTCTGATGGCATTATTGGTATGCATAGGTATGTTTAGTGCAGGATGTAAAAATGAGGATGCGAAAAACGCAGAAAGCGTAGAAAGTACCGAAGAAACAGGAGTAGTGCTGGCGGACTCATATAAAAGTAAAGTAATATCTTTGGGAGAATATAAAAATCTTTCTTACTCGTATGATGGAAACAGAGAACCGGCAGAGGAGGAAGTAGAAGCTGAGATGGAGGCAATTCTTTGCTGGTTTGAAGGTGGTGAATTGACCGAAGAATTTGTGCAGCAGCAGTTAGGGTTTGATTCTATAGAGGCTTTTCGGGAGGAAACAAGAAGTAATTTAAAGAAGGTATATGAACAGCGTGCAAATACCGAGGCTGGTATGGAATTAATGAACCAGATTATTGAAGCAAGCGAACTGCAAATTGAAGAGGAAGATGTTGAAAGACAGTATAAGCAGTATATGGATATGTATCGTGCCCAGGCGAAAGCAGAAGATATGGAATTAGACGAATTTGCTGAAAGCTGGCTGGGGGTAACATTAGAGGAATTAGAAGAGAGCAGCAGAGCATCTGCAGAAAGAATAGTATGTATCGGAATTATTACCCAGGCGATTGCAGAGGCTGAGAATCTTGATGCAGAGGCATCCTTTGAAGAAGTCGCAAATGAACTTGCAGCAAGAAATGGATTTGATTCTATAGAAGAATTAGAAGCAGACTTAGGAGGAAGAGATGCGCTGTTGGATGAAATCCGTTATGAACTGGTTATTCGTTTTCTGATGGCTAACGGCAATAGAAACTAATAAGTGGAAAAATAGGAAGAATTTGTTGATTTTTTAGGGGTTTAGTGATAAAGTACTAATATAGCATTTAAAATGCAAATAGGAAGGGAGAAAAAAAATGAAAAATGTTAGAAAAAGACTTGCAACTTTGGCACTCGCTTTTGTAGTTGCGTGTACCTCACTCGCACCAGTAACTGTAAATGCAGCCCCATATGTTAATAGTTCTCAGACAGTTTATCGTGAACAGAAAAAAGGTACATCCTATACTTCTATCTATGTAGGTAATCTTACAAAGTCACAGACAATTAAAAAGAGCTCAGTAAAATCATCTAAAACAAGTGTAGCGACATTATACTACTTGGAGAAGAATGCATACACATCTTCATACAAGACAGAGTATTTTGAAAAAGGCCTCACAGATTACAGCAATTCAGATAGTGAATATTATTACTATATCGGTCTTAAATTAAAGAAGGCTGGTTCTTCAAAAATCTCATTTAAGATTGGAAGCAAATCATATTCATCAACAGTTAAGGTTTACGACTATACAAATCCTGTAAAACAGATTAAAGTTGGTACAACAACAGTGGCAGGAAGTAAGTTTAAATCTGCAAATGTTTATGGTGCAAAGAATGCTAAAAAACTCAGCAATGCAAAAGTTACTGTAAGCGCAAATGATGGCTGGAAAATTACAAGGGTTGAAGTCGAAGATAAGACAACATATGAGGAACTTCAGTATAGCTGCTCTAGCAATCCAAAATCAACTGTAACAGTTCAGTATGGCACATTTGCAAAGAATAAACCATACACAATTGATGTTACATTCTACAACACAAAAACAAAAGCTTATATGTACGTTACATACTATATGAATTACAAAAAATATACATCATCTGATGGAAGCATTTGGTACTCTAGATACTAATCAGTAAATAGAAAATAAATAACAGTTACTTAACCCCTGCGAGGTAAGTCTTCGCAGGGGTTTTTGCATGCTCCAATCAGATTTTTCATAACTTGTTTTAGAACTCATAGTCTGCCTCCGTTTCATGTCTAAAAAGTTTAGGATATAACTTTTAGACTATTATCTCAAACTTAAAAATTTAAGGAAAGGTTCGCACTATGGAGCGTTTACATAGGTACTTTTGTCATGTATAATATAAGGTAATAGTAACTATAAACGAGATTAATGGAACGGCGCAGAGGAGATGTGTTTTATGAAAAAAAGAATCGTGCGTTTTTTTTGTATGTTATTAATTGGAACAATGGTATGTGGGACGATGCCTCAGACTGTTAAGGCAGAAGAGGGGATTACAGTAACAACGAATGCAGAGTTTATGAATGCAATGAATGCAGGAGAGGGTTTGATTATTGTAAATGGTGTGATTACCCTTGGTACAGAAGCAGATGAAAGCGGTAAAATGCTTCCGGTGGAGATTCCTGCCAATACAGTGATACAGGGAACAGAAGGAAGCAGCTTGGACTTTCGCTGTCCACTTCAGCTTGGTGGAGATAATGTTACCTTTCAGAATATAGAACTGAATTTTAGCTCCAGTACTGCATTAGGAAGTGTGCCCCACAGGGAAATTTTTCTTGCGGGGCATAGTCTGGTATTAGATAATGTCAGCACTTATTTAGAAGGTTCAGACGGTTCTCTTGGAGATTTTGGAGGAACGGAGGCAGAACTTTTGCCAACGGTTTATGCAGGGGGATTTGAAGACAGTGAGATAGGAGAAAAAGCGTCTCTTCACATTCTTAATGCAAATTCGGAAACCATATTTCAGGGAATTTATTTAGGCCATGGGGCAGGCAGTGATGATAAAGTTTCATATAGTGGAACAGCAGAACTTGAAATTAGTCCTGCGGCATCCGTACGTGATGGGATTTATACAGAGGAAAACAGCAGTGCCCAAATAAATATTACAGAAGCGGGAAATGCAAGGGAATTAAAGCTTTTTGGAAATTCGAATACAACACTGACGGTAGAGCAGGCAGTTGTGCAGAATGCATCAATTGCGGGCGTGGGAAATGTTATTTTAGAGGATGAGGCAATGTTGTATTTCGTAGACGGAGACTTGCAGAATGTTACTTTGACGAATGCGGCCTGTCTTGATTTGACAGCCATTTCGAAGATGGTTGTTACCGAGAATTTCACTGGTGGAAGGTACGATGAAGCTAATGATATAGACTCCAAAGGGATTCTTGTATTAGCAAGCGATGGACTTCTTGAAATACAGGGAACAGTAACTGGGACAACTCAATTTCAGACAGGAAGCCGTAACATTCCGGGGGCACTTTATGCAGACACACAGTATATCAAGGCTGCTAAAACAAGTGACACAGATTTTGTTTTGTCAGAGAAGGATATATCTAATGGCTATGACCTTGTTTATGAAGAGGATGGATGGAAGACGATTTCAGACTGGATGGATTTCGTGATTGGAAGTATTGAGGTCGTATCAACACCGGAATCTGTTGATATTAGTAAAATAAAGGCAGCCACAGATGGAAGTATCCCTGATACGTCCGTTTATTGTGAACTGATATGGAAGGATGAGGACGGAGCAAAAATTGATAAAGCAGTCATCTATGACTATGGGTTGTGTGGATTTGATTACATTTTAGGAGTTCGCACAGAATACCTGAACAGCACAGACGAAGCACTTTTAGCAGGCTGCGATTGGGGAAATACAATTCAGCTTATTTGTACGGAAGAAGAGGATGACTTCTATTATTTAGAAGCATATGACGGGGCAAAGACGGGTACATATACATTTTTCATATTTGACGAAGCTGTTTCTGTGTCAACCTTAGAAGAGGTCTTAGCAATCAAAGAAGCGGCGAAAGCTTCCTTTGAAATTCATTTTTATGATTCTGGTGCAGCCACTGAACCGACACCAGAGCCAGAGCCAGAACCAGAGCCAGAACCAGAGCCGACACCAGAGCCAACACCAGAACCAGAGCCAACACCGGAGCCGGAACAGCACGTGCATAATTATATTGCAAAAGTAACAAGGGAAGCCACCTGTACAAAAAAGGGGATAAAGACCTACACCTGCACCGGCTGTAAGCACAGCTATACAGAAGAGATTGCGTTGAAATCACATTCTTATAAAGAGACAGTAAAAAAAGCGAAACAGGGGCAAAATGGCAGCATCACCACAAAGTGTACGGTGTGCGGTAAGGTAAAGAGTGCCCAAACCATATATGCACCAAAGAAAATAAGCCTCTCTGATAATAGTTATACTTATAATGGAAACGCAAAAAAGCCAAAGGTAACCGTAACAGACAGCAAAGGAAAAAAGATAAGCAGCAGCTATTACAGCGTATCCTATGAGAATAATAAAAAGGTTGGGACTGCCACAGTAAAGGTTTCCTTTAAAGGAAAATATAGTGGGACAATGAAGAAAACATTTTCTATTGTTCCGAAAGCAACAAGTATTTCAAAAGTGACCGCAAAGTCTAAGGGCTTTACCGTAAAATGGAAAAAACAAAGTACACAGACTAGTGGCTATGAGATTCAGTATTCAACCAGCAGCAAGTTTGCAAAGAAGGATACAAAGACCGTAACGATAAAAAGCAATCAGACAACTTCCAAAACAATTAGCAAATTAAAGGCAAAGAAGAAATACTATGTAAGAATCCGAACCTATAAGAGTGTTAAGAAAGATGGAAAAACCGTTAAGGTATATTCCGACTGGTCGAAAACGAAGAAAATAACAACCAAAAGATAAACAGAAAAAAATCTTAATATTTTATGAAAACATAGGAAATTTAAGGAAGTATATTGTAAAATAATGATTCTGAGTTATAGTTATTGTATATGTGTTTCATAAAACAAAAGAAAGGGAAGAAAAGGAAATGAAAAAACGTATTTTGACAGCACTATTGGCAGTGTGTGTAGCATTTACATCTGTGCCAGTGGATGTGAAGGCATACGGACAAAACATTGAGATGACAGAAGAAAACGAAGCTGTCGAGAACGAAGAGCAGGATGAAGCTGTCGCAGAGCAGGATTTAGATGATGCAGAAGCAGCGGATAATCAGGAAGCGGCAGAGAGCACAACAGAAGAAAAAGAGCAGATAGACGCTACAGAAGCAGATGGGGAAACAGAAACTTCTGAAATAACAGAAGAATCGAAAGCCACAGAAGCTTCCGAAATGACAGAGGAATCTGAAACCACAGAAACTTCCGAAATGACAGAAGAATCTGAAAAAACAGAAGCTTCTGAAACAACAGAATCAACTCAGATGACAGAAGTTGAGACAAATTTCACAGAAGTAACAGAAGAAGTTAATTCAACAGAATTATTAGATGATGTTACAGAGAATACAGAAGTAATTGAAAAAATCAATAAGAATGGTGAAGAAGAAGCTGAAACAGCATTAAACTTCATTATGGTTGAGTCTGATTATATCGAAACACCTGGTACACAGAAGGTAGTTGCAAGTGTCGGTACAGCAGACAGCGAACTCGAAGATGTACGTTTAACTTATCGTAACAATGATACCAAAGAAGAGTTTGAAGCAGAAGTAACAGATAAAGTCGAAGATATGGTATTGTTTGAGCTTGCTTTTGACAATGAAAGCCAGACAGGAGCATATGAGCTGTTATCACTTACATATACATTAGATGGCGAAGAATGTACGGTTGACCTCGCAGACGAAGATATGGAGGTTCGCTTTGGTGTTAATAAAGAAGTTGAGACAAATCCGGACCAGTTTCTTGTGGAAGACGGAGCAGAGACAGCAGTAGATGCAGATATGGAAGCAAGCGTTGTAACCATGAATGAAGATGGCGAGGTTGTGTCTGAAACAACGGTAGCTGATGTGTTAAATAACGGAATGGGAGAAATTGCTGCACTTAGTAAAGGAAAAACAGCTTCTACAGAGGCAATAAGCTCTAATGTCAGTGATGATTTAGTAGTAGTTTTAGATGCTGGACATGACAGCACACATGGCAATTCTAATTCTAATAGTGGTGTGACAGAGGCAGAAATTGTTTTAAAAATTGCATTATATTGTAAAGCAGAATTAGAAACTTATTCAGGAGTAAAGGTTTATCTGACAAGAACAACAGCAGCTTGTCCATACGGCGGCGGCATTACAGCGAGACAGTGCTTAGAGAAAAGAGCAGAATATGCGAAAAATGTTGGCGCAGATGTATTAGTGAGTCTGCATTTAAATTCTTTATCTTACGGTTCTGCAAATGGTGCAGAAGTTTATTATCCAAACAGCAATTATAATAAAAAGATTGGTGAAGATGGAAAAGCACTTGCAGAAGACATTATCAAAAAATTAGAAGCATTGGGTATTAAATCTCGTGGAATTAAAACAAGAGATGCACAGACAGATAAGTACCCGGATGGAAGTGTGGCAGATTATTATACTCTGATGAGAGAGTGTAAAAATAAAGGAGTCTTAGCAGTTATCGTAGAGCATGCATTTTTAAAAGATTCCACAGATTATGCAAACTTTTTAAATACCGATGAAAAAATCAAAAAACTTGGTGTTGCAGATGCTGAGGCAATTGCTGAGTGCTATGGACTGACTAAAAATTCATCAGCAAAGCCTGTTATCAGCTATACACAGTCCCGTTCAGACGGAACAATTAAAGTAAAATGGAAAAAAGTAAGTGATGCAACATCTTATGAGATTTACCGTAAAGAAAAGAATAGTTCAGCGGCAGTATTGATTGGAAGTACAACAGAGACATCCTTTATTGATAAAAAAGCTACGGTAGGAACGAAATATTATTATCAGGTAAAAGCGATATATAGTAATGGAGTGGAAGGGAAAATTTCAGACAGTGTAGCTGGTCGCGCTCTGAAAAAAACAGAACTCAAATATGTGAAATCTAAATCAAGTAAGAAAATGGAGATTTCATGGAAAAAAGTTTCTAATGCATCTGGATATTATGTTTATAGAAGAAATGAATCGACTGGTAAATATGAGCAGATTGCTAAAATTGAGTCAGGCACAACAACCACATATATTGATAAGGTTGAGAAAAATAATACAAAGTATAAATATAAAGTTCAGGCTTACAATGTTATTAATGGAGTTGAAGGCGTAGGGGCTGCATCAGAAGTAAAGGCAGCAAGAACAATTGCAAAGGTATCGATTAAATCTGTTGCGGCAACAAATGATAAAACGTTGGAGATTTCATGGAAAAAGGTTGATGGTGCAACAGGATATATTGTTTCACGTAGTACAAAGCAAAATAGTGGATTTAAAGAAATTGCTACTGTCAAATCCGGAAAAACTACTTCGTACAAAGATACTACTGTAAAATCAGGTGTAGAATATTATTATAAAGTGGAAGCTTATCGAGATGATGCAGGGCAGAGAGGTTATGGTGGCAAGTCAAATGCTGTCGTAGGAAAGACAATTGAAAAAACGTCAATTAGCCATGTGATTTCAAAAGATTGCAATACTTTAGAGATTAAATGGAAGAAGATTGATGGTGCATGGGGGTACAATGTTAAAAGAAGTACTTCTGCAAATGGTAAGTATGAAACAATAGCAACTGTAAAAGGGCGAAAAAATAATATATATAAAGACGAGACAGTTAAGACAGATAAGACTTATTATTATAAAATTGAGGTCATTAGTGAAATAAATGGAACGAAGAATTATAGTGGAAATTCAAAAGCTGTTTCAGGAAAAACACTAAATTCGACTAAGATTAAAACAATTACGACAGAGAAGAGTAAAAAAATCACATTAACTTGGAAAAAAGTTTCTGGGGTAACCGGATATCAGATTTACCGGAGTACTTCAAAAAATGGTACTTATGAAAAAATTGCAACCGTCAAAAATGCAAAAACAACCAGCTATACAGATACAAGCGTAAAGGCAGGGAAGACATACTATTATAAAATAAGAACTTATAAAAAGAATGGTGAGAAAACAGATGTATCGTCATATTCTGCAAAACAGAAAGCAAAAACGGTAAAAAAAGCTGCGATTACGAAGATTTCGGGTACAAGTGGAGAAAAAGTAACACTTAACTGGGATAAAGTGTCAAATGCAGATGGTTATCGAATTTTTAGAAGTACAAAGGAAACATCTGGATTTAAGTGTATTGCAGAAATTGATAAAGCAGATACCGTTAAGTATACAGACAAAACTGTAAAAGCAGGAGAAGTGTATTATTACAAAATAGCAGCAATTGTAAATGGCGTGGGAAATACGGTTGGCAGAGGTGATTATAGTGAGATTGTCGAAGTTCCTGTATTGGAAAAAGTGACAATTTCCTCCATTACATTGCAGGAAGGCAATGCCTTAAAAGTAAAATGGAAAGCTTCTGATAATGCAGATGGATATGAATTAGTATCTAGTTCGAAAAAAGATGGAGAATACTCGCTTGTTAAGAAGACAAGTAGTAAATCTTATACGCATAAAAATCTTAATGAGGGAGTAACTTATTACTATAAGGTTCGTGCGTATAAAAAACTTTCGAATGGCTGTACAGTTTATAGTGCATGGTCAAATGTAAAAGAGCAGTCAACAGGTCATACGATTATGGGTGAGAGCAATTTAACAGTTGACGAAATGGTAAAATATTACGAAGAAAGATTTACATATCCTGCAGATACCTACAAAGATAAAGGTGCTAAAAATGCTAAGAAATTCTTCACAATTTTAAAAGAAGAAGCTGAGGCAGAAGGGGTAAAGACAGAAGTTTTATTCGCGCAGGTAATATTAGAAACAGGTGGCCTTCAGTTTGGTGGTGATGTAAAACCAGACCAGTGCAATTTTGGAGGTTTAGGAGCAACTGGCGGTGGAGTAGGTGGAGAAACCTTCAAAACTGTCAGATTAGGACTTCGCGCACAGGCACAGCATTTAAAAGCATATGCGTCGAATGATGCACTGAATAATAAGTGCGTTGACACAAGATTTGAGTATGTTAAGCGAAATACAGCACCATATATCGAGTGGCTTTCTATTCCGAATAATCCATATGGAGTAGGCTGGGCAATGGATAAGGATTATGCAGCAAAGTTATTAAGCATTATTAATAAACTCTAAAAAATCATATAACAAAAGCAAAAAATAGTATCTGAAGTGATATTCAGATACTATTTTTTTGTTATAGAAAAGACTTGCGCGGTCTGAAAGAAGGTTTTATAATTAGATAATAAGTACTAGGTGGAAAAGGAGGGGAACAATGAAAATGAAGAAAAGTTTTGTAAAACTGATATGTTTGTGCATGGCACTTCTTATGATGATTCCAAGTGTTGAAGTAAGTGCCGCGCAGAAAAAGAAATCAGAAGAATATGCTTCCTATCAATTGATTAAAGTAACTGATTATGGGGCAGATAAAAAAGGCAAGAAAGATTGTTCACTTGCAGTTGAGTCTGCAATAAAAGCTGCAATGTCCAACAAAGTCCCGAATAAGAAAAAAGGCAATGTAGTTTATTTCCCGAAAGGAACATACAAAATTTCAAATGAAATTGCTGTTCGAGGGGCTGTTACGATTGTAGTAGAGAATGGTACAAGGATAAATTGTGAATCCGAGATTGTATTAAATATGCGCTCAGATAAGGCAGTAGTTGATGGTGGTGAATGGGTTGGAAACAAAGATGCTGACCAGACTATTTTCCGCGTGTACAATCAGAAAAAATTGAAATTTAAAAACTTGACCGTAAAGAATGCAGGAATAGCCCTCCATGTGAGTGGAGGTACGGCAACAGTAAATGATTGTAAAATAGAACAATGTACAAATAGAGGAATTAGATTAGTTAATAATTCCCGCGTGACGTTAAATAGCTGTAATATAACACGTAATGGTGCTGGGCACTTAACGGAAACGGATAAAGGAGATATTGGACATGGAGTTACTGTTAATCAATCCAAGCTGATTGCCAATAAAACTAGAATTGCTTACAATTATCAATGCGGAATTTCTTTAGTAAATGCTACGGCTGAAGTAAATGAGTGTGTTTTGAAAGATAATTATCGTCATGGCATTGGTACGTATCAAAAATGTTATGTCAAAGCGAAAAATACTCAATTTGTACATAATGGCTACAATCCAAATTCCAATACAAGGTATATGGGAGTTAGTCTGCTTGGTGGCAGCGAGGGGACATTTGAGAATTGCGAATTTAGAAAAAATAATCATGCAGGTGTCTGGCTCTATGATAAAAATACCAAGGGAGTATTTACTAAGTGCCTATTTGAAAAAAATAATTATACACAATTGCATATTGAAGGATATGCATATAAAGGTGGTAAGGTCTATGTCACTTTGAACAATTGTACATTTAAGAATGCCAAGTATGGAATTCTTAAGACAGGAAGATATTCATTAAAAAAGAAGAATGTAAAATTTAAGAATGTAGAAACAAAATATTGGGATGGAGTGTAATAAAAGTCTCTGATTCCAAATAGAGTGCCGTCGCATTAATGATGAAATGAATCATGGATGCAACGGCATTCTTTTCTTAATTGCGGTATTGAATATTTGTCATGGATTGCAAGACGGTATAAAAAATGATATAATAGATAAAGTATGCCATAGAGTGAAAAGAATTGAGTGGAAACGGAAGGAAAAGATATGTTAAAAAGATTTATAACAGATATAAAAAAACATTATAAGTATACAATTTATTCGGCAAAGGCAGAGTTGAAGGCAGAAGTTGCAGGCTCTTATTTGAACTGGATTTGGTGGATATTAGACCCTATATGTTTCATGTTGATTTATACATTGATTTTTGGATATGTGTTTAATGCGAAAGAGCAATATTTCCCTGTATTTATTTTTATAGGTATTACAATTTGGGATTTCTTTAATAGAAATATGCATGCTGCTGTTAAAATTGTAAAGAAGAATAAGCCGATTGTTACAAAGGTATATATTCCGAAATTTGTACTTATTATGTCAAAGATGATGGTAAATGGTTTTAAAATGTTGGTGTCATTAGGTATAGTGGTTCTAATGATGATTGTATATCAGATTCCGATTAACGCAAATGTACTATTTGTGATACCATTAATGATTGAT
Source organism: Roseburia sp. (assembly GCA_045121975.1). Lineage (GTDB taxonomy): Bacteria > Bacillota > Clostridia > Lachnospirales > Lachnospiraceae > Roseburia. The sequence continues at coordinate 115,847 of JBGVHB010000121.1, forward strand.
TTATGGATTTTAAATTTTGGATTAATGTGCATTTTGGCACATTTTGGTGTTTTTGTTGAAGACTTGGCTAATGTCGTAAATATTGCATTGAAGTTAATGTTTTATTTGACGGGTGTATTTTATTCCATTGAAAGCAGATTAGGAAAGAATCATCCATTTATTGCAGATGTACTTGGAAAGGCAAATCCACTTGCATATATCATTATGTCTATGCGAGAAGGGTTGATATATAGAGAAACACCTAACGTGGTAGTAATGCTTATATGGTTTATACTTTCTTTAGTAATATGTTGCATAGGTGTGCGTGTTATTTATAAAAACGAAAATAGTTATGTAAAGGTGATTTAAGTATGGAAGAAAAAAAATATTCTATCTCAGTAAAAAATGTGAGTATACGATATCGTAATTTAAAGTCATATTCTATTAAACGTCAGCTATTACGAAAAAATAAGAGTGATAAGGACTATTATGAGGCTGTTAAAAATGTTTCTTTTGATGTTGAAGAGGGAAAAATCTTAGGCATTATTGGAAAAAACGGAAGTGGAAAATCGACGATGCTGCGTGCTATTGCAGGTATTTTTGCAGCAGATGAAGGGACGATTGATTTGCATGAACATAGTATTTCTCTATTATCCATTGGGGTAGGATTCCAGAAGGAACTGACTGGACGTGAAAATATTCTTTTGTCGGGAATGCTGCTTGGATTCAGCGAAGAAGAGATTCAGGAAAAGGCAGAGGAGATTATTGAATTTTCAGAACTGGGTGATTTTATTGATATGCCGGTAAGAACATATTCTAGCGGTATGCACTCAAAACTTGCATTTTCTATCACAGCAATTCTTGAAACGGATATTATGCTTATTGACGAAGTGTTAAGCGTTGGTGACCATAAATTTAAGAAAAAAAGCTATAAGAAAATGAAGAAACTTATCAGCAATAAAGAGCGAACAGTTATTATTGTTTCACATAATACAGATACATTAGAAGAATTATGCGATGAAGTTATGTGGATGCATGAGGGTGTAATAAAAATGATTGGTAAACCAAAGGAAGTGCTAGAGAAGTATAAAGAGTTTATGCAGTAATGGAGAAAAAATATTGAAGAGGTTTTTGAAAAAATTACGAACAGTAAGCATAAAAGATTTAGGGCATATCTTCTTATTCCTTTTTGCGTTGATTCCAGCTATGATTATGAAAAGAAAAAGAAACAAAATGTGGCTGGTGTGTGAATATGGACAGGAAGCAAGGGACAATGGCTATTGGTTTTATAAGTATATGAGGGAAGAACACCCTGAGCAGGATATTGTATATGCAATTGATTTTTGTGCAGAGGATTATGCGAAGGTAAAAGATTTAGGAGAATGTATACAGTATGGTTCTTTTAAACATTGGATTTATTATCTTTGTGCAGAAATAAATATAAGCTCTCATAAAGGGGGAAAACCTAATGCAGCGGTTTGTTATTTGTTAGAGATATATGGTTTATTGAAAAATAAAAGAGTATTTTTACAGCATGGGATAACAAAAGATGATGCAGAACTTTTTTATTATAAGAATACTAAGATGCGTTTATTTATTTGTGGAGCAAAACCGGAATATGAATTTATAAAAGAGAAATTCGGTTATCCAATAGAAAATGTGGTCTACACAGGTTTCGCAAGATTTGACCATCTGCCAAAAGAAAATATAGATGTAAAAAAAATGATTTTGGTAGCACCAACATGGAGAAACTGGCTGTTTAAAGTTAGCAGTAATCCTTATGAAAATAAAATGGATGGGGTAGAGTCTACAGAATATTATAAAAAATGGATGCATTTTTTACAATCAGGGCGTTTGCAGGAAATACTAGAAAGATACCATTATGAACTTGTATTTTTCCCACATAGAAATATGACGGGATGCTTTAAGAATATAAAGCAAATTGGAAACAATATTAAATGTGTGGATTGGGAGAATGCTGATATACAGGTTTTAATGAAAGAAGCATCCTGCATGATTACTGATTATTCCAGTACGGCAATGGATTTTGCATATATGAAAAAACCAGTTATCTATTATCAGTTTGATGAAGAACGTTATCGGAGTGAACATTTTAAGAAAGGTTATTTCGATTATAAAGAGAATGGCTTTGGTGCAGTTGAGGTTGAAGAGGAAAGTTTATTTTTGACTTTATCAGAAATGTTGAATAAACAGTGTCGTATTCAGCCTGAATATGAAAAAAGAATAGAAGCATTTTTTCTATTGCGTGATAATGAAAATTGTAAGCGTATCTACGAATCAGTAATAGAAATTTAAAAGACAGAGGAGAAGAGAATGCAATTAATAAGTATTCTTGTACCGGTTTACAATGTTGAAAAATATTTACCACAGTGTTTGGAAAGTATTATAAAACAGACTTACAAGGATTTGGAAATCATATTGGTTGATGATGGGTCAACAGATAAGTCGGGAGAAATATGTGATGAATATGCACAAAAAGATTTGCGAATACGTGTGATACACCAGCAGAATAAAGGGCGTTCTATGGCAAGAAATACTGGGATAAAAGCCAGTACCGGTGAGTATGTTCTTTTTGTGGATAGTGATGACTGGATTGAGAAAGATATGGTGGAATATCTTTTTGAGATAGTTAAAAATACTGGAGCACAAATTGCACTGTGTGGATATAACAATATAGATGAAAAAAAACAGACGAAAGTAATTTATGAAGAACAAATATTGAGTGGTGAGCAGGTACTGGTCGAACTTTGTAAAGACGAGAAAATCAAAAACTATTTGTGGAATCAGTTGATAGAAAGAGAATTGCTGGAAGGAATTACTTTTCCCGAGGGAAGAAATTTCGAAGATATATTAACTATATATCAGTGGATAGAAAAGACGGAAAAAGTTGCATTTGGTAAAGAAGCAAAATACAACTATTGTCGAAGAAAAGATAGCTTGACTATAAAAAAGAGCGCGAAAACAAATTTTGAACGATGTAAAGCCCATGAGTTGCGATATTGCGACTTGGGGGAACGAAGAGCAGAATTGAAGCCAATTTTACTGAAACAAATATTTATCGCTTATCGCAAGATGATAAGAGATGGTGTGTATGAAAAAACAGAACGTGCTATGCTTAGTAAAAGTATGGATTTTTATCAAAAAGTCATGTGGAGTATTGTGGAGGAGGCAGATTTATCTGCAATAGAAAAGAAAGAAGCAAAGGTTTTAAACGGGTATCAGGGAGGAACTTGTTTGAAATTGTGGATATTAGAGCTTTTACGGCTGTTTGAAAAACAGTTGAGAAGGTCTTAAAAGAAGGGATTAAAAAATGCAGCCATTAATAAGTATTATTATTCCAGTGTGGAATGTAGACCAGTTTTTGGAAAAATGTTTGGATAGTGTACTTGGTCAGACATACCAGAATTTGCAGGTGATTTTAATAGATGATGGTTCGCCGGATGCATGTGGAAGAATTTGCGATATATATGCAGAAAAAGACGCAAGAATTGAGGTGATTCATCAGAAGAATGCAGGGGTATGCCATGCAAGGAACGAAGGAATGAAATTAGTTAGAGGAGAGTATATAGGTTTTGTTGACCCTGATGACTGGATTGCACCTGATATGTTTGAATATTTATTGAATGGTATAAAAGAGTATCAGGCACAGATTGCATGCTGCAGGTATTATAGAGTGACAGATGCAGAGGAAATATATTCTCAGTGTAATGGTATGACACAGGTGTATTCTTCCAAAGAAGCAGTGGAGGAACTGGTAAAACATCGTTTCATTTTGCGTAATGTATTTTGGAATAAACTTTTTAAGGCAGAGTTATTTTCTGGGATAGAGTTTCCTGTGGGGCGAATCTACGAAGGGACAGCGATGATTTATAAATTGCTGCAAAAGGCAGAAACAGTTGTATTATTAGGTGACCCCAAATATTATTATGTAGATAATCCAAGTAGTTATATTAATCAAAGGTCAATAAAGTATTTGGCGGATTTTTCGATTGCACACATTAATCGTTATCGTGATTTAGAAATGGAATTTCCTGAAATACGTGTAAAACTGATGCAGGATTTTATAATGGAGGTATTAAAATATCGCTATTTGAGTGGTGTGCCTCAAAGTGAACTTGAGAAGTATAGAGAAGATTTGAATATAATTAGAACGTTTATCGAAGAAAATAAAACGTTTATTTATAAGGAAATTGGTTTAAAAGAGTATGAACAGAAAATTCTTAGTAATGTTATTTTATTTTCCGAAAGAGGTTTAAAGAAAGCTAGGAAAATCGGAGCTTTTTATGTGAGAAAAGAAAAACTTTTAACAATACTAAAGCGGGGCAGGGAAAGGGTAAAAGAAGTTCCTACGCAAATTACTTATGAAAAAACGTATTTTAATCAGATTAATCATGAGATATTGAGAAAACTTCAACGATACGAATTGGAAATATTAAAAGAAGTAGCAAGAATATGTGAAGAAAATGATATCCAGTATTATATTTATGGTGGTACTTTATTAGGTGCAGTGCGTCATAGCGGCTTTATTCCATGGGATGATGATATAGATATTGTTATGCCAAGAAAAGATTATTTGCGTTTTCTTGATATTGCAAAGGACAAGCTGGGAGATAAATATTTTTGTCAGACTTGCTTTAATGATAAGGAGTATCCGATGCTCTTTGCAAAAGTTCGTAGGGAAAATAGCTATATTGTAGAAGATAAATGGGAAAAAAAGAGAATGCATGCAGGCATTTATATTGATATTTTACCATTGTATGGCATTCCAGATAATCTTTTTTTGGAAAAATGTTTTTTACATTTATTTTCGGTGGTGCATCAGGCGTGCTCATTTGATAAGCCGATAACAAATCGAAAAATAACGAAGTTTGTGTTTGGGATTTTAAAAAAATTCCCAATTGAAACATTATATCGTTTGCGTCAAGCTATATTGAATTTATCTGACAAATTTGCAGGAAAAAAATATGTTTGCAGCTATGGAAGCCACTATAAACCAATGATTAGACGTGTGATGAAAAAAGAGTGGTTTACTGGTGCAGAAAAAATGAAATTTGAAGATGCCTATTTTTGTGTTCCAAATGGCTGGAAAGAATATTTGATTCATTTATATGGTGAGAATTATATGGAGCTTCCGCCAGAAGAAAAGAGAGAGACACATTTAAATTTGACAAAAACGGTATTTCCGAAAGAAGGGTGAGAGAATGAAGCATTACAAAATAGGATATACAGCAGGTGTATTTGATTTGTTTCATGTAGGACATCTCAATTTAATAGAGCGTGCTAAGATGCAATGCGATTATTTGATTGTGGCAGTGACAACAGATGAGCTTGTCTCTTATAAAAATAAAAAAGCTGTGATTTCATTTGAAGAACGAAAACGAATTGTTGAGGCAATTCGTTATGTAGATAAAGTTGTACCACAAGTGAATATGAATAAAATGGAAGCTTGGGAAAAGTACAAGTTTGATGTAATGTTTGTTGGGGATGATTGGAGAGGAACTGATAAATGGAATCAGTATGAAAAGGAGTTTGCAGCAGTTGGAGTTGATATTGTGTATTTTCCATATACAAAGGAAGTCTCTTCAACTATGATTGCGGAGAAGCTAAAATCGAATGAGAGATGTGAAAATGATATGGGGCAAAAGTAACAACTAGAGTTGACAAAATACAATTTTTTAAGATAAAATTAATAAAAGGAGTTCATTATGCAAAATAGACCAAAGGTATCGATTGTAATTCCATGCTATAAAGTGGAGGATTATATCGCAACTTGTATTGAATCGTTGCAAAAACAGACATTAAAAGAGTTAGAGATGATTTTTATTGATGATTGCGGTGGAGATAATTCCATTGCAATTGCAGAAGAATATGCAAAAGCAGATAGTCGTATTAAGATTCTATATAATGGTGAAAACCGAGGAGCGGGTCAGTCAAGAAATCATGGTATTGACCATGCGACAGGAGAATACATTGCATTTGTTGACCCGGATGACTGGGTAGACGATAATTTTTATGAAGTATTGTATAATCGTGCAAAAGAAGGAAATTACGATATTGTAAAAGCAAATCGTATACAGGTAAGATATCTTGAGGATGGTGCAGTTCGTTATAAGAATTCACCGGTAAATGACCGCATCAAAGCAGGGATGACACAGAACAAGCCTTTATATGGTTTGTTTACATCGGAGCATCAGACAGCTATCTTTAACTGCGACATGGTGCACAAATACAAAATTTACAATGGAAGTTCATCACATAGTGAGAATAGCGTATTTTTATTAAAAGCAGCATACTATGCAAAACGTTTCTGCTTAGAAAGTGGTGTTGCGTACTACTATCTGCAGCGAGAAGATTCTAGTGTACACGTATTTGATTATAAGAAGTTTTCAGGTGAGTTGTGTTCGTTTAAAGAGCAGATGGATATTTTAAATGATATTTTGAAAGACCAGCCTGGATATCACGATTTTGTAGGAAAGAAAATTAACTTTTTAATCCGCCGTTATAATGAGTTGAAGGACATTCGTGAACTTAGAGGTTTTCGCAAAGAGTTTGTAAATACATTGTGTGAAGAACTTGATAAGGTCGATGAGAAGAACAAATTAGCTAAGTATGGCAGAAAAGTTCAAATGCTTTTGAAGCATCAGACTTCTAAATTCATTTTTGCAAGCAATTTTAATAAGCAGATTGAATGGATGAAAGCAAAGAAGAAGAGCGGAAAAGCATTTCTGTTAAGAATAAAAAAGAAAGTTTATTCTGTGACAGAAAAGACACCAACCTATAAGAAATTTAAGTTTATGGGAATTACGTTTACGAAAAAAATCCCACCACGTTTTCAGTTTGGTGAACAGGAATTATTGTATTTGCAGAGTTATCGCGGCGCAATTATTTTTAGTAAAGCATTTATAGAAAAAGACCCTGTGTTTGCAGATGCGTATATTAATGCATTTACAAAAAATAACAATGACTATAATTGTGAACTTCCGGTAGACAGTGAGTTATACAAAGAACATCTTGAAAGATTGAAAGAGGGAGAACTCTGCTGGAGATATACAAAGCGTTTTGGTTCTATTTCAAAAGCGACGATTTATATTGATGACGAAAACGATTTATGTATTAAAGGTGAGATTTTAGGCTCTTGTGATGTGATAGATGCAGAACATTTTATTATCCATCCGCAGCTTACTAGAAAAATTATTGATGGTGTAGTGCTGAAGGATTATATAGTGAAGAATCGAAGAGGTGCCATTATTGATGAGATGCGTACCTATCTTGATTTCTTATTTGAAGAATTTAAAATTGAAGATAATACAAAGGTTGCAGGAATGGCATATGATGCATTTCCGTTTAATTGTATCTTGAAAGAGGGCCATGAGTATGAATTGTTTGACCTTGAATTTGAGTATAAAGAGCCATTGGATAAAGGTTATATGATTTATAAGGTTGCTCGTGTTCTTGGACCAAAGTCAAGAAAACCTGTATATTTTGAATTATGTGAACATTATGGAATCGTACCTATGTGGGAATATTGGGACAATTTTAACTTTAGAATATGGCTGGATACAATTTCTGAACCGGATGACGTACCAAACAACATTGAGAATCAGGAATTGTTCCAAAAATATTTTATAGCATAAATAAAGTATTAAGGAGGTTAACTATGAGGAAACGTATGAAAAAGCTGGCGGCTTTTTTTGTAGCATTAACTATGGTTATGACAATGGATGTTGGAGCTTTTGCAACAGAAAGGTCAGAAACAGCCGCGGCAGAAAACACTGTTGATAACGTTGAAAAAATGGAGAACCTTGAAACAGCTAGTGCGGATAGCATGAAAATTTATGCAATTAATATTGGAAGCAACATGGGTGATGCTGTTTTAATTGAATCAGATGGGAAGTACCTGTTGATGGATATAGGATATTCTGATAGCTCAACGGGGCAGACAACGGGTTCTTACGCTTATGTTAAGAAATTTCTAAATGAGAGAGGCATAACGAGTCTTTCGCTGTATTATAGCCATTTTCATGGTGACCATACAGGCGGAGTTGGAAATGATGGAGCTTTAGATTGGCTGACAACAGATTTTAATGTGGAAACAGTATATGCACCAGATGCTTCTGTTTATGAAGGAAAGCTTGATTATTCTGCTACCTATGAGAAAATCGAAAGAGTAACTGCGCAGAATAATGCAAATACGCAGATAACATACTTGAAAAAAGGGGATACATTCTCATTTGGTGATGTAAAAGTAGAGATTATTGGGCCTGTTGGTGTTAGCGGGTATACAGAACCAGGGGAGGCACCAGAAGATGGAAGCGTGGATGGCGATGGAGTTTATGATGATTTTGTTAATAACGCTTCTTTGGTAGCAAGAATCTCTTGTGGAAATGTAGTATATCTTTCTGCTGGTGATATTAAAACAGAAGGAGAGAATGCATTAATAAAAGAATATGGTCAGAATGGAAAGCTTGAAGCTGATATCTATAAGCTTTCACATCATGGTATTGCGCCAGCAAATTCAGAGGCGTTCTTAAAATGTGTAACACCAACCTGTTCTTTTGGTCAGAATGGCGGTTATCAGAAACAGGAAGAGTATGGTGATAATGGCAAGACAAGACGAATGACATATTCTTCTAAAATAAATGCAAGTGCATATGGTCTTACATATTTTGTGGCTGATGAGAGTAAGACATTTGAAGTAGATGTCACAGGTGATAGCATTGCAATGTATCGTTACAGTAGTGCTTCTAGTAAGGAAAAATTGACAGGAATTGTAAAGACGGTTGGTTCCTATGGTATTTCCTATGATGAGAAAAATGTAGTATATGATTTTTATGATTATTACTATTTGGATGCTAGTGGAAAACCGATTACAGGCTTACAGAATGTGACAATAGAATCTGTAGCAGGGCTGCGAAAATTTGGTTCTGGTGGATTGTTATATGCTGGTGAGTGGGGATATAATGATGCGAATCAGTTTGTGTATAAGCCATGGCTTAATGTTGATGGAAAGTGGCAATACTATGACCAAAAAACAGCAGTTATAGCGACAGGTTGGAAAACGATTGATGGGGAGACCTATTATTTTGATAAAAATGGTTATCGAAAAACTGGTATACAGACAATAGATTCAGATGTATATTATTTCTCATCTGGTGGAAAATTATGTAAGAATACATGGTATAATGATTCTAAGTCAGGTAAAGATGCTGCTCATTGGATGTATTTTGGTAGTGATGGAAAGCGTATTACTGGCTGGAAAAAAATAGATGGAGAAAAATATTATTTTGATAAAGAGACAGGCTATCGAGCATCAGGAGTAACAAAGATTGGCTCAGACTATTACTGGTTTAGTTCCGGAGGAAAACTTCAGAAGAGTAAGTGGTATAATGATTCTAAATCAGGTAAAGCTGCTGACCATTGGATGTATTTCGATGGAGATGGAAAACGAGTTACAGGTTGGAAGACTGTTGATAAGCAGAAATATTATTTCGATAAGAAAACAGGCTATCGAGCATCAGGAGTAACAAAGATTGGTTCAGATTATTATTGGTTTACTTCCGGAGGAAAACTTCAGAAGAATAAATGGTATAATGATTCTAAATCAGGTAAAGCTGAAGACCATTGGATGTATTTTGACAAGAATGGAAAACGTGTAACGGGATGGCTTACGCTTAAGAATGAAAAGTATTATCTTGACAAGGAAACTGGTTATCGCGCATGTGGAATGACTAAGATTAAGTCAAAATATTACTATTTTAGTCCAGGTGGAAAACTTCAGAAGAGTAAAACGGTCAAATTAGATGGCTACAAGTGCAAGATTGACAAGAATGGTGTATGGACGAATACACCAAAGGTAGATGGCACAAAGATTTCAAGTGTGAAATCATCTTCAAAGAAAACTGCGAAGATATCGTGGAAGAAGAAAAGTAGTGTAACAGGTTATGAAGTATATATGTCAACATCTAAGAATGGAAAGTATGAGAAGATTACTACCATTAAGAAGGCAAAGACAACAAGTTACACAAAGAAAAAATTAAAGTCAAACAAGACATATTATTTCAAGGTTCGGTCTTATATTGAAGTTGATGGAAATAAATTCTATTCAAGCTATAGTTCACCGAAGAGTGTAAAAGTTAAATAATTATTTTGGTAGAGGTTAAAACGTGGATATTGAGATTCTGCTATGGATTCAGGGGTTAAGAAACTCATTTTTGGACAATTTTTTTCAATCAATTACATTTTTGGCAGAGGATAAGTTTTTCTATTATATTCTTGCATTGGTATATTGGTGTTGGAGAAAGGAATTGGGTTTATTAATGGGTTTTTACCTGAATCTAGCAGGAATTGTCAATACATTTGTGAAATCAGTAGTTCGAAAACCTCGACCATTTGTGATTGATGAAAGACTAGATCCAGTAGCATCAGCGAAAGCGGGTGCTACTGGATTTAGTTTTCCTAGTGGGCATACATCGCAAGCGATGTCTATATATGGAGGCATTGCATATTCTGGAAAGCAGAAAGTCTTGCGGATTCTTGGCGGAACAGCAGCATGCTTGGCAGCATTTTCAAGGTTATACTTGGGGGTTCATACGCCACAAGATGTGCTTGTTGCAATTATAATAGTAATCGCCATGATGTATGGGGTAAAAGTTGTAAGCAGTTACCTTGAAAAAAATCCGAAGAAAGATATTTTGATAGCTTTTATATTAATATTAATAGCTATTGGGTTAGCAGGTATAAGTTATGCGATTCCATATGATACAGGGGATGCAGAAATGTCATATGTAATGTACAAAACTTATATGGATATTGTGAAAAAGCTGATGATGCTTGTTGCGTTTTTATCTTGTTGGATATGGGATAGAAGAAAATTAAAATACCAGATTCCTGATAAAATTTGGAAGAAGGCTGCCGTTTTTTTTATAGGGGCTATAAGCATATATTGGTTTCAACAGTATGGAAAAGGATATATAGAAGATATTTGCATTATGTATTTGCAAAAAGAAAATGGAAAAATTCTTGCGAGAGGAGTGAGCAGCGCAATACTTATTTCTTGGGTATATGGTATTTATCCTTGGATGATAGAGAATGTGAGAAAATGCATAGCTGTGTTAAAAAGAAGCACGTGTGATTGAGTTGCGAATTTACTTTGAATAAGGGATATTATATAATGATAATGGCGTGAAGATATAGAGGGTAGGAGTAAATAATGAAGGTTGTAATTCTTGCAGGTGGTTATGGAACACGAATCAGTGAAGAAAGCCATCTGAAACCAAAGCCGATGATTGAAATCGGAGAAAAGCCAATTTTGTGGCATATTATGAAGGAATATTCTCATTATGGTTTTAATGAGTTTATTATCTGCTGTGGTTATAAACAGCACGTGATAAAAGAATGGTTTGCTGACTATTATCTGCATAACAGTGATGTTACCTTTGATTTTTCAGCAGACAATAAAATGACAGTACACAATAACGTCGCAGAGCCTTGGAAGGTGACACTTGTGGATACCGGGCTTGATACCATGACGGGCGGACGAATTAAGCGAATCAAACGTTATGTTGGTGACGAAGCATTTATGATGACTTATGGAGACGGTGTTTCTGATATTGATATGAATCGATTGTTGGATTTCCACAAAAAGCATGGAAAGACTGCGACGATTACAGCAGTATCCTTAGAGCAGCGTTTTGGTGTACTTGATATAGCAGAAGATGATACGGTGCTTTCTTTCCGGGAAAAGAAAAGGTCAGACGGCAACCGGATAAATGTAGGATATATGGTACTTGAACCGGAAATATTTGACTATATTGAAGGGGACAAAACAGTATTTGAAAAAGAACCATTAGAGCAGCTCGCAAAACAGGGACAGATATCTGCGTACCGCCATGATGGTTTTTGGCAATGCATGGACACAAAGCGTGAAATGGACATGTTAAATGCAATGTGGGTAGCAGGCGAAGCACCTTGGAAAGTGTGGGAATAACTTTGGCGGAGTGAAATGACTGCCAGTAGGGATGTGAAAGTGTGCATCAGAGAGAAAGGCATGGAATAATATGTTTGAAAATATGACAGAACAACAGGCAAGAGAGACGATTTTAGAAAGTGTCCGGGAATATTGTGATACGTTTCATAAAAAAGATAAAGAATTTAAAGAAGGACAGCGTATTCCTTACGCTTCAAGAGTTTATGACAGCGAAGAAATGAGCAATCTCGTAGACAGTGCGTTAGAGTTTTGGCTGACTTCTGGACGTTATACCGAGCAGTTTGAGACAGAATTTGCGAAATATTTAGGTGTGAGATTCTGCTCCCTGGTAAATTCCGGTTCTTCCGCAAATCTTCTTGCATTTATGGCATTAACCTCTCCATTATTAGGAGAGCGTCAGGTAAAAAGAGGCGATGAAGTTATTACGGTGGCAGCAGGTTTTCCAACTACAGTGACACCAATGATTCAGTACGGCGCAGTACCGGTTTTCGTGGATGTGACAATTCCAGAATACAACATCGACGTAACTGCGTTAGAAGCAGCATATTCTGAAAAAACAAAAGCAGTTATGATTGCACATACCTTAGGCAATCCATTTAACCTTTCTGCCGTAAAAGCTTTCTGTGAAGCACACAATCTCTGGCTGGTAGAGGATAACTGCGATGCATTAGGCAGTGTGTATGAGATAAATGGAGAAAAGAAATTAACAGGAACGATTGGAGATATTGGAACATCCAGCTTTTACCCACCACATCATATGACGATGGGAGAGGGTGGAGCAGTTTATACAGACAATCCGCTGCTTCATAAGATTGTACGTTCATTTCGTGACTGGGGACGTGACTGTGTGTGTCCGTCCGGTACGGACAATCTGTGCAAACACCGTTTTGACAAGCAGTACGGAGAGCTGCCATTAGGCTATGACCATAAATATGTGTATTCGCATTTTGGATATAATTTAAAAGCAACTGATATGCAGGCAGCAGTCGGCTGTGCCCAGTTAAAGAAATTCCCGTCTTTCGTGGAGCGAAGAATTTATAACTTTAACCGTCTATATCAGGCGTTAAAGCCAGTAGAAGACAAGCTTATTCTGCCAAAAGCAGAGGAAGGAGCTGCTCCAAGCTGGTTTGGATTTATCGTGACTTGTAAGGAAGGTGTAGACCGGAATAAGGTTGTGCCTTACATCGAAGAAAAAGGTGTGCAGACAAGAATGCTTTTTGCAGGCAATCTGACAAAACATCCTTGTTTTGATGAAATGAGAAAAACAGGCGAGGGTTATCGTGTGGTTGGTGATTTAGCTGTGACAGACCGCATCATGGCAGATTCTTTCTGGGTAGGTGTTTATCCGGGAATGACAGATGAAATGATTGACTACATGGCAAAGGTAATCATTGAAGCAGTAAACCGCTAACCGAATGTGCTTGTGAAATATAAGAAGTGAAAAGTTTTATTTTAGCGAAGAAAATGCGGATGAGAAAGGCTTGGGGATATTATGAAGATAAGAGTTGCAGATTATATTGCAGATATGTTGGTGAAAAATGGAATTGAGCATGTTTTTACCGTAACTGGCGGTGGTGCAATGCATTTAAATGACGGACTTGGACATAAAGAGGGCTTGCAGTGCGTTTACAATCATCATGAGCAGGCATGTGCAATTGCAGCAGAAAGCTATGCGAGAATTCATAATAAAATTGCAGCAGTTTGTGTGACAACAGGCCCTGGTGGTACAAATGCTATTACTGGTGTAGTTGGCGGCTGGCTGGATTCCATTCCAATGCTGATTCTTTCTGGTCAGGTGCGTTATGATACTACCGCACGCTATACAGGCTTAAATATCAGAGCCTATGGTGACCAGGAGTACGACATTATCAAAGTAGCACAGCATATGACAAAATATGCCGAAATGGTAATCAATCCGCAGGACATCCGCTATTGCTTAGAAAAGGCATTATACCTTGCACAGACAGGAAGACCAGGCCCAGCGTGGCTTGATATTCCGTTAAATGTGCAGGCTGCCTATGTAGAAACTGAAGAATTAAGAGGATTTCATCCAGAAGAGGAGCAGTTAGAAAACGTTCCAAAGGTAACAGATGAGCAGGCAAAACTTATTATCAATAAAATAAAAGCAGCGAAACGTCCGGTATTAAATGCCGGAAATGGAATTCGTATTGCAGGCGCAGAAGAAGTATTTCTTCGTGTAGCAGAGAAGTTAAATATTCCGGTTGTGACAGGCTGGGACAGCATTGACTTAATTTGGGATACACATCCGTTGTATACAGGAAGAGCAGGCATTATGGGTGACCGCGCAGGAAACTGGGCGGTACAAAATAGTGACCTGCTATTTTCCGTAGGAAGCAGACTAAGTATTCGTCAGGTTGGGTATAATTACAAGTCGTGGGCAAGAGAAGCTTACACCATCATCAATGATGTGGACGCAGAGGAGCTGAAAAAACCAGACCTTCATGTGGACATGCCTGTGTGGGCAGATGCGAAGGACTTGTTAGAAGCTATTGAGAGAAATTTAGAAAACGAAAATGCAAGTCAGGAAGAATGGCGCAATCGCTGTGCACGTTGGAAAAAAGAATATCCGGTTATTCAGGAGAAGCATTTTTTGCAGGAAGGCTTGGTAAATGTATATGCCTTTATTGGAGCGTTAAGCAGCAGATCGAAAGAGGGACAGCTTACAGTCGTTGGAAATGGCTCAGCCTGTGTCGTTGGCAGTCATGGCTACGTGATAAAAGAAGGACAGCGTTTTATAATTAATTCTGCAATTGCATCTATGGGATATGACCTTCCGGCAGCAATCGGAGCGTGCATTGCAGCAGGATGTGCAGAAACCATCTGTATTACAGGGGATGGAAGTATTCAGATGAATTTACAGGAGTTACAGACCATTATTCATCACAGACTTCCAATTAAGATTTTTATCATTAATAATGGAGGCTATCATTCTATCCGCCAGACACAGAAGAACTTTTTTGGTGAGCCATTGGTGGGAATTGGCGCAGATAGTGGCGACTTAAGTTTCCCATCGTTTGAAAAATTAGCATGGGCATATGGTTATCCATATCAGAAGATTACCGACAACAGCGAAGTGGAAAAATTAGCAGAAACACTTGCGGTAGACGGACCATGTATCTGTGAAGTATTTGTGGATGCCGAACAGAAATTTGAGCCAAAAGCAGCAAGTAAGCGTTTGAGTGACGGAACAATGGTATCTGCGCCGTTAGAAGACCTTGCACCATTTTTGCCAAGGGAAGAGTTAGCAGAACAGATGATAATTCCGCTGATGAGTGAGTAGAAAAGGATGAGACAATGGACTGGTCATTTTATAAAAATAAAAAAATTTTAATAACAGGACATACCGGATTTAAAGGAAGCTGGATGTGTAAGCTT
Organism: Roseburia sp.; assembly: GCA_045121975.1. Taxonomy (GTDB): domain Bacteria; phylum Bacillota; class Clostridia; order Lachnospirales; family Lachnospiraceae; genus Roseburia. Next base: position 131,229 of record JBGVHB010000121.1, read on the forward strand.
CTATTAGAGCTTGGTGCGGACGTGACAGGCTATGCCTTAGAGCCGCAGGGAGAGGCATCCATGTTTGAAATTTGTGAGATTGCAAAAGACATGAACTCTGTCATTGGAGATATTCGTGACCTTGAGAAATTGCAGCAGACAGTAAGAGATGTCAAACCGGAGTTTGTCATCCATATGGCAGCGCAGCCGATTGTCTTAGAAAGCTACCGCAACCCGGTATATACCTATGATGTCAATGTGATGGGAACTGTCAATATTTTAGAGACAGTAAGAATCAATGACTGTGTGAAATCCTTTTTGAATGTGACAACCGACAAGGTTTATTTAAACCGCGAGTGGGACTGGGGCTATCGTGAAAATGAAGAATTAAACGGATTTGACCCATATTCAAACTCCAAATCCTGCTCTGAATTAGTAACATCCTCTTATAAAAATTCTTTTTTTGGAGAGGAGAATGGACGTGTGCTTCCAATTTCAACGGCGCGTGCCGGAAATGTAATTGGCGGCGGTGATTTTGCGGCAGACCGCATTATTCCAGACTGTGTCAGAGCAATGCAGGCAGGAAAAGCAATCGAAGTAAGAAATCCAAATTCGATTCGTCCATATCAGCATGTGTTAGAGCCTGTGACTGCATATCTTATGATATTAAAAGAGCAGTACGAGAATCCGAAACTGGCAGGAAATTATAATGTAGGGCCAAATGAAAAGGATTGCATCAATACCGGACGTGTTGCAGCAGAATTTTGTACAAACTGGGAAAAATATACAGGTGAAAAAGCAGAGTGGGTATGCAAAAATGTAAATGGACCTCACGAAGCCAATTTCCTCAAATTAGACTGTGCAAAGTTAAAAAATACATTTAGCTGGAGTCCGCGCTGGAACGTGGAACACACCTTGGAGAAGACAGTGGAGTGGTATGCAGAATATGTAAATGGCGCAGATATGAAGGCTGTTGCAGAGAAGCAGATTAGGGAATTTTTGAAGAAGTAAAATAAGCAGCAGAATAAGTCGAACTTAGATGATATGTTTAATGTATTAGGAATGCGGGAGGTGGAGATATTTGAGTATACAATCTGATATAGAACTTCTTTCGGTTCGGGCAATGGAAGTATATGCAAAAAGAAATCATATAGATACTAGTAAAGCGATGGAGTTGTTTCATAAATATCAAGTGTTTGAAAATATAATGATTCAGCATGAATATTTGCATCAGGTATCTTTTGATGAAGTGATGGAATTTGTTGAAAGTGTAGTGAAGGAATCATCAAATACGTTATCACTTTTTCATGGAACTACAGCCACGTTTGATGTAATAGATTTAACAAAATCGAAAAACAGACGTGATTTTGGAATGGGGTTTTATACAACGATACTAGAATATCAGGCAAAGGAGTGGGCATATCGGTTGAGCTTGCGTGAAAAGACTCCCCAATATTATGTGTATCAATATACTTTTGAAGAAGAACCTTCGTTACGAATAAAAAGATTTAGTTCTCTAAGTGAGGAATGGTTAGAATTTGTAAAAGAGAATCGCGCAAGAGGTGGTCTTCGACATGACTATGATGTTGTAATAGGACCGGTAGCAGATGATAATACAATGGAAACTGTCCAATTATATATTTCTGGTATTTTATCTGCAAAAGAAGCCGTAGAGAGGCTGCGTTATAGTCAGGTAAATAATCAAGTGACTTTTCATACTGAAAGAGCACTAAGTTGTTTGCAGTTTGTAAGGAGGGATTGTTATGAATGATGTTGTTTATACATTCAATGGAAAAGATATTACAATGAATGTTTGTATACAGATAAGGGCGGTTGTAAATATATTAATGGAACAATCGAAAATATCTTTTGAAGAAGCCATGATGCGTTTTTATCATTCTGAAACGTATAAAACGTTACAGAATACAGAGAATGCTCTTTGGGCAGAATCACCGGAATTCATAGCAGACCGTTATTTTGAAGAGGAAGCAAAGTAAGTAAAATATATGAAACAAAAAATAGTAATTACCGGGCCAACTGGTGCGGTTGGAATGGCGTTAATACATAAGAGTATTGCAGAAGGCTGTGAGGTACTTGCCATCTGCCACAGAGGCTCTAAGAGAAATGAACAGATTCCAAAGCATCCACTGATTACGGTGGTGGAAACTGATTTAGAAGAGCTTGGCAGGATTGATTATTTACCGGAAAACGAATATAATGTATTTTATCATCTGGCATGGAAAGGTACATTTGGAGATGGCAGAAATCATATGCCGCTTCAGATTGAAAATATACAGTACACAATGGATGCCGTAAAGCTTGCAAAACGTCTTGGCTGCCACACTTTTATCGGGGCAGGCTCGCAGGCGGAATATGGCAGAGTAGAAGGAAAGCTTTACCCGGATACGCCGACATTCCCGGAAAATGGGTATGGCATGGCAAAGCTATGTGCAGGACAAATGAGCCGCGTATTGTGCGGGCAGGAAGGACTGCAGCACATCTGGGTAAGAATCCTTAGTGTGTACGGACCGTATGACAGAGGTGAAACCATGATTAGCAGCTGCCTTGGCAAAATGCTGCGGGGAGAAGCAGCAGATTTTACAGCAGGCGAGCAGCTTTGGGATTATTTATATAGCGAAGATGCAGCAGAGGCACTCTGGCTGCTTGGACAAAAGGGAATAAATGGAAAGGTATATTGTATTGGAAGTGGAAAAGCATTTCCACTAAAAGAATACATTCAGAAAATGCATACGCTGACAGGAGAAAAAGCAACCCTCCGGTTCGGTGCGATTCCTTATGCCAAAGGACAGGTAATGGAGCTTTGTGCAGATATTACTGCCTTGACAGAGGATACAGGCTTTTTGCCAAAGACAAGTTTTGAAGATGGTATTCGTAAGACAATAGAATGGATAAAAGAAAATGAAAAAAATTAGTATCGTCATACCATGTTTTAACGAAGTGGAAAATGTGGCACTGATGTGTTTTGCAGTAAAAAACGTATTAGATGAAGCACTCTCACAGTATGATTATGAGATTTTATTTATAGATAACTGTTCTACCGATGGAACAAGAGAAGAGATTGAAAAAGTCTGCGCACAGGATAAAAGGGTAAAAGCAATTTTTAACGTGACAAACTTTGGTCAGTTTAATTCACCATTTTATGCAATGTGTCAGTCCACAGGCGATTGTACGATTTGTATGTGCTGTGACTTCCAGGACCCGGTTGAGATGATTCCTCGTTTCGTGGAAGAATGGGAGAAAGGCCATAAGATTGTAAGTGGTGTGAAAAGCAAAAGCAAGGAAAATCGTTTTATCTATTTCCTTAGAACCATGTACTATAAAATAATTAAAAATATGTCTGACACAGAAATGATTGAGCATTTTACAGGCTTTGGTTTATATGACAAATCCTTTATTGCAATCTTAAGACAGTTAGATGACCCGATTCCATTTATCAGGGGAATCGTGGCAGAGTATGGTCATGGATTTAACCGAATCGAAGTAGAATATGAGCAGCAGCGAAGAAGAGCCGGAAAGACACATAATAATTTTTATACCTTGTATGATGCAGCAATGCTTAGCTTTACATCTTATACAAAGGTGGGGCTTCGTCTGGCAACCTTTTTAGGGTTTGGAGCAGCGCTTGTCAGCTTTGGAGTGGCATTATTTTATTTGATTTACAAACTTACGCATTGGTATACATTCCAGGCAGGTAATGCGCCAATGGTAATTGGTATCTTTTTGCTTGGTTCATTGCAGTTATTCTTTATTGGATTTTTAGGGGAATATATTTTGAATATCAATACGAGGGTAATTCACCGACCGTTGGTAGTAGAAGAGAAGCGTATTAACTTTGAGGAAGAAGGCAGGGAAAAGGATAAAACTCCTGCAAATGAGGATTAGAAAATGAAAAAAGTAATAACATATGGCTCTTTTGACTTGTTTCACGAGGGACATTACAAGCTGTTAAAACGCGCGAAGGCATTGGGCGATTATCTGATTGTAGGTGTCACAACAGAGCAGTATGACGAGTCCAGAGGAAAATTAAATATTGTCGATTCACTGGACAAGCGAATTGAAAATGTAAGACAGACAGGATTTGCAGACGAAATTATCGTAGAAGACCATCCGGGACAGAAAGTGGAAGATGTACAGAAATATGGAATTGATATTTTTACAGTTGGTTCTGATTGGACTGGTGCGTTTGAGTATATGAAACAGTTCTGCGAGGTTGTTTATTTAGAAAGAACGAAGAATATTTCTTCAACATTGCGCCGTACACAGGATTATCCAATTGTTCGTATCGGAGTAATTGGAACTGGACGTATTGCGGTTCGATTTATACCGGAAGCAAAGTATGTCAGTGGCGTTATGGTAAACAGTGTATATAATCCAAACCTTGATAGTGCCCAAGAATTTGGAGATAAATTTGAATTAGATGTAGTAACGGACAATCTGGATGAATTCTTTGAAAATATAGATGCAGTTTATATTGCATCTCCGCATGAGACACATTATTCCTATGCCAAAATGGCATTAGAGAATGGAAAACATGTATTGTGCGAGAAACCGCTTGCATTTAAAAAAGCGGAAGCAGAGGAATTATTTGCACTTGCCAAAAAAAATGAAAAAGTATTATTAGAAGCAATCAAAACAGCGTATTGTCCGGGATTTGTACAGATGGTAGGCATTGCTAAAAGTGGTGTGATTGGAAAAATCTGTGATGTAGAAGCCTGCTTTACAAGATTAACAGACGCTTCTATGCGTGAGCGTGTGGATACGAAATACGGCGGTGGTTTCACAGAATTTGGCAGCCATACAATGCTTCCAATTATGAAGCTAATGGGAACAGACTATAAGGACGTTCGTTTTGACAGCATCAAGGATGAAAACGGAATTGACCTTTATACAAAAGCTTCTTTTGTGTATGAACATGGAATGGCACTTTCGAAAAGTGGTGTTGGTGTGAAATCCGAAGGACAGCTTTTGATTTCCGGTACAAAGGGATATATTTTAGCAGAGTCACCTTGGTGGCTGACCCAGTATTTCGAGGTGCGTTTTGAAGACCCGAATAAAAAAGAACGCTATTTTTCTAAGTTCTTAGGCCAGGGACTACGTTATGAAATTAGTGATTTTGCATATATGATTAATGGACATCAGGGACGCTCATTTAAGTTTACAGCAGAAGAATCCATTGCGATGGCAGGTGTGATGGAGCATTTTCTTGCGCAGAGAAAATAGGAGCATTAAAAAATGAGAACACATAGAGTACATCTTGCTTTACGAAAGGGATATGCAGTAAATAAAGAGACTGGAGTCTTAGAAAAAGAGCATGAGGAATGCATGACAACAGAGAAGGTGTATCATGCTTATGAAGGAAGCGTTATAGAGCTTTTAGATAATGATTTTCGATTTGCTGTTTCTATGTATCTACCAGAACGCGAAGATAAGTATATTTATTCATATGATTATCAAAAAGAGCAGAACTGGACAACGTTTTGGAGAGTGAGTGATTATCAAAAAGGGAAATTTGTTTTTGGCGAAGAGTGTTATTTCAGGGTAAGCATTATTAAAGAGGATGCAAACTGGTTTCTTGAATCAGATGAATTACGCAGTGATACAATTCTTGCTTTTTATCAGATAGAAAAAGAACCGGAAGAAAAGGAATATATTTTCGAGCAGGAAATCGAAGAGACAGTAGATGAGACATTAACCAAGATTACAGATAATTCACTTGTTTTTGGAATGTTGACAGATTCTCATTATACTGTGAATGGCACATGGGATACAACAGTAGAGAATTTGAAAAAAGTAGGTGCACAAGTTGGATTTGATGCAGTCATTCATTTAGGAGACATGACAGATGGAATGCTGTCAAAACGGATGTTGCGGAGTAATGTAGCAAAGATATTTTCTGATTTGCGAAGCCTGAATGTCCCTGTTTATATGACGATTGGTAATCATGATACCAATTATTTCAAGGGGAATCCTGAATGGCTGACGGAAGAAGAACAGTATGCTTATTATCTGCGCTATAATGAGGAGCGTATCCATAGAGAAAAAGGAAATCTCTATTATTATGTAGATTATGAAAAACAGAAGGTACGTTGTCTCTTTCTAAATTCCTTTAATCATCACGAGTCATTAAGATATGGCTTTTCGATGGAAGAAGTCAATTGGGTGAGAAGAACTTTAGCTGAGACACCAAAAGGATATTGTGTGCTTGTATTTAGTCATGATGCACCGCTTGCTCGATTAGATTACTGGGCAAGTGAGATTCGCAATGGCGAAGAAATGATGGGTGTATTAGAGGAATATCATAACCGCAAGGGCAATTGTATTTTAGCCTACATTCATGGACATACGCATGCTGATTATGTTTATACAGAAAGAGCATTTCCAATTGTATCGATAGGATGCTCTAAGTTAGAATACTTTCCAGATAAAAAGCCGGAAGGCGCAACTCGCTATGAGAGAGAAATCGGTATGGTTACACAGGAATTATGGGATACATTAATTGTAAAGCCAGAGGAGCGAAAACTTGAGTTTGTGCGCTTCGGAGCAGGTGAAAACCGTACTGTATACAGTTTATATGGAAAAAAGGCAGAGTTAGAGCGTACTAAGGTATGGGCACATAGAGGTGCAAGTGGATATATGCCGGAAAATACAATTCCTGCATTTCAAAAAGCAATTGAAATGGGTGCAGATGGAATTGAATTGGATGTTCAATTGACAAAGGACAGACAGCTTGTGGTCATTCATGATGAGCGAATTGACAGGGTAAGTGATGGTTCAGGAGCAGTTGCGGATTATACCTTAGAAGAACTGCGTAAGTTTAACTTTAACAAGACACATCCGGAATGTGAACATGCAGATATTCCAACGCTTGAGGAAGTACTGGATTTGATGAGGCCAACCGGAATGATGATTAATATTGAGTTAAAAACAGGTATTAATTTTTATGAAGGTATTGAGCGGATGACCTATGAATTGGTAGAGAAAAAAGGAATGCAAAAACAGGTCATTTATTCTTCATTTAATCATAATTCAGTGATGGAAATGAAGCGTTTAGATGCGGCTGTAAAGACCGGATTCTTAAATTGTGATGAGATTTACAATGTTGCAGCCTATGCGCAAAGCTGTGGTGTGACAGCACTGCATCCTTGGAGGATTCATCTACAGACACCAGGATATGTGGAAGCCTGTAAAGAAAGAGGCATTCAGATTCATGTATGGACAGTAGATTCCGAAGAGGAAGTGCGTAAATTGAAGAAATTAAGAGTAGATGCTGTGATTACCAATTATCCGGATAGGGTGATTCGTGTAATCAGAGAAGAAAATGAATAGATAAGGATATGATAGATGTTATTTGAGGGTTTAATAATCATTGGATTAGCAGTTTTGCTTTTTTATCCAATATGGATGATAGTTAAAAAACAAAATATTGTAATGCGGGAAAAAATATTTTTCTGTGCGTTTAATCTGATTATGTTTATCTTCTCAGTAACATTAATCGGGCGGTTGAATTTTGCTGGTGATGAGATTACAATTGTTGCAACAAATCAGATAGGAAGCCAGTCCCAAAGCAGTGAAGTATTTCTCGACCATTTTGTGATTGATGCCAGAGAGTATGAGATTACAGAGATTGTGCAGGGAAAATGGTATTTTGATGGAAGAGGAATTTTCTGGAAAGATACGAATGTGCATACAGAGCTGGTAGGAATGACAGATACAGTTGTAATTCGTATGCCGGTTGGAACAAGTCGTCAGTTATATTTTGATGTTAGCGAGTACAGAGGATATGTCCAGATTTTTGATGGAGAAGAAGAGTATAATATTGATACTAGCGTGACAGAATTTATCAATTTAGAAAGTTCTCCCTGGTGGAAAATTGTTGGGACACTTGCAATCCGCTGCATATTAATTCTTCTGGTTATGGCGGGAAGCTGGGTATTGTCGTTGTTCATACTTAGAAGCTATCGTTATAGCAAGGGAGGAATTTATCATATCATTGCATTGCCAGTATGTATGCTGATATTTATTTTTATGTGGCATAACGGAGATGCGCAGTGTTTTTGGATTGATGAGTTGTATCAGATTGCTTATATAAGTGGTAATCTTGGTGATGTATTAACAACTTCTATGAACAGTATTTCTGACCCACCAATTTATAATACCTTAGCGTGGATTTGGTATAATATTTTTCCACATTCGGAGAAATGGCTGCTGTTGCTTCCGGAGTTACTTACAATTATTTCTATTTATTTCATGGGATATTTTGCAACGGTAAATCAGGGACTTCGTTCAGGGATAATTACATTAATTCTTACAGCATCCATGGAATTGGTGTATACACAGTTTGCATTTGAAAACAGACAGTATGCATTATGGTTTTTAATGTGTATCTTGTTATTCCAGGCACATACAGAATTTGTCGAGAAGAAGACCAAAAAAGCCATGGGAATTTATATACTAATGCTGGTATTAGCTGTGTTGACACAGTATATTTCTCTATTTTTGTGCTTGGCGTTTTTTGTCTGCGACATCATTTTATGGAAGCAGGAAATAAATTATAAGAGAGATAAGAGATTATTGATGCCTTATTTGATTGGCGGTGCAGCGGCATTGCCATTTGGAATCATTATTCTTGTAAAATACATTCAGCGTTATGATTCATCTACTAGTTCTTTCTTGGAGTTTTGGGCAAATGTGCCGGATATGAATTCAATTATAGAAACTTTATTATACTTAATTAGAAGTAATGTAGTATGGCTGTTCTTATTGGTATTTGGCTGTGCGCATATTATTATGCGGCTCATAAAGGGAAAAGCTCAGTGGCAGGAATGGATTCTATTAGAAATTCCAATCATGTTTTTTGTACTGAATTATTTTTACAGCACCTGTATCAATCGGGCGGGCTCATTTTGGGTTTCAAGATATTTTACGATGCTGCTGCCACAGATTATTATGATTTGTGCGTTGGAAGTAGAATATCTGGTGCATTATTTCTCAACATCGAAAACGGCTGCAAAAACAATGATTCTTGGAATTGCCTTTTTCCTTGGAATCCAGTGTTGGAATAATGTTGTGCAGAAGGTCTCTAGTGATAGAGAAGCTTATGAAGAGGCTGCAGACTGGCTTTATGACCAGACAAAGGATATTTATGAGCCTACAACACTTGTGATTGACTGTGAGGATGTGAACGCTAATAGAGGATGGTATTCTTATTATTTAACAAAGGATGGGCTGCGTGACGATATTAATTGCATCAGCTTCCGTCAGGTTGATTATACAACGCTGATGAATTATGAGAAAATTTATCTGGTGCATCTTCATAAGGCATTTGAGGAAGACGAGACGTTGATGAATTTTCTTGGAGAGTATTATAAGAAATGCAGTGGCAAATCAAGTCTTAGTATTAAGGAATATAAGTTAAAGAAGTAATAGAGGATAAGAAAAGAGCTGTCGCTTTAGCGAATGAAAATTCGTGAAGCGGCAGCTTTTATTGGGTTGCATAAAGTGAATTACACGAGGAAAATTGTGAATAATTCTCGAAAATATTGACATAATCTTTAAAAACACTATATTATATAGAAGAGTGGGAGGCTTGATAATATGTTAGTGCAATTTATGTTAAAGAATGTTCTATCATTCAAGGATGAAACAGTGTTAGATATGACGGCAATTAATGCATATAAAGAGCATGGGGGTAACTTGATTGATATTGGAACAAAAGAAAGATTTCTAAAGGTGGCAGCAATATATGGAGCAAATGCTAGTGGAAAGTCCAATTTGTATATTGCGATGTTATATTTTCAAAGAATCGTTGCCCGTTCATTTAATAATGTAGATGAATCTGAAACAACTGCAATTGAGCAATATTATGTGCCATTTGAATTTGAGGAGATGAAAGAAAATTCAGAATTTCAAATTGTAGAGATTTTAGGCGACTATGAGTATAAGTATGGTTTTGAGTACAATTCTGAGTGCATAGTTACAGAATGGTTATATCGAAAAAATATTAAGACGAATAGAATGTCTACAATTTTTGAAAGAACAACACAGTCTGTATATTTTGGAATGTCTGTTAGAAAAGAATGTGATGTTTATAAAGAACAAATTCCAACCGAAACGTTAGTGCTTTCCTTTTTTAATAAGCTAAAGCTAAAAACAGAGATTTTTAAGGACGTATATTCTGGCATTATGGATACGATGATAGTGCCAACGGATTTTTGCGAAGATACCAGGTTGCTGGATATTTTTCTTCCTAAAGTCATTAGACAAAGGAAAGAAAAATTAATGGAATTTCTGACAGCAATTGATACAGGAATCAAAGATATAGATTATGATGATAGTGATAATCAAATTGATTTTTTTACAAAACATATTGGCAAAAGTGGAGAAGAGTATTGGTTGGGGTTGTATAGTGAATCTGAGGGAACTATAAAAAGTATTATGTTGTTTATTTATGCTCAAACAGCAATTTTGAGTGGCAAGTCTATTTTTGTGGATGAACTAAATATAAAATTACATCCGCTGCTTCTGAAATTTATTATTGATTTATTTTTAGAAAAAGACTCGAAGGCGCAGTTGATTTATACAACTCATGATACTACATTAATGGATAAAAAGTTTTTTAGAAGAGACCAAATCTGGTTTGTGCAGAAGGATGAATATGGTTATTCTGAGCTGACAGCTTTATCCGACTTTAGAGTACGGTCTGATGCCTCTTTTGAAAAAGATTATCTTGCAGGAGTTTATGGAGGAATTCCACTTATTAAGGAATTTGCGATGAAGGAAGGTGAATAAGTGGGAACAGATGATTTATTTAAAAAAAGAAGAGAAGCACGAAAGCAAAGACAGCACGATATAAAAACGCCTAGAGTGAATTCGTACTTGATTGTAACAGAAGGAAAACGTACAGAACCACTATATTTTGAGGGATTAAAGAAACTTATTAGCGAGAAAATTGGTGGAACGGTAGATGTGGTGGCAAATCCAACCATAGAGATATGCGGAAAGGGATGTGCTACAAGTAAGTTGATTGAAGTTACGGAGCAGATGGTAAAAGAAGCAAAGGTTTTGTATCAAAATGTGTGGGTAGTATTTGATAAGGATGATTTTGAGGACTTTGACGAAGCAATTGAAGAAGGGATAAGGAAAGGCTATAAAGTGGCATGGAGCAATCAGTCCTTTGAATATTGGCTATATCTTCATTTTAATTATAGTGATTCTGCATTGCATAGGGAAGAATGGAATGAGAAGCTGGATGCAATTTTTGCAGAATATGGTTTGGGGAATGGTACTTACCAGAAAAATTATGAAAACATTTATGAATTGGTAAATACATATGATGGTGTTAATACGGCAATAAAGAATGCAAAACGTAGAATGGCAAAATTTAATGAGAGTGTAGATAAACCATCGAAGTTTGACCCGGGAACAATGGTGTATCAATTGGTAGAAGAATTAAAAAGTTATTTAGATGAGGCATAATGGATTTTTATATAAAGAACTGAGAATTTCAATCCAAAATAAAAAAATCTAAATCCATTGAGTGTGCGGGCAAACTATGTTATGATACAAGGTGGTATGTTGGAAGTACTATGGAAAACTAGGAAAAATAGGAGAGATTCGCGTGGTACAGCTTGATAAAGATACATTAAGAAAATTACAGCTAACAGAATTGGAATTATTAGAAGAGGTAGATAGAATCTGCAAAAAATGCAATATTCAGTATAATATTATTGCAGGAACACTTCTTGGTGCAGTGCGTCATGGTGGATTTATTCCTTGGGATGACGATGCAGATGTGGCATTGCTTAGACCGGAGTATGAGAAATTCCGTAAGGCATGCGAAACGGAGTTAGATACTACAAGATTTTATTTTCAAGACCATACAAATACACCGGGATATCGTTGGGGATATGGCAAACTGCGTAGAAAGGATACACTGTTTATGAGAGAGCATCAGGAGCATATGCCATATGACCAGGGCGTGAGCATTGATGTATTCCCATTAGATTATGTGCCGGAAAATTATGGAATGCGTCGTCTGCACAACTTCAAATGTTTCGTTTATCGTAAATTTTTCTGGTCTGAGGTTGGAAGAATTGCAGATAAAAGCAAAGTGAAACGTGCGGTATACAGTGTGATGAGCAAAGTGCCGGAAAAGAAGCTCAAAGAGAGCTTTGACCGCTTTGTCGAGAAGACAAACCGCAAAAAAACAGGCTGGGTGCGCATTTTAACATTCCCAACTCCGAATAAAGCTTATGGCTATCGGACAAACTGGTATGAGAAATCCGCAGATATTGTATTTGAGGGCGTGACATTTCAGGGAATCAAGGATTATGATGCGTATCTTTCCTTTAAGTTTGGAAATTATATGGAATTGCCACCGGAAGACCAGAGAAAAGTGCATCCGGCAAGTGATATTATTGTTTAGAGGAAATAATTAGCAGATGGAAAATTTATCATTACAGGAAGTTGAAGATTTTATTCAGACTAATGAATTTATTATATATGGTGCAGGTTTTATATCATTAAGATTTTATCAATGTATAAAAGAAAGAAATTGCGAAAAAAACGTTGAGTGTTTTGCTGTAACCAATAAAAATGGAAATGAATCATGCATCGAAGGAAAAATGGTGCGGGAAATTTCAGAAATTGAGCGTGATAAATGGATAATTATTGGAACACATATGGCATCTGTTGCACAAATGCAGGAAACCCTGCAAAGTTTAGGGTTTACAAAATTTTTTTGTGTTTATCCATATATATTGGAATTGGAATATGGAGCACCTGTGAATTTAGATAGACAAATAAATGTTGTTAATTTTCTTAGGAAAATGTCACATATTTACTATCCGGCTGTTATTTATTTGGTAATAGAGGAGTATTTCGGAAAAAATACAGTAGGATATGATTTGTATCTAAGGATGATGGAAGTATTTAGTAGTCCAGAGGTGGCAAAAAAAAGACTTGAAGCATTGAAAAAAAAGATTTCATCGTATGAGATAAAGAATGAATATAATATTAAAGTATGTATAGAGAATGGAATTCTTATTGATGGTATGCATAGAATTGTGTTTGCTAGATATTTTGATGTAAAAGAGCTTAAGGCAGATTTATATCATGTTAGTGAAGAGCGGTATTTCGAAACGATGGGAAAAGCAATGTTGCTTGAAGAAAATCTTTCTATGTGGTTTTCTGAGAAAGAGATTGCTTTAATAAAGGCTGCTGATAATAGGCTAAGAGGTATTGTTGTGTAGGAGAAAAAGGTGATATGAATAAGAAAAAAGTAATCGTTGTAATTCCAACGCAAAAAACGGTATTTAATAAGGGCGAACAGATTTCGATAGATAGAGCGTTTGAGGTATTAAAGAATTATCCGATTTGCTTTGCGATTCCAGAAAAAAACAGAGCGTATTACGATGAAAAAGGATATACATATAAATGTTTTTCGGATAAATATTTTAAAAGTATAGAAACCTATAGTGAGTTATTATTAGACAGGTGTTTCTATGAGCCTTATAGTGAATATGAATATATGTTAATTTATCAGCCGGACGTTTTTGTTTTTGAGGATAGATTAGAATATTTTTGTTCACTTGATTATGATTATATTGGTGCGCCACAAACAAAGGAACACTGGTATGGAATAGAATGCCAGGTAGGGAATGGTGGTTTGTCGCTTAGAAAGATAAGCAGTTGTGTTCGGGTACTAGAATCCAAAGAAGAAATATTTGAACGGAGCGGAATGAGGGCATTCTTACAAGGCATGGAAGATGCTTTTTTTGCGTATTGTGCATCGCAGAAAGACTTAAATTTTTTAGTGCCGGATGTTGATACAGCATTAACGTTTTCTGTTCAGGTAGATATTAATAACTGCTTTAAGAGAATTAGAAATGGAGAATTGCCATTCGGGTGTCATGGTTGGAATAGACCAATGAATTTTGTTTTTTGGAAACCTGTTATAGAAAACATTGTGGGGAATATGGATGATGTTGCAAAAGAAATGCCGTCATATTGTTATAGCATTGCAGATTATGATAAACAGAAGTATAAATTATATTACGCAATGGACCATTTGAGCAGTGTGGAATTAAGCAAATTGTTAGAGCAGTATTTTCCAACACAATATACATACAGTATCTGGGGCTATGGAATAGATGGAAAGCGTTGTGTGAAACTTTTAAAATACATAGGAAGAGAGATAAGCTGTATTTATGACAAGCGAGGTCATGCAGAGAATGAATTTGGCATAGAAGTAGAGATTCCTGATGATGTAAAAATTATGGAAGGGAAGTCTATAATTCTTGTTTCTACTAGAAGGTATGAAGAGGAAATTATACAATATCTTGAAAACCTTGGCATGAAAAAAGGAAAAGACTTTTTTTCTTATTTTCAGATTGAAAAACAGCTAGTCGATAATTTTGAAGTTGAGGTAAAAGATGGAAAACATTCGTGACATAAGAGATAGAAAAGAATTGTATTACGTTTTAGATGAGCAGGTATCATCCTATCATATGTCTTTGGAAGAAAAAGAAAATACTGCAATTGTAACGTATATGTATTATCCGGAAAATGCGGAAAATTATTATCAGTACTTGAAAGAGATTCCTGATGGAATCAGTGTTTATATCATATCATCGAATCCAGAAATTTATACAATGTATGAAGCGTATGTGAATAAAAGAGCACATACATATTTTGTAAAGAAAGAAAACAGGGGACGTGATGTAAGTGCATTGCTGGTTGCTGGCAGAGAGATTGTAAAAAAATATAAATATGTATGCTTTGTACACGATAAGAAAGAAAAGGCTAAATTTTTAGTTGAGGATACGGAGCTTTGGATACAGAATTTATGGGAAAACACAATAAAAACAGGAACTTATATTGAGAATGTCATAGGTGTTTTTGAAAGAAATGATAATCTTGGTCTGCTGGCTGTGCCTGAACCGGTAGGAACATATATTAACGCTGGCTACATTAACAGCTGGGGCAAAAATTTTGCAAATACAAAAGCATTGGCAGAAAAGTTGGAATTAAACTGTGATATTGACATTCAGAAAACGCCGATTACACTAGGAACGGTTTTTTGGTGCAAAACAAATGCAATGAAAAAATTGTTTGATATATCGTGGACATATGAGGATTTTCCAGATGAACCATTAGCTTCTGATGGGACGATAAGCCATGCAATTGAAAGAATTTTAGGATATGTGGCACAGGATATGGGCTATGATACAGGAACGATTATGACAAGTTCCTATGCGGCAAAGTATATTTCATTTCTGCAAAGTGGAATGCAGCAGACATTTATGCAGTTAAGAAGCATGACGGGAATCGCCAATATGGCAGAATTTAATTGTTTAGAGCAAAATAGAGAAAGGATAGCAGCCTTTTTCGAGAGAAATAAAAGCGTATGTCTGTATGGTGCAGGAATACGTGGAAGAGACTGCATTACATTTTGTGAAAGCATCGGTTATTACCCGGACAAGATAATAGTTTCTGAACAAAAAGGACAGAAGGAAGAACTTATGGGAATACCGATTGTTTCTATAGATGAGATTGAAAATAAAGACGATGTGGGAATTATTATTACTGTAGGATTTCAGTTACAATCTGCAATAATAAAGAATCTGCAGGAAAAAGGAATAAAAAATTATATTTGTTATGTAGAACCACAGGATTCGAGTGAAATACGATAGAAACTAGAGGGTGAGTTGATATTACCTAAGAATTGAGTAAGAAATGGAGCGTTACGAGAATGAAATTAGGAGTGTATTGTATTACTGAGACAACCGGAGTCATTGATGAGTATGTCTATTATATGTTAGAGCAGGTCAGAAAGTCATTTGATACAATCATTGTATGTACGACAAAAGCAACAGCAAAGACAGCAGTGGAGCGTTTGGCAAAATATGCAGAGCATGTAGTGAAATATGATGATAAGAATGTAAAGGCTAATTCTTTTCTGAGTGTTCTTGGAATAGAGACATTCAGAAAATTTGATAGTGTGACAATTTGGGATGATACATTATTTGGACCTGTTTTTCCAGTGGAAGAAATGTTTGAAACAATGGAATTCCAGAATTTTGATTTCTGGGGATTGTTCCGAAATTATACAAGATATCTGCCAAATGGAAAAATAGTGAAAGACCAGTTATTTCCACATTTTGTAGTGTTGAACAAGAAGGTAATAAATTCAGAGGCACTGGAGAAATTTATTGCGTATAACTTCAATTCAGAGGAAGTAATACAGGAATTAATATTTCATTTAGAATATGCGGGCTTCCAGTGGGATACCTATGCAGATACCATCGCTTATAGAGGCGGCATTCCAAGTGAAAATGTAGATATTAGTGTTTTATATGCATACGATTTATTAAGACAGCAGCGTTGTCCATTTGTAAATATAGAAGCATTGAGAAATACATATTTTCTTCCGGGAGGAGATGAGACACCATATAGAACATTACAGTTTATCAAAAATAAAACAGATTATAATGTGAACTATATCTGGGAGCACCTTTTAAAGACAACAAATATTTTAGATTTGAAGAAGGCACTTCATTTAGAATATGTGTTACCAACAAACTGTCGGATTTCAATGGAAAATCCGTTAAAAAATAAAAAAGCAGCAGTGATTGCCCATGTATATTACAAAGACTTAATGGATGAATGCTTTGATTTTATTCAGGAAATTCCAGATGAGATAGATGTATTTATTTACTCTGCAAATGAGGAAACAAGAAATATTGCCAAACGTGAAATTGTTGGAAGAAAATTAAAAAACTGCAAAGTAATCGCAAAGGATAACAGGGGTAGAGACTTCTCCGCACTTTTAATTGCTGCGAAGGATGTAATCAGAGAATATGATTATATCTGTTTTATTCATGATAAGAAAAGTCATGGTGGAAGTCCGATTACATCAGGAAAAACATGGATGTATGAGATGTGGGACTGCTTATTAAAGAGTGAGGACTATATTTACAATATTATTGCAGCTATGGAGGCTGACAGCTCCCTTGGATTATTAGTTCCACCAGAACCTTTCCATTCAGAGGCAATTGGCGGTATTGGCTGGACATGGGCAAAGAATTTCGATATTACCGTTCAATTAGCAAAAGACCTTGGAGTAAAGGCACAGTTTGATGCGGACAAGCATCCAATTGCTTTAGGAACAGCATTCTGGTGTAAAAGAGAGGCATTAGCGGCACTTTTCGACCATGATTTTGCATATACAGATTTCCCGGATGAACCAATGGCAATAGATGGAACTGTCTGCCATGCATTAGAAAGAATTATTGGATACGTGGCACAGCATGAAGGTTACTATACTGCATATGTAATGGGTTCTGAAATGGCTGCTTTACGTGGAACAAAGCTTAGTACTTACATGACAGATGCAATGAACATTTTACGAGATGAAAATATCTGGGATAGAAAAGATGGCGGAGTTATCTTTGATACGAATAAGCATGTACGCCAGTATGGTGATATCAAAGATTTAATTCAGTTCTGTTTAAAACATCCAAAATTATACATTTATGGTGCAGGCGTGTATGGTAAGAAGTGCTGTGAAACATTACAGTTATTAGATGTTCCGGTACAGGCATTTGTTGTAACCCAAAAATCCGATAATCAGGAAGCGATTTTAGGTGTGCCAGTCATCAGTTTAGAGGAATTTGAAGAGAAAAAAGGAAATGTTGGAGTGATTGTGGCATTAAAGCGTCAGTTTAGGGATGAAGTTGTACCGATGTTAATGAGTAAAGGCTACAGAAATATTACATTTTTTCCAAATTAAGTAGGTGGGAAGAGAGAAAAGAGAAAAGAGAAAAGAGGTAGTGTAATGAAACTAATAGTATTTGGAACAGGAGTATATTATCAGAAGCGCAAGGAGCAATTTGATATTGTAGAAAAAGTAGCATTTATTGATAATAATGCAGCAATACAAAATACCTGCATAGATGGTACTCCTGTCCTGTCACCGGAGGCAGCAAAGGATTTAGAGTATGATTATGTCTGCGTTATGAGTAATCAGTATGCAGTTGAAATGATAAAACAGTTGATGCTGCTTGGATATGACTCGGATAAGATTATTGGATTTGGAACATATACAAAGCTGGTAAGGAATGTGACAAGAGAAGGTTGTATGCAGGTGCATTATAAGAATCTTCCAAAGCAGGTGCAGGAAAAGAAGGGGAGAGTGTTGTTAGTAACACATGAACTTTCCTTGTCCGGTGCTCCGGTTGTCTTATTTTATGCGGCAGAGATTTTAAAGAAAAATGGATATGAGCCAGTAATGTTAAGTCCTCAGGATGGAAAATTAAGAGAAGTCATTATGAATAAAGGAATTACTGTAGTGATTGATTTTGCCATTACAGGACAAAATGCGTATTTATATGATTGGATGGGTGAATTTGATGCAGTGATTATCTGTACGCTTACCTATGGAGAGCTTATTGGAGAGCTGGCTGATTTTCCAAAACCAATCATCTGGTGGCTACATGAAAGTGAAGAAGTATATTCTGGTTGGTGGCCAAAGGCAAAACCAGAGAGAATCGGAGAAAATGTAAGTATTTATGCAGGCGGACACCATGCATTAAATACATATAAGAAGTACTTTGGCAATGATGATTGTAAGATGCTTTTATATGGAATTCCAAATGAGAATACAAATGCGATGCAGGGATATGAGAGAAAGCATGAGGGCATTGTATTCGCAGTTGTTGCGGTATTACAGCCGAGAAAAGGGCAGGACATTTTTGTAGAAGCAATCAAGAAAATGAAAGATTCTGACAAAGAAAATGCGGAATTTTGGCTGATTGGCCCAGACCCGGGAATTTATCCTGAGTTTGTAGAAAACTTGACAGAAGCTGTTGGTACAGAACCTAAAATAAAAATGATGGGTGAATGGCCAATGGAAAAATTAATGGAAGAATATCCGAATATTGATGTCATTGTGTGTCCATCAAGGGATGACCCAATGCCTGTTGTATTGCCGGAAGCCATGATGTTTTATAAACCATGTATCGTTGCAAAAGGCGCAGGAACAGTTGCATTTATTGAAGATAAGCGTAATGGCTTGGTTTGTGAATGTAATGCAGACAGTCTGGCTGAGCAGATGACATGGGTAATGAATCATCAGGATGCATTGGAAGCAATTGGTACAGAAGGACATAGGCTGTATGAGGAAGTCTTCTCGACAGAGGCTTTCGAAAAGAACCTGATTGGGATTATGAAAGAAAAAATGTAGGGATATGCTAGATAGAGTTCAGAAGGAAGAGATTAGGATTTGAGAAAGGCAGGTGGAATTGTGCGCAGAATAGATAATGTGAAAATATCTGTGATTGTACCGGTTTATCATACAGAACATTTATTAGAAGATTGTATAAAAAGCATTGTAGAACAGACATGGACAAATATGGAAGTCATCGTTGTAGATGATGGTTCAGACAATGGTGCTGATAAGATTATTGAGTCATTTGCGGATGACAGATTAATAATGGTAAAGCATACAGAAAATAGAGGGCTGTTTCGTGCGAGAGTTACTGGTATGCAGCATGCAACCGGTAATTACATTGTATTTGTTGACAGTGATGATACACTTGGCGTGGATTTCCTTCGATTGCTGGTTGAGAAGGCAGTAAATAAAAGTGCCGATGTTGTTGTGGGAAATACGGTATTCGTGGAAGAAAGCGGCGTAAAAAAGGTTTCCTGTCTGCATAAAGCAGCCTTTTTTACAACGAAGCTGTCCGGAGATGCGGTTCGTAACAGTTATTTTGAACAGGAAGGCAGATGCCATTCCTGGCATAATGTCTGGAATAAATTATATGCGCGAAGCATTATAGATGCCTGTCTGGCGGATTTAGATAAATTTTCAGAACACCTGATTATGGGGGAAGACATTTTATTTTCGTCCCTATTTTTATTCCATGCACAGCAATTAGAAACCGAGCCAAATGCAAATTATTTCTATTATCGGCGAAATGAAAGCTCTGTAGGCGAAAATACAAAGGCATACAATAAATTCATTAAAAATCTCCACGACTTGAAAAATGTGTTTGATTTTGTAGATGAATATTTGAAGAAACAGAATGCAGGGCTTGAAATTCAGGAGCATTTTTGGAAATTCCGCTGCAGATACGGGAAAATATGGTCAGACTTGTCTGCGGTGTGGAAGGAAGAAGAAGACTATTATTTGATTGAGCGAGAGTTAAATAACTTTTGTGATTCGATTCCAGAGCAGTTAGATGACAGCACTTATTTTGGACTATTTGAAAGAGAATGGGGAGATGGTGTTGAAACAGTAAAGAAAGGTATCATGTCTGAAAAGTATCAGTATATCAGCTTTGATATTTTTGATACGGCAGTAGTGCGTCCATTTGGTAAACCAGAGGATTTATTTGGATTATTAAATAAAGAATTTGAAAAGCATATAAATTGTAATATCAGCTTCCAGAAAATCAGAGTTGAGGCGGAGCAGGGTGCAAGAAGACAGCTTGCAGAATCAGGAGAAAAAAGGGAAGATATTACATTAAAAGAGATATATGACTATATAGGCGCAAACTACCTGATTCCAGAAGATGTCTGCAAACGGATGATGCAGGAAGAGATGAAATTAGAGGTACAATTTGCATCGGCAAGAGCAACAATAAAAGAATTTTATGATGTTGCGATTGCAGTGGGAAAAAAGGTAATTTTTGTTTCTGATATGTATCTTCCAGAGGAATGTATCAGAGAGCTTTTAGAAAAATGCGGCTATAAAGATTATGAAAAAGTATTTGTTTCTGCAGAATATGGCGTATTAAAACAGACTGGAAAATTATATGATGAAGTTTTGGCAGAACTTCAAATTGACGCAATTCAGATGCTCCATATTGGTGATAACGAAGTGAGTGACATTCAGTGTGCGCTGGAAAAAGGAATAGATGCATTTTTTGTACCGAAGGCGTGGGATATGTTTTTGAATGAAGGCTATCGTTATCCAACCGGAAATAGAACCAATGCATTTAAGGATGCTTGCGGAGTACTGGTAAGTAAAGATAAAGTAATGGATAATTGCGCAATACGGAGCATGATGGCATTGGCTGCCAAGAAAATGTTTGATAATCCGTTTGTGTGTTATGACAGTACCAGCAATTTTGATTATAATCCATATTTGATTGGATATTTTGCGGTTGGTACACATCTGCTTGGGACTTCTAAGTGGATTTTAGATACCGCAAAAGAAAAGAAATATGGAAGAATTATTTATACTTCCAGAGATGGCTGGCTGTATATGCAGGCACACAAAATTTGGCAGAAATACTGTGACAGTCTTCCTGATACAAAATATATTTATGTATCGAGACAGGCGCTGCTTCCAGCTATGATTTTAAAAGAGGCTGATTTATACAATCTGCCAATTGAAGTAACACAGTATACACCACAGATGCTTTTTGAATTGCTCGCATTTTGTACAGATACCGCAAAAGAAGAGGAGTTCTGGAACACATTAACTGTAAAAGGTCTGGAGAGAAATACCAGATTTTTGGATAACTGTGGTTATAATTTGTTTATCAAATGTTTTATTGAAACTGCTTACAGCGAAGAAGTGAGATTGGAGCATCTGTTAGAGATAAAGGAATATATGAGTTTTCTTCGGACACAGGATGCCATTTTTGATATGGGTTACAGTGGAAGAATTCATAAAGCAATTGTAGATGTGACAGAGAAAAATGTGGATGCGTTATTTATTCATAAAGACACGACACATTTTGCTAATAATGCAAGAAAAGGCAGCTTTGAGATTCATGAGTTTTTAAATTTAAATCCGTTGATGCCGGATTTGTTAAGAGAGCATATGATTTCACATAGCGGAAAAACATGCATTGGCTACGAAAGAGTAAATGGCAGTGTAGTTCCAAAGCTTGAAGGACTGGAAAAAGAATATTGTGATAAGTTTGTCCTTGCAAAGCTTCATCAGGGAGCACTTGATTTTGTAGAGGATTTCTTGAAATATTTTTATGATTATCTGGATTATGTATCCATTAATCCAAAAGAAACAGCATTGGCACTGGAAGGATTTTTAGCATCTTCTGCTGTTGGAGACAGGAATATCTTTATATGTTCCTATTTTGAGGACAAGGTATACAGCGGTAATCCACATAATAATGTGGCAGAGTATATCAATGAGCAGCATCGAATTATGAGTTTGATAAAGTGCCAGTAAATATATGGGAAAATAAAGGAGAGCGCATGATATCCACAATGAGGATACATGCAATAGATTTATGGTTAAATTTCATGCAGAACTTATACCGGACATTGAAAAAATAGCACCAACATCCTATATGGATGCTAAAATTGGACGTTTCATATGTGAGAATAATGGAAGTGAAGACTATAGTGCTGTATTGGTACAAAATGAAGAGTGGGACGTTTTCTTTCAATTATGTGATTTACGTCGGGGAATTTTGAATTGGTATGATTTTAAAGAGGGAGCAAGAATTCTTGAAATCGAGGGAGAGTTTGGTGCAGTGACTGGTATGCTGAGTGATAAAGCAGAACAGGTAGTGGTTACAGAAAGCAACCCTTATCGTGCACAGTGTATTACACATCGTTATTCGAATCGTTCTAATATCGATGTGTATGCGGGACATATTTTTGATATTTATAAAATCAGAGAACTGGAAAAGTTTGATTACATTGTTGTATTAGGCGCGCTTGAAAGAGTAGGGAATGGCGACCCAAATCCGCAGGTATATGCCGATTATCTTCTTCGTTTGCAGGAATACTTAAAAGAAGATGGAAAAATCATTTTAGCTGTGGATAACCGATTTAGTCTTAGAAATTTCTGTGGAGAACGTGATTCGATAACAGGAAAACCTTTCGATGGAATTAATCATTATCCGTTTGGCTCAAGTGCATATACCTTTAGTAAAAAAGAAATGGAAAATATTGTTTCTCTAGCGGGATTAAATTCACATAAATTCTTTTATCCACTGCCAGATTATCTTGTGCCGCAGCTTGTGTATTCTGAAGATTACTTCGGAGGCAATGAGATTTACGAGAGATTAAGCACCTATTCCCGCTTAGGAGATACACTTGTAGCATGGGAGAGAAACTTATACAAAGATATTATTGAAAATAATGTGCAGGAGTTCTTTGCCAATTCCTTTTTGGTAGAGTGCAGTAGAAATCAGGCTAAGTCCGATGTATCCTATGCAGTATTGTCTACTGACAGAGGCTTGGAAGGAAGCTGTACAACAGCTATCCGCGCAATGAAGACAGTTGAGAAACGATATGTTTTCCCGGAAGGAAAACAAAGATTAGAGCTTGCAAACAGAGCACTAGATGAATTGCAGGAAAGAAATATTCCGGTTATCCGACATGAATTTGATGGCAAAGCAATTCGTATGCCGTATGAGAAGGCAGAGACATTAAGCAGTTATCTGAAAAAGATTGCTGCAACAGAGCCGGAAAAAATGGAAGTATTGTTTACACAGTTATATCAGTATATTTTGCAGTCATCCGAGCATATGGCAAAGGAAGAAAATTATTTTTATTCTGTTAATGCCGAAGTGGATTATGGTGTGATTTTAAAAACAGCATATTTGGATATGGTTCCGGCAAATTGCTTTTATGATGGAGAAAATATGATTTTCTTTGACCAGGAATTTGTGAGGGACAATTTCCCGGCTAAATACGTTTTATATCGTGCAATAAAATACACCTATATGTATCTTGCAGGTGTGGCAGCAGCACTTCCTTTAGAGACATTAAAAGAAAAATTTGAACTGACGGCGGTATGGGACATCTTTGAACAGGAAGAGAGTACATTTATTGCAGATAGCAGAAATACAGATGCATTCAAAACCTATTATCGGGGTGTGTATCTTAATTTCCCTGAAATTTATTGTAATGGAGAAAAACTGACCTATAAAGGGGAAAGTATAACACAGTTTTATACAGACGAAACATTGCAGCAGGTGCAGCAGGTCCGTTTGGAAATGTTAGGTTGTATTCATGAGGTATGTCAAAAATATGGTTTGCAATATTTTATGATATATGGTACGTTGCTTGGGGCGGTTCGACACAAAAATTTTATTCCTTGGGATGACGATGCAGACATTGCAATGCCAAGAGAGGACTATGAGAAGTTTCTTAAAATTGCAGCAGAGGAATTAAAGGATATTTATACAATTCAGACGATGTATCAAGAGGAAGAGAGTTTTTGTGGCGGATATGCAAAGCTGAGAAAGAATAACACGACAGCTCTTGAAAAAAAGGATTGGAATAAGAAATGTCATCAGGGAATCTGGGTCGATATTATACCGATTGACAAGGCATACAACGATGATGCAAAGAATGTAGAAATCAAAAAACAGGTATTTCACTATCAAAGCTTATTATATATGAAAGTATATGATAAATTACCAGGAGGAGATGGACAAAATCTGTCAAAGGTGAAAAAATACCGCAAAATGGCGAAAAAGTATTCTCGTGTAGAACTTTGTAGACTTTTAGATGAAGCATTGCAGTCTTGTGATATTGACAGCGGCGTTAAGGCTATTTTTGCACAGATTACCGGTCCGGTACATTATAAATGCTTTGACCAGCATGAGTTTGATGATGTAGTCATGATGGATTTTGCCAATTTACGGCTGGCAGCACCTGCAAATTACCAGCATTGCTTAATGGTAATGGAGGGGGCAGATTATATGAGGATGCCGCCGCTTGAGAAGCGAAAGTGTAAGCATAATGTTATATATGACTGTGCTGTTTCGTATCAGAAGTATCAAAAGTGGTTTGCAGAACCGGAGCATGCATGCAGCTTTGAAGAAGCAATTGCGAAGCAAGAAGAATGTGCATTGGCTGTGCGTGATTAGGTACAATTTAAAGAGGTAAAGGTTTTTATGAAGGAAAAAAAGACAAACGGATTTAAGTGGCTCAAAATATTATTTGCAGTAATTATCATTGCAGGGATTGCTTTGATTGCATTATTTCCACTTGAAAATCGAAATTTAACATTAAAATTTACAACAGACAAGGGCGAATATGTTTTTACAGAGCAGAATGTAGATATTGCAAATGGCGGGAAACATGCATATGTATTTGAGAATGTAAATGCATTGCAGGTGTCACAGCTTGAAATTTTTGGACGCTATCAAACAATTTGTCTGCAGAAAGTAGACGTTTATAGTGTGGCAACATCGGTAGAAAGTGTTGTGAATGGCACAATGGAATTAAATGAGAAGAGTGTTGGTTTTCAAACATCGGATGATAGTTTAGAGCTTGTGATGAATGATGCGTTTGGAAGTTCTTTATACAAATTGTCTTCCACTGCATTATTAGAGCGATTCGTTTATATTGGAATATTCTTACTGATTGTGATTTTGATTGCATTTTTGGTCAGATTGTTACAAGAAACTTTGTTTATTAAAGATAAGAATTATCATGGAATTGTCTATGAAATTAAGAAATTTGGAAGAGATATTGTTGATTATGGACAGTACATGATATATGCAGCCAAAACAGATTTGCAGGCAGAGGTAGCAAACTCTTATTTAAATCGTTTATGGTGGCTGCTTGAGCCATTCTTTAATATGGTTGTTTATGTGGTTGTATTTGGTAATGTGATGGGTAATTCCGTAGAGAATTACGCAACCTTTATTTTCTCTGCGCTGTTGATGTGGAATTTCTTTAGTAAAACCATTAATTACAGTGTAAAATTAGTCCGCACAAATAAAGAAATTATTTCAAAAGTTTATGTACCGAAATTTACCCTTTTAATTTCAAATATGTTCTTAAACTTATTTAAACTGCTGTTTTCACTTATCGTATTAGTGGTTATGCTGTGTGTTTTCCGTATACACATAGGCATTCATGTTTTATGGGTAATCCCTGCATATATTATGATGATGTTACTGGCATTTGGTGTGGGCATGATATTCCTGCATTTTGGTGTATATGTAGATGACTTGTCCTATGCAGTTGGAATTTTACTGAATATGCTGATGTTTTTATCAGGAATTTTCTACGAGGTAATGACAACTCTGCCAGAGCCATTAAATATTTTGATGATGTGTGTCAATCCGGTAGCAGTGTTCATTGATACAATGAGAAGCGCATTGTTATATAATTCAGTGGCAAATCTTCCACTGTTAGGCATTTGGACAGCATTTTCTTTTATATTATGCTGTGTCGGAGTTCATATTGTATACAAAAATGAGAACAGTTATGTGAAGGTGGTATAAGGATGAAGAATGTTGCACTAGAGGTTAATCATGTAAGCATTGATTATAAAAACTTAATGCATATGTCTCTGCATCAGAGTTTATTAAAAAAAGAAGTAAAAAAAGCAGATATTATCAGAGCGGTAAATGATGTTTCTTTTTCTGTGAATCAGGGAGAAATCTTAGGAATTGTCGGTAGAAATGGTTCCGGAAAAACAACACTTTTAAGGTCGATTGCCGGAATTTTTCAGCCGGATGAAGGTTATATTGATACAAAAGGAAACAGAGTATCCTTAATGGCAATTGGTATCGGCTTTAATCCTAATAATACCGGAAGAGAGAATATTTTAAAATCAGGTATGCTTTTAGGCTGTAAGCTTGATTACATTAAAGAGCACATGGAAGAAATTATAGAATTTTCCGAACTGGGAGATTTTATTGACAGACCGGTAAGAACTTATTCCAGTGGTATGTATTCGAAGCTGTCTTTTGCAGTAACAGCAATTTTAGATACGGATATTATGCTGGTGGACGAGGTGCTAAGTGTTGGTGACGAGCATTTCCGTCAGAAGAGTTATAAGAAGATGGAAGAGTTGATTTTGAGTGACAGAACAGTTTTAATTGTATCCCATGCAACTGATACATTAAAAAAATTCTGCAATAAGGTATTGTGGATTAATGACGGTCAGTTTATGCAGCTTGGGGATACAGAAGAAGTGTTAAATGCATATGATGAATTTATGCGCTTATAATGAAGGAGACGTTATGAAGAAGTATAAAGTTGGTTATGTTCCGGGAGTATATGATTTGTTTCATATCGGACATTTGAATTTATTTAGAAATTGTAAAGCATATTGTGAGCATCTGATTGTTGGTGTGCTTACAGACGAATTAGTAGAATTTTATAAGGGCAAAAAGCCTTTTATTCCATTCGAAGAAAGAAAAGAGATTGTGGCAGCAATTAGAGAAGTGGATGAAGTCATTGCAGTTGATTTTTCAAATACGGACAAGCTGGATGCATGGGAACAGCTTCATTATGACGTACATTTTTCAGGAGATGACCATATTAACGACTGGCAGGTAGAAAAACAGAAATTAAATGAGCTTGGTTCAACGATTGAATTTTTACCATATACAAAGAGCACCAGTTCAACACAGATTAAAGAATTAATACAGAAATCATTAGTATAGATTTTGAATGGACAAGCTGATAAACAGCAGAATGTGAGGAATTATGAGCGAATTAGAAATGGATATCCACTCAGAAGAGCAGTTAGAGATATTAAAAAAAGCGCAGGAATGTAATCGTATCCTGTTAAGAGAGTTAGACCGGGTATGTGAAAAATACAATATTAAATACTATCTGATATGTGGAACTTTATTAGGTGCAGTCAGACATGGTGGTTTCATTCCTTGGGATGACGATGCAGACATTGCTATGACAAGACATGATTTTAATATTTTAAAGAAACATGCAAAAGAGGAATGGGATGGAAAGAAATTCCTTTTTGTAGATTATTGTGATATGAAGCATGGAGCATTTCTTGATTTCATGTCAAGACTTGTGTATATGGAAGAGGAAGTTCCGGTAATTACGTTCCAGAAGATTCGTGGAAAAGGAAGAAGTGATATTGATAATCACATTCCATTGGATATTTATATTCTGGATAATGCATCCAATGATGACAAAAAGCATGAGCGTCAGACAAAAGCATTACAGGGAATTTATGGTTTAGGTATGGGACATCGTGCTTATGTAAATTTTGACGAGTATGCTGACCAGCCTGATAAAATGAAGAAAACAATTCATACCTTAGTTTCCTTAGGCAAAATCATTCCAATGAAATTGATTAGTATGGTATATGAGATTGTTAGAAAATGGTACAACAGAAAAGATGGAGATTATTACATCATGTCCAATGGATTTATTTTCTGTCTGCCTTGGAAATTTGATAAGAGCTGGTTTGCAGAGGGACAGAAAGTGTCTATTGATGGCGAGGAGTTTTGGGCACCAGCGAATACGGACGCATATCTGCGAAGACAGTATGGGGAATATATGAATATTCCACCAGTTTCCTATAGACATCCAACTCATACATATGGAGCAACTGGCATCTATCATACAACAGACTATTCTAAAGTGTGATGTTAATTATTCGGGGCAAAGGGTGAATAAATGAAAGCGGCAAAAGAACGTATATATGGCATGGATTTAGTGCGCGTATGTGCATTGATTTTAATCTTAATTTATCATTTTAATATATATGGAGCGCAGTTGAAGATTCCATTTATCTCACAGGATTCAATGGGTGCAGTAGGAGTAGGCTTATATCTGTTGATTTCTGGTGCTGTGCTGGCATATAACTATAGCTGCAAATTTAAAGTGGTTGAATTTTATAAAAAGAGACTTGTAACATTAATGATACCATTTTGGATTGCGTATATTATGGTTTTCGCATTTAATTATGTACTTGGAGTAAAACCAGCAGATTTACCTTTATGGAAATATATTTTTACAATCATTGGTATGGATGGTTATTTGTCTTATCGTATACCAACCTTTTATTTGATTGGAGAATGGTTTTTAGGATTTATTATTATATGTTATATTTTATATCCTTTGTATAATTTCTGTGTACAAAAAATACCATGTATATTTGCAACAGTAGTGGGAATTGCATTTCTTTATAATATTACGACGTATCAGTGGACAATTCCAATGTTATGGAATCCATTGATATTAACACCGTATTTTGTATTAGGTATTTATTTTATGAAATACATTTATCCGAATATTAGGAAAGAAGTATTTTTTGCTGCGCTAATAGGAGCATATGCGTGTGATAAGTTTATATTTACCAATATTATGAATGACATTTTGGTTGGTACATTTTTACTGTTTATCGCAATTTTCTATGTAGGACGATTTGTTGGGAAAACGAAAATAAAGAAAATATTTGAAGTATTAAGCAAATATTCTTATGGAATAATACTATTTCATCATGTTATCATGGATAAATTATATAACTATTTAGGGGAAGCGTGGTTTGTCTCTTCAAAGAAATATGTAACATTACTTCTGGTATTTTTAATTTCGCTTGGACTTGCTGTATTACTGAATCAGATTGTGAAGTGGTGTATGAGTGCAGTAAAAAATTTTGCAACTAAGTTAAAGCGCAAGAATGAAGAAAGTGGTACTTGATGAACTATTTTGGAGGAGAATAGGTGAAAATGTTAAAAGGTTCTAATGTGAAAAATGGATGTAAAAAGTGTATTAGCAGCCTTAATAAGATTGATTGGAAAATATATTTAGTCATTATAACCTTAATAAAGCTTTATATAAAATCAGGTATGTCGCTTTGGATGACTAATTCGAGTGTGGATGATTTACTATATATAGATATTGCAGAGAATCTTGTTAGGACGGGCTGGCTAGGTACTTATAATTCAATTACACTAAATAAAATGCCGGGATATGCTTTATTTTTGGCATTGGGATATAATTTACATATTCCATATGTATTATTACTGGAACTTTTATATGTTTTAGCTGTTTCTGTTGCAGTGAAAGCATTTGAGCATATTGTGAATACGAATGTGAAGAAAAATATTATGCTGACATATCTTATGTTTAGCCCGGTATGTTTTGATTCATTAATTAGCTTGCGTATATATAGATTATCAATCGTTCCTGCATTTGCATTACTGGTAGTATCCACATATGCTGGATTGTTTTTTCGTAAAAACGAAAGTTTGAAAAAGAAATTAGGATGGGCAATTGGTGCAGGCATCAGTACAGCTTGCTTTTGGTTGATTCGCGAAGATTCCATATGGCTAGCACCATATATTTTTGGTGCAGGCATTATTATTGTATTAGCTTGTATAAAAATGGAAAAGAAGCAACTTTTCTCTAATATTGGATTGGTCTGCATGAGTTATTTGATTTTTGCAGTGGGAATTAATTCTGTAAAATTGATAAATTATAATAATTATGGTGTATATACACTGACAGATTATAGTAATGGAAATTTTGCAAGAGCAACAAGTGCTATTTTGAGAGTGCAGCCAGAGACAGAAAGTGAATATATCTGGGTTGACCAAGCTACTTTAAAAAAGATTATCGAATGTTCTCCAAATCTGGGGCAAATGGAAGAAGAAATTGAACTGTTTTGCCAAAAGTGGGACGTATTAGGTGTCTTAGGTGTGGATGGAGAAGTAGAAAAGGATTACATTACATGGGCGCTGCGTCAGGCAGCAAGTTATGCAGGGTTTTATGCGGATGCGCAGTTGGCAGAGCGATTTTGGGGAAATGTGGCAGATGAGGTCGAAGCAGCCCTTGCAGACGGCAGACTGCCAGAGCGAGAGGGAATGCAGATTTCTAATATTGCAAAACCAATTGAAAAAGAAAGCGTTGATGAATGGTTAGCGTGCACTGGAGAAGGAATTCTAGATGTTTTAAATTATTCCGGATGCACTACAGAAATACCGCAGAACTTAGTGTCGGATGAAGATATTCGAAAAGCTGAATGGATTACAAATGATAATATTAAATATGCAGATATTATCTATAAGATAGACTGCGAAGGATGGAGATATGTTCTAGGTGAAGCAGATGAGTTTGAGATTGTTTTTGTGACACAGACAGGTGAACGGGTTACTGCAGAAATTGAAAGCGTAGAAAGACCAGATGTACATAGTTATTTAGAATCTGAGGGAATTGCGGTATCAAGTACTCAGAATTTAGGATTTAAAGTTGGTTGTGAAAGTGAAGATGGTTTAAGTTCAATGGAAATCTATGTCAATGGAGTGTTGGAATGTTCTATAAATTTATTGACACAACAGGATTCTTTATGGATAGGAACAGAAAACATGAAGGGGGCAGTTGAAATTTTCCAGAAGAGCGGCAGACTAGATGTAGTGGATGGCTCTAAATTTAATGCTGTAGGGAAGAAAATTATAGAGTTTTATCAAGATACAAGTATATTTGTTAATATTTTTGCCGGGATAGGTTTTCTTTTTCTGTTAGTGAAAGCGTTAAAAAATAGAAAAGAGAAGGAAGTAAGTTTATTATTGGTATTACTTGGAATGATGGGATGCTATCTTGCATTAAATTTGGGCGTAGGATTAAATTATTTTTCTGCACATAACCGTTCGGGAAGATTTATTTATTTAGCAGGTGCATATCCATTACAGCAGTTATTTATCATTTTAACAATTTTTATTCTGTTTGCGGCAATCAAAGAATTTTTAAAAGAAACAAAAGAAAAGAGGAAGTTACGGAATGAAGTTAATCATCCAGATACCTTGTTATAACGAGGCTGAAACACTTGAAATTGCATTAAATGATTTGCCAAAGCACATCGACGGCATCGATGAAATCGAATATTTAATTATTAATGATGGAAGCAAAGACAACACTGTTGAGGTTGCGAAAGCATGGGGCGTAAATTATGTTGTTAATTTTAAACGAAACAAAGGTCTTGCGAAAGGCTTCATGGCAGGTTTAGATGCCTGCTTACGCAATGGCGCAGACATCATCGTAAATACTGATGCGGATAATCAGTATTGTGGCGAGGACATTGAGAAGCTAGTCCGTCCAATCATCGAAGGCAAAACCGACATCGTAATCGGTGAAAGACCAATTGATAAAACAGAGCATTTTTCACCACTAAAGAAAAAGTTACAGCATTTAGGAAGCTGGGTAGTAAGAAAAGCCTCCAAATCAGAGATTCCAGATGCGCCAAGTGGATTCCGCGCATACAGCAGAGAAGCAGCAATGCGTTTGAATGTTACAAATGAATATACATATACTTTGGAAACAATTGTGCAGGCTGGACGCGAGAAAATCGCAATGGAGTCTGTTCCAATCCGTACCAATGGAGAATTAAGACCTTCGAGACTTTTTAGCAGTATGTTCGGTTATGTAAAAAAATCTATGGTAACAATTATCAGAGCGTTTATTATGTACAAGCCATTACAATTTTTTACCACTGTTGGAATGATTCCATTTCTCATTGGAGTTGCATTAGGAATCCGTTTCCTCGTGTATTTCTTCATGGGCGATGCAAATGGACACATCCAGTCCTTAATTTTAGCAAGTACACTTTTAATGATGGGCTTTATGACAATTGTGATTGGACTTCAGGCAGATATTATTGCTAAGAATCGCAAAATTTTAGAAGATGTACAGTATCATGTCAGAAAATTAGATTATGACAAGAAGGATGAAAGCAGTGAAGAAATTAATTAAGAAATTCGTAAACAGAGAAACGATTTTATATGGTTTATTCGGTGTTGGCACATCTGTTTTAAATGTGGTTTTATTCCGGGTTTTGATAAGTGTTCTTGATTATAAGGTAGCGAATCTGATTACCTTGATTGTAGTAAAACTCGCGGCATACCTGTGTAATAAAAACTTTGTTTTCCAAAGCAAATGTGCAAATTTCCTGGAATTAGTGAAAGAATTTATTCGATTTGTGATTGCGCGTGGTGCGACGGCATTAATTGATTATTTTGGTTTGATTTTACTGGTAGAAATATTTGATGCAAACAAGATGATTAGTAAGGTATTTATCACTGTGTTGGTAATTGTCATCAATTATTTCGTTGGAAAAAAACACGTATTTAAGGCAGCCAAAAGTCAGGTGGAAGAGTAGAAAATCTAAGGAGCTGTGGTCTAGCAAAGGTATTGAGCTAGGCTGCAGCTCCTTGTGTTATGTAGGAGTTTTAGAAATGTCATGGATGCTATCATGTGATTAATGGGGAGCTTTTTGGAATTTTGTATCAGGATAAAGAATGTCAGAATAAAAATATATAAGGCAAAGGATTTTGTAGTTGACAAAAAGTATCAAATAAGATACTATGAACATATCTTTAGAACAGCTTACGCTTTTTGATTCAAACCGATGGTAGCATGGAGATGCATATTACAAAGTATGTCATCCGCCTATCTATTTATTCACGCCGGATTCCCGGCAGTTATTCAATTTACGAAATGTATAGTGCAGAAGTGTAATGATTTACAACACATTTTTATCAGAAGACTGATTGGATAATAAATTTTAATGCTTTGGGAAATAGGTACTATTTGCTTTGCTTTTGGAGTTTGTTGTGATAAAATGACAAAAGGGTGTATTAAATGGGGATAAAATGAGATGTAGTACAAAGGAGGAGCATAGTGGAGAACTATGAGGCAGTCGCAAAGTCCAGATTAAAGGATTGGGAAGTATTATCTAATGAAAAAAAGAAGGTTGGAGCGATTCATTTTGGTGGAATTGTCATAGAATGTATGTTAAAGGGCATAATATGCAGTGAGTATCCGGGAATTGTGGAAGATGGACATAATTGGATTGATGGTGCAATTTCTACATCGCGTCCTAGCCACGATATTGATAGTACACGATATAGGACATGGTTAGAAGATATATATGATGATATGACACCGGATGTTTCTGCGAATTTAACATATGTCGCAAAACCGGAAGGAAAGAGTTATATCGACTATCGTTATGTTCCGGAAGAAGATGTTTCGGACACAGTTTTTGAAAAATGGGAAGAGGCGTTTCTTTCTGTTTATTGTTACATAATAGAGAAGCAGAATGACTTGTAAGAGAGTGGGTGAATGTGTGAATAGAATTTGGCAGGAAATAGAAAACAAAATAGAACGTGAATATGTCTCCAAAGAAAATGAATGGGTGCAGGTAGATGTAAGCAAGCGTGGCAAGGTGCATGTGATGCTGGTTTCTGATAGTGAAGAGGCAACAGATGAAGCAGTTAAGCAGATAGTACAAGAGATAATTGAGCAGAGACAGAATGAATATAGGGTTGGATTTGTCAACATATATACAACGGAAGAGGCGGAGAAGCTTACTCTTTCAAAGCAGGAAAAAAAAGCAGGTGGAATTTATTCATGGAAGGATTCGTTGTATGCAGAAGTACAGTATGAAGAAAAAAAGAAGGATACACAGGTTATTAGCTTTTACTCATACAAAGGTGGTGTAGGAAGAACAATTGCATTGATTCAGACAGCATATAATTTGGCACAAGCTGGCAAAAAAATTCTATTATTGGATTTGGATATAGAGGCACCAAGTCTGCACAATATTTTTGAAGAAGAGATTGCGGATGAGATAAATGGTGTAAAATATGGTGTGATTGAGTATTTATATAAGAAACTTGTAGAAAAGTCCAATAGTGTTTCGGAAGAAGATATTTTTTGTCATCTTCAATTAGATGAAATTCCGGGAGAGATATATGTAATTCCGGCGTGCAGGGAGATGAATAAAGAATACATTTACCAAATGGAGAAAATTCAGACTCAAAAAATTCAGGAACAGGAAATTTTTGAAGGAATATTTTCATATTTAAAAGAACGTTTAGATGTGGATATGATATTGGTAGATACGAGAGCTGGATTTAATCATTGGGGGTCACTGTCTTTATTGTCGTTGTCAGACCAGGTTATATTTGTGGCATATCCGAATCGTGAGAATATTGAAGGCTTAAATATTGCTTTTGGAATAATGAAAAATATTGGAAAAAAACGTTATGCAGTAGCAATGTCTAAGGTGGTTGCATCTGATGAGGGTGTTACAAAAGCAAGTCAATTATTTGATAGATTACAAATAGACCAAGAGCAGATTATTCCGATTTATTATAAAGAGGAAATTGCGTTATGTAACAAATATCCAATTGAAGATGAGGAGGTTTTATCTGCATACAGAGATATCTCTGCTTATATTTTAAATAATGAGCGAATTGAGAGGAATATGGAGTTCCTTTCAGGTGGAAGAAAAGAAGAATTATTAAAAACTCTATTTAAAGAAGAAAAGAACTTTGTGAAATTGTTATCAATACGAAGATTTTTGGAAGTGCGCGGTGCCACTGTGCTTAAATATCATTTTGCTGAAGAATTGTATGGTTTAAATGAATCACTTAATCAAGCATATTCTATGAAGGAATACTATGTATTTCCAACAAATGTTTATACCTATTTTAATAAAGAGCTAACAGAATTTTATAAAATGCGTTTCTCATGTAAGGTGGACAATTATATTAAGCTTGGAATGCAGTTGATTTCTGAAAATATCATACATTCCAATTTACCATTTGACAAAGATAAGATTCCTTCTAATGACATGATGCCGGCTGAATTTCTAAAGTGCTTAGAGTGCGAAATTTCAGCGGATAATATTTATGTATTAGGCGATGCTGAAAAAGAAGACAGGATAATTGCACAAGATAGTATACGTGTAATTGTCGAGCTTACAGAAGAGATTTTGCGGGATAATCCAGAGATTGTTTTGGAAAATATGAAAGGCTTAATAACTGCATTTAATAGAGAAATACCAGAGATTCAGTTCAAGTTTATTATTAAGAATGAGGTTTTGGACAAATATCTGGAATGGTTTGGTTCTTTGAAAGGAAATATTGCTGAAGTAAGAGTGATGCAGGTGGACATTGAACGGTTTATTTTAAATAATATTAATGAGTCAGCGTTTGAGTTGTTCCAAAAAGTGTTAGCAGGTTATCAGGAGCACGATATATATGAGGCAAATGGCATGGTCTCTCCAAGCGAAAGAGAGATATTGCAATTAGTATTAGGAATAAGAAAGCAGGTAAAAAAACATAGTAGTTCAATAGTCGAATATTTAATGGAATGGCTAAAAAAATATCCAGAACAAAGGTATGATATAATTTTAGATTGTCTGAAAAAGGCTGCTCGGTATGAATTAGAACATATGGACAAGAAGGGGAATGACCGCTTAATAAGTTTTAGAAACCTTGAAAGAGAATTGATGGATATTTGTTAGGTTAGTTGTAATATAAGTGTATAGTGAATTGAGATTGTAAGGCTTTCCAAGTGGAAAGCCTTATGTTATTTCATACAAGATTACAAATGAAATGGGGGAAAGTTTCTGTAAATGTAGAAAGGTCATGGATGCTGTCATGTGATTAATTGGAAGGTTTTTTGAATTTTGTATCAGGATAAAGAATGTCAGAATACGGAGAGAGCTATGGGATTTTTTTCAGAGGAATTGAGAATACTCGATAGAAATACAGTGAAATATATGATAGAACAGCAGCAACAGGAGATTGATGAGCTGGCGGAGGAAGTGAAGCTGAAGGATGAAGAACTGAGTGTACAGAAGGAGCAGTTGAGTCAAAAGGATGAAGAATTAAATCAAAAAGATAAGAAACTGAGTCAGCAGGAAGAAGAACTGAGTCAGAAAGATATGAGATTAGGTCAGCAAGAAGAGGAATTAAGTAAAAAGGATGAACAGTTAATGAAATTAGAAGAAGAATTAAGGTTACTTCGACAACAATTGAAAAAAGAATAAGGTTTAGGGAGCTGTCGCTTTTACAAATGAAAATTCGTGAATCGGCAGCTTCATTTTTTGGTCCCTAATAAAAAAGTCTAAATCCATTGAGTGTGCGGATAAACTATGTTATTATACAAGGTGGTACATTGGAAGTATTATGGAAAATTATAGATGTGACAGATAGCTATAATAGAAAGTTTATGTAAATGAGGTGATATCATGGAATTGCTGATGAGTAAATTTGAGATTAAAAAGTTGTTTGGAACTGTTGATGTAGAGATAGATTTTAGTGCGAATGCAAAGGTTGTTGTAGGGGAAAATGGCTGTGGAAAGACAACAATATTAAATATTATATATTATACGCTTTGTGACAGTGAGGAGGAATTTTCCAAACTGAAATATTATGATTTTGAAGAAATTATTGTACATTTTCCGAAAACGAAGGTAAGTATTTATAAGGATGACATTATTTCGTGGAAAAGAGACGGAAGACCAATGGCTATCCGAAGATTGTATCGTTTTATATCTTCTGATAAAGTAGATGCTTTAATTGAGAATGTTAAGAATCATAAAAATTTAGAGGAAACAGAGGATATTTTAAAAAGGTATGATATAAGCTATCGGCGTTTTGAGGAATATGTAGCTGAAATTTCAACAAATGAGGAAAATCAGAGTTCGATTGAATCAAAACGCAGAGTGATTCGGTCGAATATATCAGGAAAAATATTGTATTTGCCGACATACCGGAGAATTGAAGATGATTTGGGCAAGATAGAAATAGACCCGCCAACACGAAGAAGATTAAGTACCAATGCGGGGATAAATTTTGGTATGAGAGATGTAGAAAATTTATTGCAGAATACGGCATCACAGATACTTGAAGCATATAAAACCGGATTTTCAGAAGTGTTTGTGGGGATGATTGATGATGTTGTTGAAAAACGTGAGATGAAGGCTGCAGCATTGCAGAATAAAAATGGAGTAATTAAAACAATAGAAAGAATAGATAATCAATTGCTTGATGAGGCGCATAAGAAAAAGATAATGGAGCAGATTTCTGAATATAAAGATGAAGATTGTGCAAATCAGGAATACAATTATTTTTTAAATAAATTGCTGAATGTTTTTGAGAAGCAACGCGAAGCAGAAAATAATTTGCGTGTATTTAAGGCGAAATGCGACAAATATTTATTTAACAAAGAAATATATTTGGATGAGAGAACATTGCGTTGTATTCCACGTGAAAAAAATGGAAAGAAGAGAGAATTAGATTGGGAACATCTCTCATCTGGAGAAAAGCAGATTATCTCTCTTTTTGCAAAGTTGTATTTAGATAAAAATAATAAATATATTATTCTATTTGATGAACCGGAGATTTCTTTGTCAATAGAATGGCAGCGTACTTATTTGGCAGATATATTTGAAATGGAAAATTGCAAGTTCTTATTAGCAGTAACACATTCACCGTTTATTTTTGATAATTGTTTAGATGATTATGCAGTATCATTAACAGCTTGTATGAGGGAAGCATGATATGAATGTAAATACATTAAGACAAAATCGAAAAGCATCTGTTGTTGCTTACGATAAATTCATGAAATTGTATGGTCGGAATCCGAATAAAATATATTGTTTTATGGAAGGAAAAATGGACGATAAGTATTATGGATTGCGAATTGACAAGTTTTTTATGGAAGAGAAGGAGTATGTGTGTTGTGATGGAAAACAAAATGTGTTATATATAAAGGAGAAAATTGTTAAAATATCAGAATTTTCAAGTTGCAAAGGTTTATTTTTTATCGACCGCGATTTTGATGAAAGTGTAGATGATAAATTAATTTTTGAAACGCCATGCTATTCGATTGAGAATTTATATGTGCAGAAATATTCTATGGAACAAATTTTAAAAAGAGAGTTTTTTATTACAGAAGAAAATCCGAATTTTGAACAGATATTAAACTGGTATTTTGAGGCATTTGAGAAGTTTCATATGGTAATAAAACTGCTTAATGCATGGATATACTTTCAACGTGAGCAGGAACGTAAGCAAAAATTAAAGAAAAAACTAAATTTGGATAGTTTATTAAAAATTGAATTATATAAATTTAGTATAAACCATGAGAATGGAGACATCAGTGTAGAACAAAAATATGAACTTGAGGATTTAAAAAGGTGGTTTCCAACAGCATATAATATCGAAAATAAAGATATACATACTTATATCGAACAAATGGAACGGCTTGAACCGGGAAGAGATTTTCGTGGAAAGCAGGAATTTCAGTTTTTTTGCTTGTTTGTTGAGAAGGTAAAAGAGTTGTTGAATAAAACTAGAAAATTAAAAGACAACTATGGAATTATCAAGTATTCTGATGAGTTAAGAAATATTTCATTAAATCTTGCAGGTGGAAAAGAAGAATATATGGCGGCTTTAACAAGTTTTGCAGAAACACCGGAGCAATTAAATGAATATCTGAAGAGAATGAGTAGACACTATGTATAAGCGAGGTACAGAATGTTTTTATTAAGTGATGTGCAACAAATAATTGATGATAATTATATTAATGAGATAAATGAAATAATTACAAGCTATGTAGAGAGTTTGATGGGAGATGAGCTGACGGGGATTTTTGAATTTTCTGTAGACTTCGTAGAGTGTGAAGTGATATCTGATGCAAAAGTGATTTCTAGCAATGAAGATAGGTATGATGGTCAGATAGAAATATCAGGTAACCTGGAAGTTGGTATAAAGATAACAGGATATGTGCATTGGGATGGTGAAGATATTGAGCATGGTTTTACTGAGAAGGATGTGATGGCAGAGTTTTCAATGTATTGTAATGAGGAGAAAATCGAGGATTTTCAAATAATAGATATTTATTTGTAAACAATAAAATTAGTAAGTGATGGTTCAATGAAGGAAGACCGTGAGCAGTTATGGATAGAAAAGAAATTGAATTGGTGAAAAAATTATAAAGAAACCAGTTGGTTGTCAATTGTTGGGGTGGGATTCTTTGAATCTCACTCTTTTTTTCGACGTAAGGAACAAGAAATAATGTGACTTATGTGAGGAGGTGTGGCGATGGGTGATATTATTTTGTTTCAAAAAAAGGGAAAACATAGAAATACAAAAGGTGAAGATATGTATAAGGAACTAATTACTTCAATTAGGAAAAAGTCCAATAATATTTCTGATATGCCGGAACGTGCTAAGGATGTGATAAAATACTTTGATATAAAGTACGAACAAGGTGGTGTTCCAATTATTGAAATTTTATCCCGACTTGGATTTAAGGTATATCAGCAGGAATTGCAGCCATCAAGTTTATCTGCATATATAGCTGTAGACCCTAAATTGCAGGAACGCTATGGAACAAATAGGATTACGTGTGTGAATTGTAATGATAATATAGGACATAAGCGTTTTGCATTAGCTCATGAGTTGGCGCATTATTTATTTGATTTTGATGAAAATTCGGTTGTTTATTATAATACATATTTGGCTAATGAAGGCGAACAGAATGAGATTGAGCAACGTGCAAATGCATTTGCTGCGAATTTGCTGATGCCGGAGGATGAATTTAGAAAAGTACTAAACTCTTGTAATGAGGAGATGAAAGCAGACACGATTAGTTATTTAAGTGATTATTTTCAAGTATCAGTCACAGCGGTTATGAAGAGAATTGGTGAATTGAAAATAGAGGGGTATGACTGTTAATGGTAGAAGCGGTAAATTGTAATGAGGTGAGTCAACACAATGAAGATGTACTACCGGAAATGCAAGCAGTAAGAGATGATGCAGCACTAGTAAATCAGAATCTACCGGATGAAACAAATGCACAGGAACTTGATTCTGATGATAAGTTGTTACATAGCAGTGATACAAATAGTTTATCTGCGCATAATGAACAATATACAGAGATTTTGAAAGCATATGTAACAAATTACAAACGGAGCTCTGCATATAAGCGAAAGGCAAGGAGATATTTGTTTAATATATCAATGGGATTGCTGATAGCATTACCGGCATTAGTTGTAGTGAGTGTTATTATTGCCATGTTATGTGTGGTGTTTGGTGGTGCGAAAGTATTGGATTTGTTGCCAGCACTTATCACGGCGTTAGGCACTTTTGCAGGAACTTATATGTTAATTCATGAGATTATTGCGAAGTATATGTTTAGCGAAAAAGAGGAAGATCATTTAACGAATATTATTGATAAGATTCAAGAATACGATAAAGAAATTAGAGATGGACTGTAAAAAATTGATATTGAAATCATGAGATTGAAGAAAGGCTTTCCAAATGGAAAGCCTTATGTTATTCTATACAAAATTACAAATGAAATGGAGGAGAAGATATGAACGCAGAAGGAGAATATCGTTTTTCTAATGGAGGGGTAATTAATCATAAGCTAGAAGAGGGAAGAAAAGAAGCAGTAAGCCGTCATGAGGCACAGCACGCAGAATTATATACAACCACAACCTTTGGGCAATTGACAATTATGTTGGAGAAAAATGCAATGTTTCATGAAAAATCTAATTGGTTGTATAAGGAACTGTTTAATTATATGAATCGAATGCAGGAGAGAATTTCTGTAAATGTGGAATATCTGGATATTTTTTCTGAAAAAGGCGAAGAAAAATATCTTGAAATGATAGAAAAACTAAAAGAACGAAATAGAAATTATTATAATCATTTTAGAAAATTATGCTGCATAAATGGAAGAGTAAAGTCAGAGAAAGATGCATTAGATGCAATTAGTATTTTACGTGCATTTGGCAGATTAGCATTAAATATAAAAATAAATGAAAT
The DNA here is from genome assembly GCA_045121975.1 of Roseburia sp. Classification (GTDB taxonomy): domain Bacteria; phylum Bacillota; class Clostridia; order Lachnospirales; family Lachnospiraceae; genus Roseburia. The sequence continues at coordinate 172,568 of JBGVHB010000121.1, forward strand.
TCCTTTAGAAAAAATGGAGAATGAGAGTGATTTGCAAAAATTTTTCTCTGATGCTGATAATGCGGCGAAATACCTACCGAATAGAAGGTTCGAAATCATGGTAAATACATTTTTTCGTGAGAATGATAAAGATAAAAAGATGGATTTGGTAATAGATGGAACGTTGTCAGAGGAAATGGATAATCAGGATATGGTGCATATGGTGGCAGAGAATAAGGCAAAGGAAATTCTTGCCGGCTCTTACATATATGACAGGCTGGCAGCAAGAATTGCTACTGTTGGACAAGCGCATTATGAAATTCAATGTGATAATATAGAATATTTGTTGACCATGCCACTCGATTTAGAGAGAACAGATAAAGCTGATTATGTAGAAGAATCTCTGAATGATTTTTTGGAAAGAATTATGAAGGAAGAATACAGGGAGTCTTTTATTATGCTGCCTCATAGTATGGGTGGTTTTGAGGATATGCATATAATTTCAATGTTTGATGAGAAAACAAAAAAGATATACCATACATTGGTTTTGGATGATGAATTGTTCTTAGACGCGATTAGAAAAATACCACAGAATCTTATTTTTCATCAGACAAAGTTATTTCGAAAGTTGAAGCCGATGTTAGCAGGCTTAGTTCAGAGTATGCCGGTATATATTTGTTTGGAAAACAGCATTTGTCATGGGATAGAGTTTATCAGCAAAAATTTTAAAAAGGGATATTTTACATTTTTGCAAAAAGATGCGTACACCGTATTTATTGTATGGCGGCGAAATTACATTTTTATCAGTTACATCATTGAACCGGCAGAAAATGAGTTAGAAACTATTATGAAAGAGTATGAAATATCGTATATTGCATATGAAGAAGCTGAAATTGATAAGGCACGTGTTGAGAAAGTGGCAGACATTTGTATGGAAAATATGATTTTAGCTAAAAATTTTGCGGATAGTATTAGGTAACCAAAATACATTGAAGCTAGAAATTTATTATATGTAGCTGTGACACGTGCAATACGGAATCTTCGTATTTTATATGTTGGAACTGGTGTGAATGAAGAACAACTGAAAGTTAAATTTAAAAATGTAAAAAATTGGAGTGAAAAATAGGTCTTACTAATATGTGAAGAATAATATAAGAATATCCCTCTTCTGCCAAAAGTCTGGCGGCGAAGATATGGCGGAACATATGGTTGGTAATGGCTGTAATGACAGAATTAAAAAGGTACTGTTAAATTCATAATACATCAATTGATGCATTGTATATTGACAATAATGCATCAATTGATGTATTATGATTATATAAGTTAGACAGGGGGGATTCGATGAGAAATGAGAATGCATATATTGATACCCGAAGTAATGTAGAACAACATTTACAGGAGCTACATAGGTTAATTTTGCAGAAGGATTGCCAGTTAGACATTCTTCCTAGGAAGAGAGGGGAAAAGGAAGATGATATCTGTACGACAGAGAATACAATGCTGGCGTTGGGGTATAGTTCAGAGGATGTTAAGAGAGAACTTGGTTTATTAAAGTTGTCCGATTATATTGAAAATATAAAGGATGATAAACATATAGACAGCTCAGATTTTAGAGTTTTTGGAAAAGAGATTCAAGGGCGGCAGATATACATCAAGGAAAAGATTCGAATTTCCAAGAAGATTTTTTGTGTATCCTTTCATTTTGCAAAGTTTCCATTAAAGTCCAGACCATATGTTGAATTGGACTAGTTGTACATTATTAATGACAAGTTTTGAAGTGAAAAACTGGAGTAATTTATTAACAAGAGTAGATTGGTATGAAGGAGGAAGAGGTTATGTGTGGAGAAGTAATGAAGAAACTTGTCTATGATTGTCCATTTTGTGAAGAGGAACATGAAGTAAGTGTAGTTCAATATAAGACACGCGGCATGGTAAAGAATGTGGAAGTAGAGTATATGAAATCCGTTTACTATTGCGATAGAGAGAAGGAAGAGTTTACACCAGCAATGGTGATGGATGATAATCTTTATGAAGCAAGAGAAGCTTACCGCAAGGCAAATTCATTGCTCCAGGTAGAAGAAATAAAGGCGATTCGTGAAACATATGGCGTGACGCAGAAAGAGTATTCCAGATTGCTTGGCGTAGGAGAAGCCACGATTCAGCGTTATGAAACAAAACAGATTCAGGATTCTACCTATGATATGATTATGCGGATGACAGGAGAGAATCCAGGATATTGTCTTGTATTATTAGAGAAAAACAAAAATGAATTTGCACTAGAACGCTATCAGGCTATTAGAGAAAAAATTTTAGAAAGAATAAAGAAAATAGGCGACAATTATCTTGTTGAGGAAATCGTGCGTGCCAAATATGCCGAATATTATCAGCCATCAGAAGAAAATGGTTTTTGTGTGCTAGATATTGCCAGGGTTAGAAATATTTTAGCTTATCTTGCGGAGAAAGTAGAGAATTTTTACAAGGTAAAAGCAATGAAGCTGCTGTGGTATATTGATGAAGTATCGTTTATGCAGCATGGAAAGGCAATGACAGGTCTGGTATATCAGCATAAACCTTATGGAGCACTTCCAGTTGCACATAATGAGTTGATTCGTTTAAAGGGACTTAGTGTGACAGAGGAAGAAAAGGATGATTATGTTGCTTATCGGATTGCATCTACGATGGATTTTGAAGAGGTAAAAGAGCAGTTTTCACAAAGGGAAATGACAGTGCTTGATACGGTGATTAATAAGTTTTCGAACTATAGTACAAAAGAGATTGTTTCCTATATGCACGAGGAAATTGCATACAAAATAACAAATGATAATGAAATAATTCCTTTTTCCAGCAGGACATTCATTCGCGATTTGTAAAAATATTCCCTGATGATTACGCAATAAAACGGTATAATGCACAAAAAATGCATTATACCATTTTATTTTTAAACAAAGAGTGTTAAAATCTCTGTAGGTATGGGCTGATAATCCTATACTGAGGTTGAAGGGAATAGTGATAATGAAGAAGATTAGCTTAATTATTCCATGCTATAACGAAGAGTCATGCATAGCTTTATTTGATGAGGAGATGCACAGAGTTATCGAACAGATGAAGGAATATCAGTTTGAGGTGCTTTTTGTAAATGACGGTTCGAAGGATGGAACGTTAGATTGTATCAAAGAGATTGCAGCGAAAAGAAGCTATGTCAGATATCTTTCTTTTTCAAGGAATTTTGGAAAAGAAGCAGCGATGTATGCAGGCTTTTGCAATGCAACAGGAGATTACGTGGCGATTATGGATGCAGATTTGCAGGACCCGCCATCACTTTTGCCAGAGATGGTAAAGATATTAGAAACAGGTGAATATGACAGCGTTGCGACAAGAAGGGTAAGTCGGGAAGGCGAGCCGCCGATTCGTTCCTTTTTCGCAAGAATGTTTTATAAAATCATTAATAAAATATCGGATGCTGATATTGTAGATGGCGCAAGGGACTATCGTTTGATGAAAAAAGAAATGATAGATGTCATTGTTGCGATGGGCGAGCAGAACCGTTTTTCCAAAGGGATTTTTGGATGGATTGGGTATAAGACATACTGGTATGCATATCAGAATGTAGAGCGTGCAGCAGGTGAGACAAAGTGGAGTTTTTGGAAGCTGCTGAAATATTCCATTGAAGGAATTGTGAGTTTTTCGCAGGTACCACTTAATATTGCATCCTGGATGGGAATATTTTGCACAGTGATTTCGGTCTTCGCAGTAATATTTATTATCATTCGTAAATTACTTTATGGAGACCCGGTACAGGGCTGGGCTTCTAATATGTGTGTTATGCTGTTTATGGGAGGTATTCAGCTATTCTGTCTGGGAGTTATGGGACAGTATATTGGAAAAACATACGTTGAGACTAAAAAACGTCCACACTACATTGTAAAGGAATGTAGTGATGATGATATAAAGAAAATTGGTTAGAAAAAGAGAGGAGAAGTGCATGAAGAAAAAAATTGCAGCAGCATTATTGGCGGTTATGCTTGTAAACAGCGTGAGCGAAGCAGCATATGCAGCAGAAGCATTTGTACCGGTAGAAACAAGCGTTTATGAGACTACAGAAAATGAAGCAGAAGAGGAGTATGTAGTTGAAACAGAAGAAGCAGCGACAGAAGCACCAGCCGGAGAGGTAGAAACAGTGGCTGCGACAGAAGTGCCAGCTACAGAAACAGAAGCAGTCGCAGAGACAGAATCAGTGGCAGTGATAGAGACTTCAACAGAAGAGACAGCCACAGAAGTGCCAGCTACAGAAACGGAAGCACCAGCCGGAGAGGTAGAAACAGTGGCAGCCACAGAAGTGGCAACTACAGAAACTGCAACAGAAGTGCCAGAAACAGAAAATGTAACAGAAGAGGTTACAGAAGCATCAGCCGCAGAAACAACAACAGAAACAACAACAGAAACAGCCACAGAAACAGAAGCCACAGAAGCAACCACAGAAACACCAGCCACAACTGAGGCAGTACCTGAAGATGAAGTACTCGTTGAGATGAGCTATGACAACATTCTTCAAAAAGGTGGTTTGTTAAAGGAAACTTCGGGACAGATTTTAAAAGATGGAAATGCAGGTGATTATGGTCTTTCTGCATCCGTAACATCAAATGATTATATAAATGCAGCAAAAGCAATTGCAGAAGCTTGTGAGGAACTCTCTACAACATGTGATTTATCATCTTATGGTCTTGATTCCGACGATTTTTATAATGTTTATGCAGCAGAATTTTTCAATTCCAATCCAAGATATTTCTATCTGGATGGATTCAGATGGTCTTATAATCCGGCAACGAACTGCGTCATGACATTATATATCAGTTATGATGATACATATACAAAATCACAAATTAAGACAATGCTTGCACAGTATGATGCGGCAGTAAATTCTATTTTACAGGGAATATCATCTTCCTGGTCTGATATGGAAAAGATGCTTTATCTGAATGATTATTTTGCACGTAACTGTGCATACGATACAATCGTATACACCAATCCTTCGGCGGCATCAGATATTATTTATACTGCGTATGGTGTGTTAGTAAATAAATCTGCAGTTTGTCAGGGCTATGCGTTAGCATACTATGAGCTGGCAGGACAGCTTGGAATTCCATGTCAGTTAGTTACAAGTATTTCCATTGACCACGCTTGGAATATGGTGAAAATCAATGGAAAGTATTATCAGGTGGACGTAACATGGAATGACCCGGTTTACGATATGGTCGGTCAGGTCTGGCATGAATATTTTATGAAGAGTACAAAGTTCTTAAAAGCAGATGAGGACCATTTTGATAAAGATGACTGGCAGGTAACAGGCGGCTGGGATGATGATGCTGCAAAAGATACCTCCTATGATGGCTGTATATGGAATAATGTATATACAGGTTTTGATTATCTTGATGGTTATTGGTATAGCTTTGACCAGTCAACGGATTGTATTGCAAAATATAGTTGTGACGGAACAAACTTTGTAAAAGTTGGAGACGTTTTAAGTATTTCCGATGTGTGGTATGCATGGGGCGGAAGCGGCTATTATGGCGACAGATATGTAGGCAACTGTGCATTTAATGGAAAATTTTATTATTCCACACCTGTTTCTATATACGAACTTAACTTAACAACAAAGGCAGCAAATCTTATTTATACATTAACAGATGAACAGAAGGCAAGTGGATATATTTATGGAATGGTTGTTGAACCAAATGGCCAGATGAAATTTAACCTGGCACAGAAGCCATTTACTACAGGAAGTGTATGCCTTGCGACTACTTTGACGGGTACAAGTTCTAGTACATCTGATAACGTTGCAGGAATTACTTATCAGATTAAATTCAATGGAAATGGCAGTACAAGCGGAAGCATGTCTGCTATGAAGAATTGTGTATATGGACAGGAATATAAACTTACAGCAAATGCTTTCAAGAAAACAGGTTACACCTTTAATGGCTGGAATACCAAGGCAGATGGAAGCGGAACAAGCTATAAAAACAAAGCAAAAGTAAAGAATCTTGCAAGTCAGAGTGGCACAAAGGTTACTCTTTATGCACAGTGGAAAAAGACAAAATACACAATTACTTATAATTTAGATGGTGGAACAAATAATAGTAAGAACCCAGCAAAATATTACATTACAACTTCTACCATTACCTTAAAAGACCCAACCAGAAAAGGTTATACATTCAAAGGCTGGTATTCTGATAAGAAGTTTAAGAATAAAGTTACAAAGATTAAAAAAGGAAGCACTGGAAATGTAACACTTTACGCAAAATGGACAGCACATAAGTACACCATCAAATTCGATGGAAATGGAAGTACCAGTGGAAAAATGAAAAATATGACATCTTGTAAGTATGGCACATCGTACAATCTTACAAAGAACTCATATAAGAAAAAAGGTTACACATTTGTCGGCTGGAATACGAAGAAAGATGGTTCTGGTAAAACTTATGCAAATAAGGCAAGTGTAAAGAAACTGACCAGTAAGGACGGCGGAAGCGTAACATTATACGCACAGTGGAAAAAGACGAAGTACACAATTACTTATAACTTAAAGGGTGGAAAAAACAACAGCAAGAATCCATCGAAGTATTATGTGACAACTTCTACAATTACATTAAAAAATCCAACCAGAAAAGGTTATACCTTTGCAGGCTGGTATAGTGACAGCAAATACAAAAATAAAGTGACACAGATTAAAAAGGGCAGTACAGGCAATATCACACTGTACGCAAAATGGAAGAAGAAATAATGAAAGAATTTTTATATATGATAGTCGGGTGGATTGCTAAATTCCATACCTACTTCTTAGGACTAAACGATGCATATGAGTACAATTTTTCTGACAAGGAATTACATTTTCTTGTAATTGGAATCTTAGGAATGATTATGATTTTTGTATGCTATCCAATTTTTAAATGGCTTGCAAAAAATAATCATGTGATGGTAATTGCGTGGATATATGTTTTTACATTAATTATTGTAATCACATTCGCGATTGAAATCGGACAAAAAGTAACAAATACCGGAGCAATGGAGTTTGCAGACATTATGTTTGGTGTGGTTGGCTTTATTGTCATGTTCCTTATTTTTTCCGTTATCCGGGGCATCTGGCATTTGATTCGAGAACTTATTAAAAGCCTGAAAGAGAAAAATTAAACAGAGAAAATTTGAAAAATAAGCCTGACTAGTGTATGATATATAAGGTTTAAAAGAAAAGAGAATTCAACATAAAATGGATTCTCTTTTTTCATACATAAGAGAATAAAGGAGATACGTTATGAAAAAGGTGTTAAAGATTGTTGGAATCTACATTTTGATTTATGTATTATGTACGATTCTGTTTGTTGGATTATTTCATACAGGACTGTTTGCATCTATGGATGTCCTGATGTACCGGGGAATTGTTTTTATTATTTTGACAGGAATCATTGCGGCACTTTTGACCTTCCTTGTCAGCAGAAAATGGAAAAGTCTGGGTATGGATATCAAGGATGTACTGTTGATGTTTTGCGGATTCTGCTGTGTAAACATGGTGTTGTTTACTCTGATTCCGGTGACGGTAGAGCGTTCCGTATCAGTGTTTATGCTTAGTTATATGCAGGAAAATGAAGGGGAAGCATATACACAGGAAGAAATGTCTGAGATATTTATAGACAGATATGTATATGATTTTGGAGCATTTGAAAAGCGATTTAATGAGCAGATTGTATCCGGCAATATTGAAGAAACAGAAGATGGATATGTGATTACGGATTCTGGAAAGATGATTGTAAAGATGTTCCGTACCGTAGCGGAGTGGTTTGATACAGACCGAAGAATCGTATATCCAATGGAGGAGTACAGCAATGAATAAGAAAAAGATTTTTGAAAAAGTATCACCATTGACTATCTATCTGATTGTGAGCCTGACAGGAATTATCTTGTTTTTCTGCGCTGCGTATTTTAAGGGAAGTCCGGTGTTTAAATGGCTGGCAATGGAGAATAATTCTGACTGGACGATGTCGGATTATTTTAGACACCTTCTTTTTGCAAGAGACAGGGCAACTGTTTATGAACATGGCGACAACGCTTGTTTTCCACCATTGGCATATGTATTTTATTATGTATATGGAAAAATAAGTACTGCCGGGGAAGTGGTAAATAACTTTAATGTGCTTTCACAGATGCCATATCAGATTTTAATGTATGTATTATATTCTGTAGTAAGTGTATTGCTGTTAGTATATGCAATTGAGGAGTTACCAATCAAAAATTATCAGAGAAAGCTGTTAGCGTTTTCTGTCATTCTTTCTACTCCACTGTTTATGGGAGCATTGGAGAGAGGCAACATGACATTGATTGTAATTGCATTACTGCTTCTTGCAATGTTATGGAAGGATTCAGAAAGTGCAGTAAAGCGTGAAGCTGCATTGATTTTGATTGCAGTAGCAGCAGGACTTAAGATTTATCCTGCATTTTTCGGACTCTTATATATCAAAGAAAAACGTTGGAAAGAAGCTGCACGTCTTGTGATTTATGGAGTATTGTTTTTCTTTGGACCATTTGCTTTCTTTGGTGGCGTGAGTGGCTTTAAAGCATTTTGGAGTGTAATTTCTAGTATGCTTGGTGGCAATCCGGTAGAGCGCGTACAGTTTTTTACAGGCATTCTCGCATTCGTAGGAATTCAGGGAAAAACGGCGCAGATTTTAAATTATGTATTTTTGATAGTTCTGTTTTTAATGGTCTTATTTACAAAGAGCAATATCAGAAAAATGGCATTTTTAGCTGCAGCAATGGCATTTTTTCCGAATGCAGCATTCCGTTATACCTTATTATACTTTTTAATGCCGATGTTTGTGCTATGCATGGAGCATAAGAAGCTGAATTTTGACAGTGTTATGAACGCGTTATTTTTAGGCTATATTTTCAGTATACCGACCATATACGGATTCCTGACAGATTTCCAGCTTGCATTTAGCGAGAATTCTTATTCGTACACCTGTGTGGAGCGGAATATTTATACTGCGGCATGGCTGTATTTGTTATATCAGGTAATTATGGAAGTGGTATTCTGGGGAAAAGCATTTATACAAAAGAGAAAATGCGCGCAATTAAATACAGAAAATATTTAAAAACTATTAAGAAGCACGCAAGAAAGCGGTGTTGCAAAAAGTGACGTTCTATAGTAATATGGAAAAGGTCCAGACTGGAAAAGGGAATTCCGAAAGGATTCCCTTTTCTTTTGTCTACGCGAGCAGCGAGGAAAATGGAGATTAAAAAATGACAAAAATACAAAGAGTGATATTTTCCATTTCCATGACAGCGTTGTGGTGTCTGTGGATGCCGCCATACCTGTATGGAATTTTGGGAATATTTATCGTATTGGTGGGAAGCTTTCTCTGGGGGAAACATCTGCCGGAGATGAAATTGCAGTTGAAAGAGCATGGAAGATGGTGGTATCTTTTTCTGATTCTGCTGATTGATTATATGCTTGGAATGGAATTTTACGAGAGATGGCATTTATCAAGTAAGATGCTTACAGTGGCAGGGATTTTAGGTGTGAATATCGAATTGCTGTCAATTGTTATCGTAGTGGCAGGGGCTGTTGCAGCTTTTCCTTCCTTATATTATTTAGCAAGCGTATTACATGGAAAGAAAAATGAAAATGCAGGATTTCCTGCAACGTGTCAGCATACAGCAACAGACAGTGCAAAGCAGCAGAAAATGGAGAATGCTAAATCACAGCAAAAAGCAGAGAAGACTGCTTGGAATACCGCAGAGCGCAGATTGACAGGATGCGACATTGCTTTTGCAGGAATTCTTGCAATTGGATTGGGATTTGTTCTTGCATTATGTCCTTGGTCTGATGCACTGCCGGAAACAGATTCGGCTGTTTATCTTTATATGGGACAGGCATTGCAGAATGGTAAAGTAATATACCAGGATGTATTTGACCACAAAGGATTGATTCTTTATCTGATAAATGCATTCGGTATTATGATTTCTGGTGGCAGCTTTACCGGAGTATGGGTATTAGAAATGGTAAATGCATTTGTAACAGCACTGCTTGCATTTAAGGTAGTGAAGCTTGTTACAAATAAGAAAACAGCACAGTATATGGCAGTTTTTCTTATGATTGCGGGACTTACCATCAGCCAGCTTTTAACCGATGGTAATCTGACAGAGGAATATGCACTGCCATGGATTACCTTAGGCTTATATATTTGTTTAAAATATTTTATAGATGGAGCATACCGCTTCTATGAAATTATTTTAATTGGTATCAGTTTTACGATAATTCTTTTTATCAGAGCTAATATGATTGCTGTATTTGCAGCATTTATGCCACTCGTACTCATTCAGATGATTACGAAGAAAAAGTGGAAAGACATTGGCATCTGTATTGCAAATTTCCTTCTAGGCTGTGTGATTGCATTGCTTCCGATACTTGGATATCACATTGCGACAGGAAGTGTTGCGGATATGATAAGTTATTATTTCGTCTTCAATCTGGAGTATTGCAGTGAGAGTGCGATGCCAATCTGGTTAGTAATGTGGAGACTGTTCCGCAGACTGACCTTATATTCGGGAATGCTGATTGCAGCAGGAATGCTGTTTTGTAAAAATAAAGTATTCCAGATGAATCTCTGGTTTTACTTTGTGTCACTGGCGTTAGCATCTATGTCAGGAAGAGCACATGCACATTATGCAATTATTCTGCTTCCTGCACTCGTTATTCCGATGGGAATGCTGTTTGATGCATTAACAGAAGAAGACAGAGCTAAAAATGTGAAGCCGTACATGATAGTCGCAGTTGCACTTGTGATTGTACAGGCGGGAATTTCCATTGTGACTTATCAGCCGGCAGCTAAAACAGAAGCAGTCACCTATTTGCAGGAGAACACAGAAGAAACAGACAATGTGCTTGTTTTAGGAAACTATTGTATTAATTATCTGGAAAGCAATCGTTTTTATGCGAATAAGTTTTTCTATCAGACACCAATTATTAACAATAGTGAGAGACTGTATTTAGAATTTGCGAAAGAGTTAGAAGCTGATAAACCGGATGTGATACTTGTGCCGGGTGACAGAGAAGAAAATAACGAAAAAAGCAATAATCTTGGAAAAGTATATAAAAAGCTGGAAAAATGGTGTGAAGATGATGTATACTCTTTAGAGGTTTATGATTCGTTTTATGTATATTTGAAAAAATAGTGATAAATGTGATAAAGGAGAAAAGAAAAATGGACAAGTTGTATATTGTAATACCAGCATATAATGAAGAAGAAAATATCAAACAGGTAATTGATGACTGGTATCCGGTTGTTGAGGCACATAACGGAAATGGGGAATCACGTTTAGTAATTATTGATGACGGAAGTAAGGATTCTACTTACCAGATTATGCAGGAGTACGCAAAGGAGCGCCCATTATTCCATCCGGTAACAAAACCAAACGGCGGTCATGGAGCTACTGTACTTTACGGATACAATTATGCATTGGAAAATGGAGCAGATTATATTTTCCAGACAGACTCAGACGGACAGACATTACCATCTGAATTTGAGCAGTTCTGGGAGGAACGTGAAGATTACGATATGGTTATCGGCTGGAGAAAAGGAAGGGAAGACGGTGCTTCACGTGTATTTACAACAAAAGTGTTAAAATTTGTAATTAAGCTTTGCTTCGGTGTAACTGTAACAGATGCGAATACACCATTCCGTCTGATGAAAGCAAGCACACTTTCCGAGTATATTGGACTTGTTCCAAAGGATTTCAATCTTTCAAATGTAATTATTTCTGTAATTTATACAAAGAAGAATCTGAAAATGAAATATCACCCAATCACATTCAGACCTCGTCAGGGTGGTGTGAACTCTATTAACTTAAAGAGAATTTTCAAAATCGGAAAACAGGCATTATCTGATTTCAGACAGATTAACAAAGCAATCAAATAAGAATCAGATTTTTGAAAGGTTATGGTTAGTAAAATGGAATTTATAAAGAACTTACTGATAAAGCATAAGTCATTTATTATGTATGCAGTGTTTGGTGTTTTAACAACATTAATTAACATGGTATCATATTATGTGTGCTACAATATGCTGTCCTGGAGCAACATGGTAAGTACTGTGGTTGCATGGTTTGTTGCTGTTATCTTTGCATTTGTTACAAACAAAATCTGGGTATTTGACAGCAAATCTATGGAAGCTAAGGTTTTAATCTACGAGTTATGCAGCTTTTTCATCTGCAGAATTGCGACTGGCGTAGTTGATATGGTGGTAATGTATGTAGCAGTTGATATGATGCATTCCAATGAGATGTTCTGGAAGCTTGCAGCTAATGTAATCGTAATTTTATTAAACTTTGTAGCAAGCAAGTTAATTATTTTTAAGAAAAAAGAAAACTAGTACCGACAGCCGGAAGGCTTGAAAGAATGAGAGGTATTTATGAAAATATTGGTTCTTGGTGCAGCTGGATTTATTGGGACAAATCTTTGTCAGCATTTGTGTGCAGATAAAGATAATTTTGTAATTGCATATGATTGTTCCATGCCAGCCTTAGAGCGATTGAAAAATACAATTTCTTCTGAGAATATTAAATATCTGGACGGACATTTTGAAGTGAATGATGATTATGTCAGCTTAACACGTGACGTAGATGTTGTTTATCATCTGATTAGTACGGTTGTTCCAGGTACATGTAATCAGGGAATCGCAGAAGAATTTATGTCCAATACGGTTGTGACAGTAAAGCTTTTAGATGCCTGCGTGATTAATAAGGTAAAGAAAATTGTATTTTTATCCTCTGGTGGAACAGTATATGGCAAGATTGCAGATGTTCCAATTAAAGAGGATACACCATTAAACCCAATTTCTTCTTACGGAATTCAAAAGCTTACAATTGAAAAGCTTTTATACTTATATCACTATATGCATAAGTTAGATTACCGTATTGTACGTCTGGCAAATCCTTATGGAAGATACCAGAATCCAAATGGCGTGCAGGGCGTTGTAACAACTTTTGTTTATAAGGCAATTAATAACGAGCCAGTCAGATTATATGGTGATGGTTCTGTTGTACGCGATTATATTTATGTTGAGGACGCTGTAAAGGCGATAGTACAGATTGCTTCTTATAATGGAGAGCAGAAGATTTTTAATGTAGGCACTGGTGTTGGTTATAGTGTCAAAGAAATTATTGCTGCGATTGAAAATACGCTGCAGCTTAAGATGGATATTGATTATCAGCCGGGACGAGCAGTGGATGTACCGGTAAATATTCTTGATATCAGCAGATTTACAGAAGAAATAGGTGCGATGCAGTATATTTCGTTAGAAGAAGGAATTTTAAAAACAAGAGATTATCTGGAAACATTCAGATAGAAGCTTTCATGTCCCATCATAAAAGGAGAAGGAATGGATAATTATTTTGTAAGCTGGTTTTATGTGGAGCCGGCAGATGATGATAATTTTGCACCATCGGTAGGCGCGAGAAGCGGAAGTGCCGAAGTGCAGGCGATTTACTGGAGATGTATTTACAATTTATATCAGACTGCGTTGTTGACAAACCGCGATGTGGTAGATAAATGGATTTTTTTAACAAACTTAAAAGAACTTCCAACAGTAGATGGTGTGAATCTGAATACTTATTTTGCAGAAAATCAGATTGAACTTGCAAATGTGGAATTGACTAGAAAAACACCAAAGGACTGGTCTGGCGCATGGCGTAATCAGTTCTATGTGTTTGATGTATTAGATTACTTAAAAGAGCGGGAAGGAAACTTCGTAATTCTTGATACAGACTGTGTAATTACCGGCTCCTTAGCAGGGTTATATGAAGATATCGAGAAAAATGGAGTGGCAGCATTGACGATTGATTATCCGGTAGAGAAAAATGTAAATGGCTGCTCTGTCAAAGAAATGAGAGAGATTTACAAGGAGTGCTTTGGTGGAGAAGAGCCAGAAGACCTTGTTTACTCCGGCGGAGAAATTTGTGCAATTTCTTCTACAAGGATTCCTGAGCTTTTTCAGAATTTCGATGAAATCTGGAAGGTAAATTATAAAAGATATGAAGATGGCAAGGTGAAGCTGACGGATGAAGCACATTCACTTTCCTGCATTTATTATCATATGGGATGTCAGAACAATCTCGGTGGCAATTATGTGAAACGTATGTGGACAGATTTAAAATGTGACACAGTTGTGCCACAGGATGCAGCTCTTCCAATCTGGCATCTGCCGGCAGAAAAGAAATTTGCATTACAGACATTGTTTTACGCACTTTTGAAAAAGGGTGAAATGCGGCCGGAGCAGGTAAGAAAGCTTTGTGAAAAGCACGTATGGCTTACCAAATCACATACAATGCGTGTTATCCGCTGGTATTACCGTTATGGTATTTTAAAAATCAAAAGAATGTTGAAAAAATAAGAAGGGGAGCATGATAAATGCTCCTTTTTCATAAGAAATTGCCGAGGCAGGTTTAAGTAGGAGATTCACCGAAGATGGAACGATTAAAGAAAATAAATATAAAAAATATTGCTGTTTTTCTTATGCTGTTAGGCATTACATTTATTGTAATGATGCAGAGCCCATTAGATGTCTTTACAGAAAAAGGTATTACGGGAACAGACTCAAGTGTGTTCCGTTATATGGGCTGGATGATGACGGAAGGATATGTTCCATACCGGGATTTCTTTGACCATAAGGGAATTCTTTTGTATGTAATTAATTATATTGGAACGCTGTTATCATTTGAGCATGGCATCTGGTTTTTAGAAGGAATTGCCATTTTTATCAGTGCATATTTCTGTTATAAAATAGCAGAGAAACGCTGTGGGATGCTTTGCGCATCCGGCATTACATTTCTGATTTTTGCATTGATGAACCAGTTTTTTGACGGCGGTAATTTTACAGAAGAATATGCATTGCCATTTCACATGATTGCGATGTACATTTTCTTGGATTACTTTTTAAACGAGAAAATAACAAAGCTGCGTCTTGTGCTTTGTGGGGCATGTTTTGCAGCAGTGTGTCTATTACGAATCAATATGATTTCTATCTGGCTGGTGTTTTGTATTATGGTGCTGATTCAGTGCCTGTATCAGAAGAATGCAAAGGAGCTGGGCGGCTTTTTACTTTACTTTTTAATTGGCTGCATAATCTTTTTACTGCCCTTTGCAATTTATCTGCTGTATCATCATGCATTTGGTGATTTTATTGAGCAGTATTTTGTATTTAATCAGATGTACGCAAGCAATGATGCATATGTGACTGCATCGGGACAGTGGGATGCTTTGAAATTTTTTGGAGGTTCGCTCACATTTCTTGCGGCATTTATTTATCTGTTATTGTCACTTCGCCATAAGGAAAAGCGGTTTTTCCATATCGGATATCTCTGCTACATGGCATTGACGATGCTTTTTATCTGCATGTCCGGTCAGATATACAGACATTATGGCATGACACTGCTTCCAGCACTGGTATATCCTTACAGCCTGTTTTGTAAAAACTGCAGAAAAGCAGATTGGAAAAAGCGGATTCCATACCTTGTCACAGGGGCACTCTGTCTGGGTGTGGCAGCACTTAACTGGAGGATTCTAGTGATTAATACTTATCAGGAGTTAGCACATGGAATTGTTTTTGAAGACAGCCAGATAAGAGCAGTAGTTGATTATATCGAAGAAAAGACAGACGAAGGGGATACCATTTCGGTATATGGAAACAGGAATTTATTTTACATTTTAAGTGATAGAAAATCAGCATCAAAATATTCTTATCAGAAGCCAATTGGTGAGATAGAGCCTGAAATTATGGAGGAATATCTGGAAGAACTGGCAGAAGCAAAACCGAAGCTCATTATTTTTACGATAGAAAAGGATGATGCAATCAATCAGTTCTTAAAAGAAAATCATTACAAGAAGGGACATCGTTTTGATTATTATCAGATTTATCTGTATGAGGAATAATGTGGGGTATATACGATGAAGACAACGAGGAAATTTGGAAAAAACGATATTTTAATCAGCATATCAGCAGTGGCATTCTGGGGACTTGTGATGCCTGCAAATATATATGGAATACTTGGCATTTTTGCGGTTGCAGCAGCAGCTTTGTGTGTATCCGGAAAAATGGAAAAGCCATTTACTTATATGAAAGAACATTTTAAATGGTGGATGGTTTTGCCACTGATGGTTGTATATTACATTTTGGCAACCAACTTTTATAAACGCTGGCTGCCATCTGGAATTTTTTATGCAGTGGCAGGCATCCTTGGAATTTCAAACACAAAGCTTTTAATCGCAGTGGATGTACTGCTTTGTATCATGTCTGTGTTTGTGTCGCTTTTGGCATGCGCTGTGCTTACAGGAAAGAAAAATATTGCAAGCTTTCGTATGGCAGAGCAGATGAAAAATACAGGAAAAAAATTAGAAGCAATGGATATTTTATTCTGTGTGCTGATTACCTTATGTTTTTCTTTGCTGCTTGCGTTAAATCCTTGGTCAGATGGATTTCCGGGAACAGATTCAAGTGTTTTTCTCTATATTGGAAAACAGATGGGACAGGGAGCAGTTCCATATGTCGATTTATTTGACCATAAAGGAATTGTACTTTATTTATTAGAGTGGCTTGGAGCAGTCCTTACACCGGAAAGCTTTACTGGTATGTGGATTGTGGAAGCACTGCATTTATTTGCAATGGCAGTCCTTGTCATGTTAATTACTTCTCTTTTTACCGAGAAAAAGGGCGCAAGATATTTAACAGCAGCATTGACTTTATTTGTGTTAGACTGCTATCTTGCCTATGAGGGCGGCAATCTGACAGAGGAATATGCACTTCCTTGGATGATGCTTTCCCTTTATATTTTCTTGAAATATTTTATGACACAGGAGTACCGCATCTGGGAAATTATGCTGCTTGGAGCAAGCTTTACGATGTCATTTTTCTTAAGAGCTAATATGATTGGCGTGTGGGCAGCCTTTTTACCAGTGGTTCTGATAGAGCTTATTGTGAAAAAACGCTGGAAGGATATCGGAGCATGCATTGTGGGCTTTTTAGGCGGCATAGCATGTGTGCTGGTGCCATTAGGTGCTTATATGATGGCGACTGGCTGCTTCGAAGAAATGCTGCAGTATTATTTTGTATTTAACTTTGGATATAGCGACAGCGAAGGAAGCACCCTTTCCATTATCAGTACGATGTGGTTTTTGATTACATTATCCATTTCTTATGTGCTGGTGCATCTGATTGCGTTTAAAATGTGTCACAAAGACCGGATTTTCCGTTTGAATCTGTGGTTTACAGTGGTGTCACTGTTACTGGCTTCTATGTCTGGAAGACCTTATTATCATTATGGAATCACATTAATTCCAACAATGGTAGTGCCTTGCATTCTCGTTATGCGGGAGTTGACGGATGCATTTTTGCTTCGAAAAGAGAAATATCTGACAGCCGTTGCAGCGGGATTTTTTGTAATCTCACTGGCAGCTTCCATATTCGGTGGTTCGACTTCTGAAATGTCAGATATGGCAGCCTTTTTACAGGAAAATACAAGTGAAACAGATAATGTTTTGATTGTGGGAAATGCCTGCAATGGATATTTAGAGAGTGGACGTACCACAAAGAATAAATTTTTCTATCAGACACCGCCAATTAATATCAGCGATGAGCTGTATGAGGAATTTATCGCGGATATCGAGAAGGAAATGCCGGATACAATTTTAGTAATGGGCAGAAGAAGCGATATTGCGAAAAATGCGAATAATTGGGCGAATGTTTGTAAAAAGCTAGACACATGGACTAGTGAAGGTGTATATTCATGTGAGGAATATGAGGACTATTTCGTATATCAGTTGAAGGAATAAAGCAATGTTCAGCTTACGCTATTTGCGAACGATAGGAGATTTGAATGCGCGATATTATTTTATTTGATAAGTTAAATATAGATACCAAGAAATGTACGGGCTGTGGAGCCTGCTATAATAGCTGTAATCACGGTGCTATCGAAATGCGTCAGGATGAAGAAGGTTTTCTTTATCCTTATGTGAATACAGAAAAATGTACAGGCTGCGGACTCTGTGAGCGCGCCTGTCCTGTCATTAACCTAAAAGAGAAAAAAGCTGAGAAGCCAAAGGTTTATGCAGCTTCTGGTGATGCATTCCGCGCGAAGAGTTCTTCGGGTGGAATTTTCCCGTTGCTTGCACGCTCTGTAATGGAAGAAAATGGTTCTGTTTATGCAGTAAAATATGACGAAGCATTCCATACTGTTTTTGCAAAAGTAGATGGCATGGAGGATTTAAAGAATTTCCAGGGCTCAAAATATGTGCAGGCAGATACCGGGCTGATTTTCCGTGAGATTAAAAAAGAGTTAAACGATGGAAAAAGAGTGCTTTTTTCCGGCTGTCCTTGTCAGGTGGCTGGTTTATATGGTTTCCTTGGAAAAGAATATGACAACTTGGTAACCATAGATATTATCTGTCATGGTGCGCCATCACCGGGGGTTTTTGACCGCTATATTAAGGAAGTTGCAGACGGAAAAGAGATTTCGGATGTGAATTTCCGCAATAAAAAATATGGCTGGCGTTGTGATACCTTAGAGGTTTCCTTTAAGGACGGAGACAAGTACGTTAAGGCAGAAAAGCAGGATTTATATTTCAAAGGATTCTTAGAGGATGTGATTAACCGTCCATCCTGCGGAACCTGTTCATTTTCCAACGAATCCAGAGTAGGTGACATTACGGTCGGCGACTGCTGGGGCATTGAGAAATGGAATAATAAATTAAATGATACCGGCGGACTTTCCTGGGTTTCATTAAACTCAGCAAAGGGTTCTGCCGCATTTGATAAAATCAAAGAGCAGCTTCAGGTATTAGAGGAAAGTGATGTGGAGGTATTAAAGGCAAATAACCGTTGTTATTATATGCCGAAGCCATCAAGCAGCCTTAGAAAAAGATTTTTCAAATTACAGAAAAATCATTCTGTAACAAAATCCTTAGAGCTTGCCATCAAAAAGAAACATGATGTTGGCGTTGCAGGCTTATACAGCAGTCCAAACTATGGCTGCGCATTAAGTCATTTATCTGTTTATAATATTTTAAAAAGTCTTGGCTATGAGCCATTAATGATTGAGCGTATCGGTAGAAATTATCATGATGTCGACCGAAGTATTGGTGAATTTATCGAGAACCATTATGATATGGACGATATTGCGAAGCCTGTGTATACACAGGCACAGTTGAGAAAATACAATGCGCTTTGCGATACCTTTATGGTGG
Source organism: Roseburia sp. (assembly GCA_045121975.1). Lineage (GTDB taxonomy): Bacteria > Bacillota > Clostridia > Lachnospirales > Lachnospiraceae > Roseburia. Next base: position 191,829 of record JBGVHB010000121.1, read on the forward strand.
CATCTGACCAGATTTGGAAGCATATTTTATATCAGGAACAGGGAAATTACTATGCCCTTGATTTTGTAGAGGATAATAAACGCAAATTAACCTATGGAACATCCTTTGGTCATGATGAATATTTCGGCTCTGATAAGGTCAAAGAAGAGATGAAATATTATCTCAAGCGTTTGGATGCAATCGGTGTGCGCGAGGATTCCGGTGTGGAAATCTGTAAGAATGTTTTTGACGTGCAGGCAAGACGAGTGTTAGACCCGGTACTTACCGTAGACCAGAAGCTGTTTGAGAATCTTGCAGCAGAATCAACGCGAAATGAAAGCAATTATGTATTTTCCTATATGCTTGAGCCAAACATGAATAAGGAATATGTGGTAAAAGCAGTCAGTGAGCACTATGCAATGCCAAACATTAACGTTACCGGCATGGATGTGACACCATCCCGTATTAAGGGCTGGAATCTGCCATTAGAGCGTAATGTTAAAACCCAAGACTGGGTACGACTGATTAAGGATAGTAATTTTGTGGTAACAGATTCCTTCCATGGAATGTGCTTTGCGATTATCTTTGAGAAGCCATTCCTTGTGATTGAGCATGAGAATCGTGGAAATGGAAGATTTTATTCTTTATTAAAGCTTCTTGGCTTAGATAGTCGTATTGTGAAAAGCCCAACGGCAAAAGAAAGCATTGCGTCCTGCTTTGCAGAGATTGATTACCGCAGCGTAAAAGAAATCATCGCAGCAGAGCGTGAGGATTCCTTAAAGTGGTTTAAGGAGAATTTGGAAAAGCCACATGATACGAATCTGACAAGTCAGGATATTATGATGCGTAAAGTAAGTGAGTTAGAAGAAAAACTCTATGCTTACGAGAACATGAAATATTTCCGCATGGAGCGTAAGCTTTCCCGTGTGAAAAAGGCATTTCGTGAGCTGGGTTTTAAAGAGAGCATCAAAATTGCAGGCAGAAAATTGAGACAGAAAGTGTTTAAGAGATAGAAAAGGCGGATTATGAAGACAAATCAGTTAAAAGCGGGAGCAGCGCTTTCCTATGTAATGATTATTGTTAGTAACTTAATATCATTGATTTATACACCGGTTATGTTAAGGGTGATGGGACAGAGCGAATATGGTCTTTACGGCTATGTTTCAGGTTTTGCTTCCAATCTTAGCATTTTAAGCTTCGGCTTTGGCAGTGCATATGTCAGAAACTATGCGAAATACAAAAAGAATCAGGATGAAGAAGGGCTTGCTGGCTTAAATGGATTGTTTATTACTGTTTTTTGCGGCATTGGCTTATTTGCATTATTGGTTGGATGTGGACTGTGCACCTTTTCGGATGCTATTTTCGGTGAAAAATTAACAGTAGATGAACTTGGAAAAGCTAAAATTCTGTTGTTCCTTATGGTATTAAATATTGTGGTCAGCTTTCCATTTAGCGTATTTAATTCTTATGTAACAGCCTCTCAGCAGTTTTTATATCAGAGACTGTCAAGAATTATACAAAAAATTTTAGTGCCATGTGTGACTTTGCCACTTCTTTATATGGGATTTGGTGCTGTTGGTGTGACATTGGTTACATTACTTATGACAGTGGCACTTGGTATTGCAGATATTGTTGCTGCCATGGGAAAATTTGGAATGCGCATCTCCTTTAAAAATTGTGATTTTGGTTTGATGCGTGAAATTGTTCCGTTTACGTTTTTTGTATTTTTAAATATGATTGTAGAGCAGATTAACTGGTCGATTGACAGATTTATTATTGGACGTTTTTATGGAACTGCACTTGTTGCTGTTTATAATATTGGAGCATTAATTAATGCTTACTATAGAGAATTTTCAACAGCAATATCTTCGGTATTTACGCCAAGAATTAATAATCTGGTGGTTTCTGAATCAAATAACATGGAGCTTACCCAGTTAATGACAAAGGTTGGAAGAATCCAGTTTATGTTTTTAAGCTTAGTGCTGAGCGGATTTTTCTTCTTAGGGCAGTTTTTCATTGAAAAATGGGCTGGTGAAGGTTATGAACAGGCATATTATGTTGCGCTTATTTTAATGGTGCCTGTAACAGTTCCACTTTGTCAGAATATTGCCATTGAGGTGCAGCGTGCAAAGAACAAGCATCAGTTCCGCGCGGTATTATATCTGTTTATGGCACTTTTAAACCTTGGAATGACATTGTATCTGTGTCCACGCTATGGAATTATCGGAAGTGCAGCAGCTACTGCGTTTGTAACGGTTGTAGGAAACGGATTTATTATTAACTGGTTCTATCATTGCAAGCTGGGACTGGATATGGGATATTACTGGAAAGATGTTTTGAAGATTTTACCGGCATTTATCCTTCCAATACTTGCTGGAATCGGTATGAATTATGTGATTGACACAACAAATATGCTTATTTTTGTTGTAAAAGGCGTGATTTATGTAGCCGTATATATGGTTTCTTTATGGTTCTTTGCAATGAACGACTATGAAAAAGGTCTGATTGGTGGAGCTTTCAGAAAGCTTCGCAGAAAGGCATAAGAAGAGATAAAAAAGTCAGGGAAAACTTCAAAATGGAGCAAAAGATGGATATTAAATTATTGATTATGGACGTGGATGGTACGCTCACCGATGGAAAAGTTTATATGGGAGCGGCAGGAGAAGCGATGAAATGCTTTGATATTAAGGACGGCTATGGCATTGCCAATCTGCTTCCAAAGTATGGAATCACACCGGCAATTATTACCGGAAGAAAATCAGAAATATTATTACGACGTTGTGAGGAATTAAAAATCACACACGTATATCAGGGCATCTCGGAAAAAACAGAGAAGATGAATGAATTAATGGAGCTGCTTTGTGTTTCACCGGAGCAGACAGCATATATTGGTGATGACCTAAATGACTTAGACTGTATGAAAATGGCGGGTGTAACAGGCTGCCCTTCGGATGCGGTCAAAGGAATTAAAGAATATGTAGATTTTGTCAGTACATTACCTGGCGGCAGCGGTGCGGTCAGAGAGTTTATAGAGTGGCTTGGTACAGAAAAGAGGTAAGATTATGAATAAGAAAATTATTGCGATGATTCCGGCGAGATATCAGTCTTCGAGATTTCAAGCAAAACCATTAGCACTTATCAAGGGAAAGCCTATGATTCAGTGGGTATATGAAAGAGTAAGTGCAGCAGAAGGAATTTCGGAGGTTTATGTAGCAACTGATGATGAAAGAATTTATGACGAAGTGATTCGTTTTGGCGGAAAATGTATGATGACAGGCGACTGTGCCTGCGGAACAGATCGCGTTTATCAGGCAAGCAAGGATATCGACTGCGATATCGTTTTAAATATTCAGGGAGATGAACCGCTCATTAAAGTAGAAATGATTCAGGATTTGATTTCTGCATTTGAGGATGAGAGCGTTGTGATGGCGACTCTGAAAAAGAGAGTAGAGACAGAGCGGGAGGTAACAGACCCGAACGTGGTAAAAGTCATTACAGACCACAATGAGGATGCGATTTATTTTTCCAGATATGGCATTCCATACAACAGAGATAACCGTGCAGATGTGGCATATTTTAAACACATCGGAGCTTATGGCTATACGAAAGAGTTCTTAAAGACTTATGTAAACCTGCCAGAAGCAGAGCTTGAAAATATCGAGAAATTAGAACAGCTTCGTGTGCTTGAAAACGGATATAAGATTCGTGTAAAAGAGACAAAGCATCAGAGCATTGGCGTTGATTTGCCAGAGCATATTGCATTAGTGGAAGAAGAAATGAAAAAGGAAGGAATTGTGTAATGAGTGAAAAATTTAAACTGTTAGCAGGACCTTGTGTCATCGAATCCGAAGAAATGGTAATGCGCATTGCAGAGCAGTTAAAAGCAATTGCAGAGAAAAAAGATGTAGATTTTTATTTTAAAGCATCCTTTGACAAGGCAAACAGAACCTCCATTACTTCTTTCCGCGGACCGGGCTTAGAGGAAGGACTTCGTATTTTACAGAAGGTAAAGGACACTTACGGTGTCAAAATCGTTACCGATATTCATGAGCCATATCAGGCAGAAAAAGTCGCAGAAGTGGCTGATATTTTACAGATTCCTGCATTCTTATGCAGACAGACAGATTTGCTTGTGGCAGCAGCGAAAACAGGTAAGCTTGTCAATGTAAAAAAAGCCCAGTTTTTAGCACCTTGGGATATGAAAAATGTAGTAGCAAAGTTAGAAGAAGCAGGAAACAGCAATATCATGCTTTGTGAAAGAGGAACAAGCTTTGGCTATAATACACTGGTTGTGGATATGTCCGGTCTGGTAGAAATGAAAAAATTCGGTTATCCGGTAATTTTTGATGCAACGCACAGCGTACAAAAGCCGGGTGGAAAAGGAAACAGTACCGGAGGCAACCGCGAATATGTGCGTTATCTGGCACGTGCAGCAGCAGCAACCGGAATTGACGGTCTTTTTGCAGAGGTACATCCAGACCCGGATAATGCATTATCCGATGGACCAAACATGGTAAAACTTTCTGAGTTTGAAAACGTATTAGATGAAATCTTATCAGTACATAATCTGGTAAAGAGCTTTAAGTAAGGGAGAGAATCCAATGAGTGAAAATATAATGGCTGATATCCGAAGAGTGTTTGATGTGGAAATTGCAGAGCTTGAGAATGTGCGTGATTCTTTACAGGATGAGGTTGTAGAGAAAATCGTAAAGCTTTTAAACGAGTGTAATGGCAAGGTTGTAATTAGTGGTATGGGAAAACCGGGACACATCGGGCGAAAGATTTCCGCAACCATGTCAAGTCTTGGAATCAGTTCTTATTTTCTTCATCCGGCAGAAGCGCTGCATGGTGATTTAGGAACGCTTTCACAGGATGATGTAATTATTATAATCAGCAATAGTGGAGAAACAGCAGAGGTGTGCAATATGCTTCCAAACATTAAGATGATTGGAACGCCGATTGTTGCAATGACCTCTTATCCAGAGTCAACATTAGCGCAGTTTGCAGATTATGTGCTGCTTCTTCCAGTGATGAAGGAAGCCTGTGTATTAAATCTTGCACCAACTTCAAGTACTACAGCAGAGCTTGCCATGGGAGATGCCCTTGCGGTTGTGCTTTCTGAAATGAAGAAATTTAAACGTGAAAATTTTGCGCTGTATCATCCGGCAGGTTCTCTTGGCAGAAAACTGATTACAAAAGTATCAGACTTGATGCATACAGGAGAAGAAAATCCGGCAGTACCAGTGGGAAGTACTTTAAAAACAGCAATTTATGTGATGAGCAGAACCGGACTTGGTGCAGTATCTATCGTAAATGAGGATGGTACATTAGCAGGTCTTATTACGGATGGTGACTTAAAACGCTACATGGAAAAAGAAGTAGATGTATACAATGTTTTGGTAGATGAAGTGATGACAAAACAGCCAATCGTTGTAAGTGACAAGCTGCTTGCTATTGAAGCACTTCGTATTATGGAAAAACGTGAGAAGCAGTTATCTGTTCTTCCTGTTTTAAATAAAGAAGGCAAAGCAATCGGACTGATTCGTAACCATGATATTATCCAGCTTGGAATTTTCTGATTTTATAGACAGACATTATTACGCTAATGCGAGAATGTAAGCTTTTGCGATAAAGTAAAAAACGCTTCGGAATGGAGAAGTTTATATGAAAAAAATTGGATTTGCATGTATCTGGTTTGGAAACATGCCAAACTTTATGAAACCTTGGTTAGAATCGTGCCGTAACAATCCAACCATCGATTTTCATTTTTTTACAAATGCGGAGGATTCCTTTGACTATCCGCCAAATGTGACGAAGCATTTTATTTCCTTTGAGGATTTCAGAGATAAGTTTACGAAAATATATGACTTTGAGTGCCGCGTGGATGCACCTTATAAGATGTGTGACATCCGTCCGGCATTTGGTGAAGTGCTGCAGGAGTATTTAAAGGATTATGATTTCTGGGGGTACTGCGATGAGGATTTGGTCTGGGGCGATATTCGTGCATTTATTACAGACGAGATTTTAGAAAAACACGATAGAATCTTGACAAGAGGCCACTGTTCTATTTATCGTAATACACCTGAGGTTAATTCTTATTACCGCACGCTTCCACGAAAAGGTCACATGGACTATTATGAGATTCTTCGTAACCCGGAGGTATGTGCCTTTGATGAATGGGCAGCCCATCGTGGCGGCGGGGTATCTGCTGTTTTTGCGGACAACGGCATTGCAATGTACAATGAACCTGTGATGGCAGATATTTTTATGGCAAAGGGAAACTTTGTGATTAATTACCGCCCGGATTTAAAGGGAACGTCCCACTTTTTATATGACCAGGGCAAATTATATGCTTGTGGAAAAAATAAAGAGAAGGGGGCATTTAAGGAAGAGGTATTATATTGCCATTTCCAGAAACGTAAGATTGAGATTGATGACAAGCTTGATTACCAGCATTACATTTTTGAGCCCCTTGGCAGAATGCGTAATCCCGACGCCAAGAAGCACACCCTGAAAAAGAATGTGGCAGTCTTTAAAAAGAATGCGCGTTATTTCTTAAGTAATGCTTATCATAAGATAAAAAAATAAAGTAGAGCGAATTATGCCTGTTATCTGCAGTTGATTAGGGAAGCTACGGATAGCAGGCTTTTAAGCAGAAAAGAGGTTTTATGATTTACAACGAAATAAAAGAATTAGAAAAGCTGGCAGAAAAGCAGGGAAGTCTTTTCCAATATGCATTAGACTTCTTAGATAAAGTAAAAAAAGAAGGCATCGCAGACGGACGTTATGAAATCTTCGGCAAGAAGGTTTATGCAAACGTAGAGTCCTATGAGACAAGAACTTTTGCAAACACCCGCTACGAGGCACATCAGAATTATATTGATATTCAGTATATGATTTCCGGTGCAGAAGAAATCGGCGTAGTTGCTGTCGACAAACTGGAAGTAGAGGAAGCTTACGACGCAGAACGCGACATTGCTTTCTACAAGGAATGCAGCGAAGGAACCCGCTATCCAATCACAGACGGCGAATTTCTAGTACTCTTCCCAGAGGACGCACACCGCCCTTGCATCGCCACAAACGAGCAGCCGCAGCACGTACAAAAAATGGTCATCAAAGTGGCAGTAGAATAAACGGGTGGCAAAGCATTTTAGTGTTTAGGACATATTTTGTTTTGACAAAAACTTGAAGCATTCGCATTTATTCTTTTGCAAGGAAAAGTTTGGAGAACGTTAGATAAAAACTTAGAAATTCTCTGTTTTTTCCGATGAATAAACGTTTTGTGTCCGCTCATTGCGTTTTACACCCACAATCAAAAGTGTCTGCATGGAACGGAAATTTCGGACTACAGCTTTCAAGTACATCTAGCAGGGAAGCTTTGACAAAGTCGATATTAGAATCCGGCTACCGCAAAGGAGGGCGTTACGTTATTTTTTAAATTCACGTAGTGTTCTCCTGCGTCCGCCGGATTCCGTTTTGCCAAAGCTTCCCTGCAGATGTACTAAGAAACCTGAGAAACGCAAATTTCCTTGTTCCATGCGAACACTTTTTTGTGGGTGTAAAGACCTTGAGCGGACATAAAAGATAGCGATTTCATCGGAAAAAGCAGTAGAATTTCAAGTTTTTTTTCACCGTTTTCCAAACTTTTTATTGTCGAAAGAATAAATGCGAATGGCATAAACCTTTGTAAAAACAAAATATGTGCCTAAAAACATTAAAATGCTTTGCCACCCGTTTTCTACTACCACTTTTTGCGGTATTCAGAGGCAGTACAGCCTTCTAGTTTGCGGAAAACTTTATTGAAATAGCTGGCGTCATCTATGCCACAGAGCGTTGAAATATCCTCGATGGAGGAATTGCTGTAACGCAGCAGCTCTTTGGCGTAGGTGATTTTTTTTGCAAGAATATACTGAATAATCGTTGTTCCGAATTCTTTTTTAAATTCCCTGCTTAAATAATATTTGCTGATAAAGAAATTCTCAGAAAGAAAATCAAGGGAAATTTCTTCGGCGTAGTGCTCGTCTAAGTAGGCAGCAACGCTGCGCAGTTTTTCACTAAGAGGGGAGGATAACAATTCCTTTTCTGTTGGTTCTGTGGATAAGAGCGTGAGGATATGGTGAATCTGGTCGGCGGCAAGAATGTCGGTGTCCTCAGTTCTGTTTTCATGCAGCAGCAAGATTGTCTGGATGGCAGTGATGAAATCATTCTGTCTGTTAGAATGAAAATGCCAGCTCTGACGCTCTAAAAAGTACTGATAGTAGGCACTTGCTTCCGGACCATAAAAATGAATCCACAAAAGCTCCCAAGGGTCATCTTCGCTGCTGATGTGGGTATATTCCTTTGCACAGTCTAAAAAGAAGCAGTCCCCAGCTTTGGCAGAAACAGCGGCAGTATTTTTGCCGCCAGATGCTTCGGTATCCTGATAGGTTACTGTTCCGCTGCCGGAGAGCACAGTCATAAAAAGGTAAGAATTTAAGCCACTTCGTTTGCTTAAATGAGGTTTTAAGCTTTTTAAGTAGCCGGCTTCCTGAATATAAAAGAAGTGCTCTCGGGTAAAAGCTGGCGGTGTGCAGATAACACGTCTGGTATTTGTAACTTCTGAGGTTTTATATTTTTCAAAAAAAGCTTTTTCCATAAGCGCTCCTTTCTGCTAAGGATAGCAGATAAAATCCGTAGACTAAAATCGTTACAATAGAAATATCTTATAGCAATATAATACTATTTTCAGGCAATATATTCAATTGAAATGTTGTAGAAATTGGATTATTCTAACTAACGGCTAAAAAAATAAAAAGAACAAAATAATCACAATTATACAAAAGCAATTTGCAGAGATAATTGCTTTTAGAATGAGGCGGACAATGCTTTCTGAGAAAAAGGAATTTATTGCAGTTGATTACATGAAGCTTTTTTGTGCATTGTTAATTGTAGGACTGCATACAAGTGTATTAAAAAGTGTAAATGACGAAGCGGCGTTCCTGTTTAATGAGGTTATCAGCAGAATTGGTGTTCCGTTTTTCTTTCTTGCTTCCGGTTTCTTTGCAGCAGGCAAGTTTGAGGATAGAGCAAGGCTTGGGCAGTATATCAAAAGACTGTTGGGATTGTACCTGATTTATTCGGTAATATATCTGCCGCAGATGATTCTCGTCTGGAAAAGAGAGGGGAGGGCATTTGCAGAATGTGTAAGCATTTTTTTGCGGAAGTTTTTCCTAGTTGGAACATATGGACAGCTTTGGTATTTCGCAGGGCTTGCACTTGCGGTATGTCTGTTGTATCTGTTAGTAAAGGTGTTAAAGCTTCCTATGGCAGCAAATTTTACGATTGCCCTACTGCTTTACATAGCCGGAGTGCTTGGATGTACTTATAAGACGTGGACGGCATCACTTCCACTGATAAGGAATTTGCTGCTGTCTTATTATGACATTTTTGAAACGACCAGAAATGGTTTGTTTTTTGGGCTGTTGTTTGTCATGAGCGGCTATTATCTGCGAATCTATGCAGATAAAATAAAAGCAGGGAAAAAATATATTATTTTTGCAGGTGTATTTGCAGTTTTGATGACAGCAGAAGCGTATTTTGCAAGAGGTTTTGTGGTGGCGGAAGGATTTGATATGACATTTTTCCTGTTACCACTTAGCATTTTTCTTTTTCTTGCAGTATGCTTTACAAAGGTTTCAACGAATCATCTTAAGACAGGAAAAAAAGTGAGAAATATTTCCACGTTGGTATTTGGCTTTCATTTGTGCGTGGATTTTTATCTGACGGAGATACTATGTATACGTCTGGGAATGACAATCAACAGCATCGTATGGTATGTGCTGGTTGTTCTAACAAATCTGATATTGGCAGGTGTTATTTTATGGCTGTCAAAATATAAATATTTTAAGTGGTTGAAGTTACTATATTAGTTTTTGATATTGCAAAGGAGAATAAAGTATGAGTAAAAAAGCGTTAATTACTGGTGTTACAGGTCAGGATGGAAGCTATCTTGCAGAGTTATTATTAGAAAAAGGATATGATGTACATGGTATGGTACGTCGTTCTTCCACAGAGAAAAGAGAAAGAATTGACCATTTAAACGGCAATCCAAACTTCCATTTACATTATGGTGATTTAGCAGACTCTATGAGCCTTGTAAAAATCATTGGAAGTGTCCGCCCAGATGAAATTTATAACCTGGCTGCACAGTCACACGTAGGCGTCAGCTTTGATGTACCGGAATATACAGCAGATGTTGTTGCAACAGGCGTACTTCGTGTATTAGAAGCAGTTCGTGTATGTGGCTTAGAAAAGACCTGCCGTATTTATCAGGCATCTACTTCTGAATTATATGGAAAAGTAGAAGAAGTTCCACAGAATGAAAAAACTCCATTCCACCCATACAGCCCATATGCAGTTGCAAAACAGTACGGCTTTTGGATTATAAAAGAATATCGTGAAGCATATGATATGTTCTGCTGTTCTGGTATTTTATTTAACCACGAATCAGAGCGTCGTGGAGAAACCTTTGTTACAAGAAAGATTTCCCTTGCAGCAGCAAGAATCGCCCAGGGCAAGCAGGAAAAATTATACCTTGGTAACTTATCTTCTTTACGTGACTGGGGTTATGCAAAGGATTATGTAGAATGTATGTGGCTCATTTTACAGAATGAAAAACCGGAAGATTTCGTAATCGCAACAGGCGAGCAGCATTCTGTTCGTGAGTTCTGCGAGTATGCATTTCGCGAAGCCGGCATTGAATTAGAATTTAAGGGCGAAGGCATGGAGGAAGTTGGTATTGATAAAGCAACTGGAAAGGTTGTCATTGAGGTATCACCGGAATTCTATAGACCAACAGACGTTGTGAATCTCTGGGGTGACCCAACCAAAGCAAAAACAGAGCTTGGCTGGAATCCAACCAAAACAACTTTCGAAGAATTAGTAAAAATCATGGTAAAACATGATATGGAACTTGTTGCAAAAGAAAACTGAAAAATAGGGACGCAGCCTAAATTTCGGAATTTAGGCTACGTCCCCAGATTTTGAAATTTAGGCTACGTCCCTAAATTTCAAATTTCATTTTGGAGGAAAAGAAAATGATGGAAAAAGATGCAAAAATATATGTTGCCGGACATAGAGGAATGGTAGGCTCTGCCATTGTCCGCTGCTTAGAGAAACAGGGCTACCACAATATTATTACAAGAACACATAAAGAATTAAATCTTTGCCGTCAGGATGACGTAGAACGCTTTTTTGCAGAAGAAAAGCCGGACTATGTATTCCTTGCAGCAGCAAAGGTTGGCGGAATCATGGCAAACAGCAAAGCATTAGCAGATTTTATGTATGACAATATGATTCTGGAGATGAACGTAATTCACTCTGCATGGCAGAATGGCTGTAAAAAATTAATGTTTTTAGGCTCATCCTGCATTTATCCACGTATGGCACCACAGCCAATGCCGGAAAGCTGCTTATTAACAAGCGAGTTAGAGAAAACGAACGAGGCATATGCCCTCGCCAAAATCAGTGGTTTAAAATACTGCGAGTACTTAAATAAACAGTACGGAACAGATTATATTTCCGTAATGCCAACAAACCTTTATGGACCAAACGATAATTATCACCCAGAGCACAGCCACGTGCTTCCTGCATTAATCCGTCGTTTCCATGAGGCAAAAGAGGCAGGATTATCAGAAGTAACCTGTTGGGGAACAGGAACACCACTCCGCGAGTTCTTATATGTAGACGATTTGGCAGATGCCTGCGTTTATTTAATGAACACTTACAGCGGTGATGAGACAGTCAACCTTGGTACAGGAAAAGAATTAACCATCAAAGAATTAACAGAGCTTGTGGCAAAGGTGGTTGGTTTTGAAGGAGAAATCAAATGGGATGTTGCAAAACCGGATGGAACACCAAGAAAGCTTCTTGATGTCAGCAAATTAGAGAGTCTTGGCTGGAAATACAAGACAGAATTAGAAGACGGTATCCGTCTTGCTTACGAAGACTTTTTAAATAATCCAATGCGTGCAGAACGTTAGTAAAAAAGCGTCGCCGCGCGACGCTTCTAAAAACGCTCCGCGTTTTCACTTGGCGTACACTACGTACGAGCAATTTTCTATTACATAAAAAAGCGCAAAGCAGCGCAGAAATGAGGAAGACATGTATATTGTATTATTATCCGGTGGCTCAGGGAAAAGACTCTGGCCATTGTCGAATGATTTATATTCTAAACAGTACATTAAATTAATGAACCACGATGATGCTGGAAATGATGAAAAGTGTTCCATGCTCCAGCGTGTATTCGGACAGCTTGGAAATGCAGGACTGGCTGAAAACACGATTGTATGTGCCAGTGATGCACAGGTAGAATTGATTGAAAGCCAGTTAAACAGTGCCGCAGAAGTGGCAGTTGAGCCAATGAGAAGAGATACCTTCCCGGCAGTTATGCTTTCCTGCGCTTACCTTTTATCCAAAAAAGGGGCAAAGGAAGATGACGTGGTTGCATTTTTACCGGTTGACCCATATACAACAGGGGAATTTTTCTCCTGCATCAAAAAGCTTGGCACTTATGTAGAAAAATCCGAAGGGACAATCGGACTTCTTGGTGGTGTCCCAACTTATCCTTCCACTAAATATGGCTATATTGTTCCGGAAGAGGGCAATACAGAGCCATTAGCAGTAAAAGGTTTTCAGGAGAAGCCGGATGAGGCAACTGCTGAGAAATTAGTAAATGCAGGGGCACTCTGGAACTGTGGCGTATTCTGCTTTAAATTAAGCATGGCAGCAAAATGGCTGGAAAAATATGATGTTACCACAGATTATGACCAGATGGTAATTGATTATGAGAAGCTTCCAAAGAAGAGCTTCGACTATGAAGTATTAGAGCACTGGAAAGACATCGTAGCAGTCAAATATGATGACATCTGGAAGGATTTAGGTACATGGAATACTTTAACTGAGGAAATGCGGGAAAAGAGCATTGGTGACGTAACATGGGATAACACCTGTGAAAACAGCCATGCGATTAATGTACTTGGAATTCCAATGGTTGTCATGGGAGCAAAAAATATGGTGATTGCTGCTTCCCATGACGGTATTTTAATTGCGGATAAGCATCAGAGTTCTTACATCAAGGATTGTCTGTCAAATATTTCAGATGAATCAAAATACGAAGAACGCCGCTGGGGAACTATCAAAACCATCGATAACGATGAAGATGATGGTATCAAGAGCGTTACAAAACGTATTAAAATCGTGGAAGGCAAAACAATGCCTTGCCACAAACATATGACACATACCGAAACCATTACCGTTTTATCCGGTATGGGCAAATTAATTTTAGAGGGAACAGAGGTTGACCTGTTAGCAGGCTCAACGGTCAGCATTGCAGCCGGAAAAGCACACGCAATTAAAGCGGTTGGTGCAGACCTTCGCTATATTGAAGTGTGCTTAGGCGAATCCAATGATGACGAAATTATGTTATAGCTGAAACTGTTTATAGTAATCAAAGATTACTTTTTCGGCAGGTTTAGCAAAAATTTCATAATCCCCTTTTCCTGCTGCCTGCGCTGGTGTATAGAGATTGTGTGTCCAGGACCAGAGCGCATATCCCTTTACCCAGTCGCGGGTTTGGCAGGCATCAAACATTGCTTGAAACCATTCTGCCTGTCCGTTCAAATCAATGTCACCGCGGACTGTCCAGTCATTTGGAACATTTTTAGAGCCTGCTACAGACATGCAGCCTGCTTCTGCAAAAAAGAAAGGTTTGTCAAATTTTTTTACTACAGCTTCAATGCGGTTTAACTGATTATCCCAGTCAAAAACAGGGTAGTAACCGCTGGAAGAAATCACATCCACACAATCCCACCAACGAACATTATGCTCCTGATATTTGTCTGTATTATAGGACACAAGACCATGAAAGTCTTTGCGGATTTCTGCAATGACCTGTCTCCATTCGGATTCTCTTCGTTCTGACATTACCATTTCGCAGCCTGCAATATGCATTTCACAGCCAGTCTCTTCTGCAATCTTAGCGTAGTGGCACTGGAAATCCATATAGGAATCAAACCAGTTGCTCCATTTTGGCTCGCAAGGAACATCCTCATCAAAGAAATTAATATGTGCACGCCAGGTGCCATTTTTACAGTTTGCTGTTGGTTTTAGGGCAACACGTAAGCCAAGACCTTGTGCATAGTCAATCATTGCTTTTAATTCGTCATCGGTTACGGTTGCGTTAGAAGTATAACAAATCGATTCTGACTGTGCAGTATCCTGTAAACCGTTAGGGGCAAGAATGACGAAGTTGGCATTAGTATTTTCTTTCATAATTTTTAAACTCTGCTTTGCTTTTTCAGAAGATAAGCTTCCAGCTGGCGAAAATGGCGCAAATGTGATGCCACAGATGTATGGTAAATTCATAATAGTTTCTCCTTTTCGTGTAAGTTTTGTATTTTTCTTGAAGTTACTATAGCATTTTGCGGTGGTTTGCAGATATAATAAAGTATCGTAAAAATTGTAAAAACCTATTTTAACTGGAATGGGGAGTGAGAAAATGAATTCGTTATTTGAGTATACAGATAAATTAAATGCGCCTTATGAATGCTTTTTATTGGATGCAAATGCGAAGAATTTTCCAATACAGCCGCACTGGCATTATTTTATGGAAATCATTTATATGGTAGAGGGAACTGCGATTATGAATTGCGATGAGCAGTCGTTTGTGGCAGAGCGGGGAGATATGGTGCTGTTTCTGCCGCATCAGGTGCATTCCATTTATGCGGTGGCAAATATGTCGATAAAATATTATGTATTGAAATTTGATGTGGGGCAGCTTTCTGCTAGTGCCAATGATTTTGGTGCTTTTAATACAGCAATTCATTTTCCCTCCATGCTTCGTGCTGCAAAAGGAAATTCTAAGGCAATATTATTCTTTCGAGCGGATGAAATGCAGGATTTTCCAGTAAATGAATTATTTTTACGCTGTCATGCTGAGATGGAAAAGCAGGAGTACGGCTACTGGCTGATGATGCGCTCATATTTAAGCGAGCTTCTTACTTTTGTACTGCGCCGTTGGAGGGCAGCAGGTTTTGATACGGATAAAGCGATGCAGCGTGCCATAGAAGAAGAAAATATCTATTTTATTACTGAATATATTGATGCGCATATTCAGGAGAATTTAAAGGTAGAGGATTTAGCAAGGCTTTGCAATATGAGCTATTCTTATTTTGCTAAGAATTTTAGGGAACTGTACGGGCAGTCCTGCAAGAAGTATATTGAGTTTATCCGGCTGTGCAAGGCAGAGGAACTATTGCTTTTTACAAATCAGGACATGAATTATATCAGTCAGGAAACAGGCTTTTCTGATTATAGCCATTTTATTAAATCATTTAAGGAAAGGTATGGAGTGACACCAAGAAAATACAGAGAAACAAAAGGGGCTTACCGCGTATAATGCGGCAAGCCCTAAAATTGTATCTTTATTCAATTACTAAATCAGCCCAGTCATCATCTGGAACGAGTGCAACATATGTCTTACCTGTGTTGATTGTGATTTCGTTGCCGTCTTCGTCATAGTATCTTGTTGGACTTGTTTCGCTTGTCTTAGACCATGTAACTTTGATGGCCTGTCCATTTGTAATGTAGTAGCCTTCATTTCCTTCGCTTACAGCATAGAATCCAAAGTATCCATTGTCATCATATACAAGGTATGGGCAGCTCTGTAAAAGTACATTTTTGAAGCAAAGCTGTGCATTGTCATTCTGTGGGTCTAAGTGTGGCTCGCCATACTCTGAGTAGTAGTATAACTGAGTATCTGCATCATAATGTAATTCTGATTTGTTGTGTGGGAATGGAAGAATTACATCATTGGCTGTCACAGAACCTTTTGCAGAGCTTAAGTCAACAGGATTGCTTTCGCTTGCAAAGTTGTAATGTGGTCCTTCGTAGTACTCGGTATATTCTGTAGAAACACCTGAGCTTTCAAAGCGTGATTCTAAATCGCCGGCGCAGACATATTCTGTAAACTCTCTGGATTTACCATTGTCAATACGGCTGAATCCACCACTGAAGTGGTCTACATAAGGTTTTGAAAAATAACCGTCTATATAGATTGGACCACCATCATGTACTAAAACAGCGTTCCATTCAGGACAAATCATAAGGTTTGTAGGTCTTGTGCTTCGAATGCTTCCGAACTGTTCGATAGAACCCCAGTCTTTTACAAGACACATCAAACGTGTAATACGGCCATTCTGTGTACTGTTCATCATTTCATAGACAACATCTGCCTGTGTTAAACCGTAGTGTGGAAGTGCGATAGATTCGTTATCTACCATAATCGCAACAGGACGCTGATTTTTTAAGCTTTCGTCAATCAGCTCATTGGTAAGTTCACTGCGGTACATACCGTCTGGAAGAATTTCAGCCTGAATTTCAGATGCGCTGGAATCTTCAGCAGTTGTTTCGGTGGCTGTGGTTTCTGTATTTGCAGCCTCAGTAGATGGTGTCTCATCCTTACCGCCGCATGCACATAAAGAAACAGTCAGTGCAAGCAGGGAAAGAATCTGTAAAGTTTTTCTTTTCACTGTAATTACCTCTCAACTTTTGAAATTGTAGAAAATGTCCATATATGATATAGACACAAACACTATAAACAATTTTATCATATATGGTTATAAAATAAAATTAAAATTTGTTTAAGATGATAGGAAAATCTTAAGAATTGATATGGGTGGTACTTACTAGACACTTCGAGTGAAGATATGTTATAGTCTTGTGAGAAAAGCAGAGTGATGCTATAGGAGAGGTTATTTCATGCAAAGAACGTATTAGTGGGGAAAAGCGTAGGAGCGTGACAGATTTATGAAAAAACCGGAGTTAAAAAAGTTATCCAGAAGTGAAAAATTAAAGTATTTATTGTATTTATTAGTGGGAATATCGTTTATTTTTCTCATTATATATCCTATTTACGGCATTGATGTCTGGTACTGGCTGTACCGAATCGATGCGCTGGCTGATTATGTGCAGAATTATGGGATTATGGAACTTCCAATGCGCATTACGGAGAGTGCTTATGGCGGTTACGGTTATGGAGCACCGCTTTTTTATGGAGACATCTTTTTAGTAATTCCATCTTTATTTGTAGCGGCAGGTGTGCCATTATTAGGCGGCTATTGTCTTTTGGCATTGGAATTGTGGGGCGGAAGATTTTTCATTGCATATTTTTCCGCACGCTATTTCTTAAAACGAATGAAGATAAATAACTTGGGTGACCATAAATATGTGGCACTTGCATTTGCGTTTTTCTATGAGTTTTTTCCATATATGGTGGAGTGCCTTTTTGCGCGTGCGGCAATGGGTGAGGTGTCAGCAAGCATGATTCTGCCGTTGATTGCAGGCAGCTTTTATGTGCTTATTTTTGCAGAAAAAGCGGAGAAAAAGGATGCGGTACTGCTGGCAGTTGGAATGTCAGTTTTAATTTGCTCCCATGTATTGTCGACAGCGATTATCTGCTGTCTGCTTGCAGTATTTCTACTTTGTCATATTGGTACGTTTATCAGACAAAAGCGTGTAAAATATCTTGTACTTGCGGTAATTCTCACAGTCGTATTGACGGCATACTGGTCGCTGCCGTTTGTGGAGCAGATGCTGCAGTCCTACATTACCGTAAATGGTGTTGCAGGAGAGGCAAGCTTATATGGCAGCAGGGTAAATCTGGTAGAGCTTTTGTTCCCGAATGTTTTGTATTCGTTTTATTTTCTGTATCAAAATGGATACGACATGGGCATCAATAGTTTTTGGCCAAGCTGTTATATTTATATGCTGCTGCTTGCTGTTGTATTATGTTTCTGCAAAAAAGAAAAATGGAAAGAATCCCTGCCAATGAGACTGGTCGGATATTCCTGCATTTTTGCAGTGTTTATCTCTTGCGGAGCAATACTTCGCATTGCAGATAACATTTCCTTTTTGCGTGTATTGCAGTTTCCTTGGCGGCTGCTTTTGATTGTGGCACTGTTTTTAGCTGTCAGCCTGACTTATTATTATTTTAAATCGGAAAAGAAATTTTTCAAAAATTTGATTTTAGTTGTGGCATTTGGCTGTACAGTGACAGCCGGAGTAAGAAATGTGTATTTTATGGCGACGAGTGGAAAAGAAGTGATTTCCACTGCCTTGGAGGAAAAAGGAGCGGATTCATTTGCGGATTCCCTTTATCAGCCGAAGGGAGCAAGCAAAGCCAAAATGGAAGAGCGTGGTGATGTTGTATTGAGCAGCAGTTCTTCATTGAATTATACATGGAGCAGGGAAAATGGAGCAGTTACAGTTACTTATGCGGACTGCAAAGAAGAGAGTGTATTAGAATTTCCACTGCTTTACTATTATGGATATTCTGCATACGACTCTGAAAATGATTGCTATCTTCCTTTAGAAAAAAGTGAAAATGGTCTGATTGCGGTGACGATTGGAACAAATGAGACTGGCACGATAATAGTTTCATATAGTGGAACAACTGTGCAGCAGGTTTCCAATTGGATTTCTCTTTTGGGCTGGATTGGAATCGTAATCTTTGGATGTTTGCAGATAAAGAAGTCAGGAAAGCTTACAAAGACAGCTTCCCACATTGCTTTTGATGCAAAATTGTGATAAAATGCGTGAAGTGTTTGAAGCAGAAAAATAATGAAAATCACAGGATAAATTGTAAAATACATAAAAGGGGGAAGCTTAGATGAAAATTGCAATTGCAGGAACAGGTTATGTAGGTTTATCAAATGCAATTCTTTTAGCACAGCATCATGAAGTTTATGCCGTAGATATTATAGAAGAAAAAGTAAAAATGATTAACGAGGGGAAATCTCCTTTAGTAGATAAAGAAATCGAGGAATATTTAGCATCCGGAAAGCTGAATCTGACCGCAACAACGGATGCGAAAATGGCATATCAGGATGCGGAATATGTGATTATTTCGACTCCGACGAATTATGATGAGAAGAAAAATTATTTCGATACCTCTTCCGTAGAAGCGGTCCTTGATATTATCAAAGAGGTCAATCCTGATACAACAGTTGTGATTAAGTCTACAATTCCGGTTGGTTATACAGAGAGTGTATCTGCCAAATATCAGATGAATAATATTCTTTTTGCACCGGAATTCTTACGTGAAGGACAGGCATTATATGACAATCTTTATCCATCCAGAATTATTGTTGGAATTCCGAGGGATAATGAGCGTATGGAAGAGCGCGCACGTACCTTTGCAGAATTGTTGCAGGAGGGTGCGATTAAGCAGGATGTTCCGGTATTATATACCAATTTAACAGAGGCAGAGGCTGTAAAGCTGTTTGCTAACACTTATCTTGCCTTAAGAGTATCATTTTTTAACGAGTTAGATACTTTTGCTGCAATTAAAGGCTTAAATGCCAAGCAGATTATCGAAGGAATCGGTTTAGACCCAAGAATTGGAACACATTACAACAATCCATCCTTTGGCTACGGCGGCTATTGTCTTCCAAAGGATACCAAGCAGCTTTTGGCAAATTATGATAACGTACCAAATAATCTGATTGAAGCAATTGTTTCTTCCAATCAGACAAGAAAAGATTATATTGCAGAGCAGATTTTAGAGAAAAATCCAAAGGCAGTTGGCGTTTACCGCCTTGCGATGAAAGCAAATTCGGATAATTACCGCCAGAGCTCTATTTTAGGTGTTATGGAGCAGATTCGTGCAAAGGGAATCGAGCTTGTTATTTTTGACCCATCCATCAAGGATGATACCTTTGATAAAATCCGCGTCATCAAGGATTTTGAGGAATTTGTTGCATATAGTGATGTGATTATTGCAAACCGTATGGACGAGCAGTTGAAAATGGCTGGCGATAAGGTTTATACAAGAGATATTTATTTTAGAGATTAAGAAGGTATTGTATGTCGCTTAGAAAATTTATTGTGGAGAAGCTTCGATTCCATTTAACAGAAGCGGATACGTTTGTGTTTACCGGATGGTTTCATCCACTCGAAAAAAAGCCTTGTGAGTTAAGGGTGATGCAGGGAGCAAAGGAGCTGCCGCTTCATTTAGAATACCGCAAGGGCGCAGAAATCAGACAGAAATACATTGGAAATGCATATGAGATTAATGAAGAAGTAACAGGGACAGTGAAATTGCCGGCGGATTGGAAAACTGCCGGCAGACTGGCTCTTTTTTGTGTATCAGGGACAGAAAAAGAAAAAATCCTGTCGCTTTCTGCAAAAGAGCTTTTAAAGCTAAAAGAGAATATTGAATATTACATTGAATCGGTAAAGGTTTTCGAAGGAAAATTAGAGTTGACCGGATGGGCAGCAGGTGCTTCGGATGTAAAATTATCAGTAAAACATAAAAATGGCACAGATGTGACATTTTCGGAAACCCGCTATTACCGAAAAGATTTATGTGGTGCATTTTCTGAGCTAGATGCCGCAGCACAGCCGGGCTTTAAAATCAGCGTTCCATTAACGGAAAAGGAGGAGGCACAGGCAAAAAAAGAAGCCTCTGAGCTTATTCTTGAGATGCAGGATGGCACACGCAAGCGCAGCTATGCAGTTGATTTTAGTGACGGAACAGATAATCTTTCGAAGAAATGGATAGATAAAACTGTTAAATATCTGAAACGAAACGGTTTTAAAGAAACCACCAAAAAGGTTTACCGCAAGCTTGTAAAAAAGAATGCTTTTCCATATGATGACTGGCGTGCACGCTATGAAGTCACAGAGGAAGAGTTAAAGCGTCAGCGGGGACACAAATTTGAGAAGGAATTTACGTTCAGCATTGTAATTCCTATGTATATGACAAATCAGCGTTTTTTACGGGAAATGATAGATTCTGTCCGTAACCAGACCTATTCGAACTGGGAGCTTTGCCTTGCGGATGGAAGTGGAAAGGATTCCCCACTGACATCAATTTTAGAAGAGTATGCGAAAAAGGATAGCAGGATTCATTATCGAACCTTAGAAGAAAATTTAGGAATTTCAGGTAATACGAATGCTGCACTCGAGATGGTATCTGGCGACATTATCGTATTGGCAGACCATGATGATATTATGCCTGCAAATGCACTGTATGAGCTGATGGAAGCCTTTTTACAGGACAAAGAAATTGATGTTGTTTATTCCGATGAAGATAAAATCAGCATGGATGGAAAGAAATATTTTGACCCGCACTTTAAGTCAGATTTGAACATCGACCTTCTGTGTAGTATGAATTATATCTGCCACCTTTTTGCATTTAAGAAGGAAATCTTGCAAAAATCTGGTACTTTTTGCTCGGAATATGACGGAGCGCAGGACTTAGACTTCATTTTGCGCTGTATTGAGCAGGCAAAAAAGGTGTATCATATTCCGAAGATACTCTATCATTGGAGATGTCATATGGATTCTACAGCGGCGAATCCTGACAGCAAGCGTTATGCGTTTGAAGCGGGAAGAAAAGCAATCGAAGCCCATTATGAAAGACTTCATATTCCTGCAAGAGTGGAGCACAGCGAATTTTATGGAATGTATCGGACCATCTATGAATGGAAGGAAGAACCATTGGTATCAATTCTGATACCAAATAAAGACCACATTGATGATTTGGAAAAATGCATCCACTCCATTCAGAAGTCCGATTATAAAAATTATGAGATTATTGTAATCGAAAATAATAGTACCGAAGAAGAAACCTTTGCATATTACAAGCAGATTGAGAGTGAACAGATTCGCGTTGTGCATTATAAAGGAGAGTTTAATTTCTCTGCTGTCAATAATTTTGGCGCAGAACACGCGAAGGGCGAATATTATCTTCTTTTAAATAATGATACGGAAATGATTCACGAAAATTGTATCAGAGAGCTGTTAGGATATTGTATGCGCGAGGATGTGGGTATCGTTGGTGCGAGACTTTATTATGAGGATGACACGATTCAGCACGCTGGTGTTGTGCTTGGCTTTGGCGGAATTGCAGGTCATACCTTTATCGGCAAATCCAGATATGATACCGGATATTTTGGCAGAATCATCTGTGCACAGGATTATTCTGCAGTGACCGCTGCCTGCATGATGACAAAACGAAGCGTATTTGAAGCAGTTCAAGGACTTTCCGAAGAGCTTCGTGTAGCGTTTAACGATATTGATTACTGTATGAAGGTGCGAAAGCTTGGAAAGCTTGTTGTATACAATCCGTATGCAGAGCTTTACCACTACGAATCCAAATCAAGAGGTTTAGAGGATACACCGGAAAAGGTGGCACGCTTTAACAGTGAGATTGAGAAGTTTAATGAAAAATGGGAAAAAGAATTAGAAGCGGGGGATGAATATTACAACCCGAATCTGACGCTGGATAATTCTGATTTTTCGTTAAGACGATAAAAAGAATGAGGTAAGATATGAAAGTAAATATTACCAATATTAAAAAAGGGCTTCGTTATCTGCGTCATTATGGCATGAAGGAATTTCTGATTCGTTTAGAGGAAAAGAAGGAGCAGGAGGCTGTTCCATATGATGAATGGTATCAGAAAATGAAGCCTATCGAAGAAGAATTAAAAAAACAGCAGAAAATAAGTGCGCAATGGAAGAATCCACCACTTATCAGCATCGTTGTTCCGATATATAATACACCTGAGCGGTTTTTAAGAGATATGATAGAATCTGTGGCAGCATCCACCTATGGAGGCTGGGAGCTTTGCCTTGCGGATGGAACACCGGCAGAGGGAGAGGTATCGCCACTTTATGCTATTATTAAGGAATATCAGGATAAGACGGCTCTTACGGACAGTGACGGAGGCATTCGTGAGCGTGTTCGCTATCAGAAGCTTACAAAGAACGGTGGAATTGCGGAAAACACCAATGCTGCAATCGCAATGGCATCTGGAGATTATATTGCATTTTTGGACCATGATGATGTGATTACACCGGATGCAATGTATGAAATGGCTGCAAAGATTGTAGAGTGCCGCGAAAATGGAAAAGAAGCAGATATGCTTTATTCGGATGAGGATAAAACGGATACGGAAATGACGAAGTTTTTAGAGCCTCATTTTAAGCCGGATTTAAATATTGATTTGCTTCGTGGCAACAATTATATTACCCATTTTCTTCTTGTGAAAAAATCACTGTTAGAGGCAGTGGGGGGAATTCGAAAAGATTATGACGGAGCGCAGGATTTTGACTTTGTACTGCGTCTGGTGGAGCAGGCAGAAAATGTCGTTCACATCCCAAAGATTCTTTATCACTGGCGTGTGCATGAGCTGTCCACAGCAAGCGGCGGTGGCAGTAAGGATTACGCCTTAGATGCCGGAAAACGTGCGATTGAAGCCCATTTAGAGCGTCAGGGCATCGAAGGAACGGTGGAAACCACCAAGTATTTTGGTTTTTACCGCACCCGTTACGCGCTAAAGGAAGAGCCGTTGGTATCCATTATTATTCCAAATAAGGACGAGAAGGATACCCTTCAAAAATGTTTAAAAGCCATTGAAAAGACAGCATATTCGAACTATGAAGTCATTATTGTGGAAAATAACAGCGAAAAGCAGGAAACCTTTGATTTTTACAAAACCATCGAATCAGATAAGGTGAAAGTGGTATATTACCCGGACAAATTCAATTATTCCAAGTTGAATAACTTTGGTGCAAAGCACGCAAAAGGCAGCTACTATGTCCTGATGAATAATGATATTGAAGTGATGCATGAGGACTGGCTTAGCAAAATGCTTTCTAATTGCGCGCGAAAAGAAGTCGGCATTGTCGGAGCAAAGCTTTATTATCCGGACAATACCATTCAGCACGCCGGACTTGTGGTTGGCGTTGGTGGAAGCTTGCGGGGCATTGGAGCAAATCTTTTTGCAGGAATGAGAAGAGAGCGGGGCGGCTATCTTCACAAAGCCAATATCCAGTTGAATTACAGTGCCGTTACTGCAGCACTTCTTATGGTAAAAAAAGAAGTGTACGACATGGTGGGCGGTTTTGAGGAAGCTCTTGCAGTTGCCTTTAATGACGTGGATTTCTGTTTAAAGGTTCGTGGGAAAGGTTTTCTTGTGGTTTATGACCCGGAGGTTGAGGCGTACCACTACGAATCCAAGTCCCGTGGCGCAGAGGATTCCCCGGAAAAAGTGGCACGTTTCCAGTCAGAAATTGACTTCATGCGAAATCGCTGGGAAAACATACTAAGAGATGGCGACCCATATTATAATGTTAATTTTTCAAGAATGAGGGCAGACTATTCCTTAGGAGACCCTTCACTTATCCGAAAATAAGCAACGAGTATTGTCGACTTTTGTCTTACGGATTTTCTCGAAAAAATGTGATAATGTGGTATAATGTGCGCGTAGGCAAAAGTGAGCATAAACTTTTGCCAAAGCATTTGCGCGAGCAAAAGCACTTGCCAAGTGCAAAGATTCATTACCATATAGAAAAGAGGAAATTGCTTATGATGAAGGTATTTATATGCCCTGACTGTGGCTGGATGCGAGTAGTATCAAGAAGAAAAGATGTAGAATGCTATAAGTGCAGTGCCAGTCAGATGGTACAGACAAAAATCGACTTTAATACATATACTGCAATGTCAGACAAGGAGCGCAAAGATTATTCCGAAGGCTGGCTGTATATTCATCAGAAAACCCGTAACTAAATAATTTATGTACCTAAAGAAAATATTAAGAAAATATTGCAATTGTTTTACGAAAAGGGTGTTGTACTTTTGCAAAAATTATTGTATTATTAGTTTTACGAGTTATGCAAAAGTAATAAAAAATATTACATTTTAGGAGAAAATGTCAATGAGCAAGGAAGTAAATAAAAAACCGGTGACAAAACAACAGAAGATGTCAGCGAAGAAAAAACAGCGAAAAAAGAGAATATTTTTGGTAGCCGCTGAAATTATTATTTTAGTATTATTGCTTCTAGTTGTATGGGCGGTAAAGAAATTATCAATTATTGAGAAAAATGAAGTGCCAATTGAAAATATTGAGATTAACGAAGGAATTTCAGAAGAATCTCAGGCAATCATGGAAGAGTTTACAACGGTAGCTTTATTCGGATTGGATAACCGTTCAAACGGAAATCTTTCTTCCGGTCGAAGCGACGTTATTATGGTTGCAACAATTAACAATAACACGAAGGAAGTAAAGGTATGTTCCGTATACCGAGATACTTATCTTGATACAGGAAGTGGTAAGTTCCAGAAATGTAACGCAGCTTATTCTAAAGGTGGTCCAGAGCAGGCGATTAACATGTTAAATAGAAACTTAGACCTTGCGATTACAGATTATGTAACAGTTGATTTTAATGCTGTTGTAGAATGTGTAGACCTTCTTGGCGGTGTTGAGATTGAGGTGACAGAAGAAGAATCACTCTGGATGATTGGTCATATCAATGAAGTTGCGAAGCTTACAGGAAAAGAAGCAAATCAGCTTCCGGGAGCAGGAACTTATACTTTAGATGGTGTACAGGCATGTGCATATGCGCGTGTACGTCAGACTGCCGGTGATGACTATAAACGTGCAGAACGTCAGCGTCTTGTAATTCAGAAGATGGTGGAAAAAGCACAGAAATCTGATTTAGCGACAATCAACAAGGTAATTAATGCAGTATTTAGTGATATTCAGACAAGTTTTTCAAATGCAGACTTGATTTCTTTGGCTTCTCAGGTATTCAGCTATAAATTAGGTGAGATGTCAGGTTTCCCATTTGAAAAGAATGCTACAACAATTGGTTCAAAGGGAAGTGTTGTTATTCCTTGTGACTTAGAGTCCAATGTTATCGAATTACATCAGTTCTTATATAACGATACTGAGTACACTCCTTCTGATACAGTTATTGCAAACAGCAAACAGATTATTAATGAAAGCGGATTCAATCAGGGAGACGGCTATTAAAATGAAAGAACGAAGGAGCAGTTCATTTGGACTGTTCCTTTTTTTATGAGATAGGAAAGTGTTCGTAATTCATATATTTTTGATAAATTCATCACAAAATAAACACAATTAAAAGATAGACTAAAGCACAGATAAGGAAGTTCTAGAAAAACATTTTTCTAAAAAAGCTGCAAATTCAGCAATCATAGAATTTATCATTGAGAGGAGATTTTTACAATGGATTATAACAATAACAATTTAAATGAACAGTCAAATAATTCTTTTCAGAGCAATGGACAGTCTGGAGCAGACGGCAATCCAAATAACGGAAATTTAAATGAAGGTAATCGTTATGCAAACCGTTATGCAGACCCAGCTTACAATCATGGGCGTGGAGAGCAGTATACAACTAATTACCAGCAGAATAATAGCGGCGCATCTGCTTATCAGTCGAATACAGCAAATGGCACAGAGCAGAACCGCTATGCAGAACAGAACAGATATGCAGAGCAAAATCAATATGCAGAGCAGAACCGTTATGCAGAGCAGAACAGATATGCAGAGCAGAACAGATATGCAGGACAGAATCATGCATATCAGAATGCAAATTATCAGGGAAATGCATATCAGACAACTGGCAAAGAGCCAAAGAAGAAAAAAGAAAAGAAGCAGGGTGGATTTGGTGTAAAACTTGCAAAATGCGCAGCACTTGCACTTGTGTTTGGTTTAGTATCTGGAACAGTTATGGCAGGTGTCAATTATGGAGCAGGCGTTGCACTTGGAACAAATAATAACAGCGCAAACAATAGCTCTGCACTTACAACATCTGGTAATGATGCTGTAAAATCAACATCGACATCTTCAACTTATGCAGCAGCTGATATTTCAGATATTGTTGATGAAGTAATGCCTTCTATCGTAGCAGTTACGAATATCAGCGAAACAGAATATCAGAGTTTCTGGGGCGGCATGCCACAGACTTATGAAAGCACAAGCTGCGGTTCTGGTATTATAGTAAGCCAGGATGATGATTATTTATATATTGCAACAAATAATCACGTGGTTGATGGAGCAACAACATTAACAGTTACATTTTGTGATGACAAAACAGTCAGTGCTGAGATAAAAGGAACAGACCCATCTACAGACCTTGCAGTTGTAAAGGTTGTACGCGACAGCATTGAAGATACAACAAAAGAAGTTATTAAGGTTGCAACAATTGGTGATTCAGACAGCCTTCGCGTTGGAGAATCATGTATTGCAATTGGTAATGCATTAGGCTGTGGACAGTCAGTAACAACAGGTGTTATCAGCGCTTTAAATCGTGAAGTAACAGTATCTGATTCCTCCAGCAATACAAATTATACTGCAGAATTAATTCAGACAGATGCAGCTATCAACCCAGGTAACAGTGGTGGTGCATTATTAGATGCTGCCGGAGCTGTAATCGGTATCAACTCAGTAAAATATTCTGATACTGGTGTAGAAGGTATTGGTTATGCAATCCCAATGGCAACTGCATCTCCAATCATTGAAGATTTGATTACAAAAGAAAAAGTGGATAAAGAAGACAGTGCATATCTTGGTATTGCCGGTGTAGACGTTACAAGCGACGTTGCAGGCACATACGGAATGCCAACAGGTGTTTATGTTGCACAGGTAATTGAAGGCTCAGCAGCCGCACAGTATGGCATTATGCAGGGCGACATCATTACTGCATTTGATGGAAAAGAAATTACTTCTATGGAATCTCTTTCTTCTACCTTGGAATATTATGCAGCCGGAACAACTGTAGATGTTACTGTAAAACGTGCCAATAACGGACAGTACGTTGAGCAGAACATTTCCGTTGTACTTGGCAGAAAGAACTAATAAAAAACAGGGTAATCGCAGCTGCGATTTGCCCTGTTTTTATGCTTATAGTTTGTATTATCGGAAACGTTAAACATTCGCATTTATTCTTTTACAAGGAAAAGTTTTAAGAACGTTGGATAAAAACTTAGAAATTCTCTGCTTTTTCCGATGAATAAACGTTTTGTGTCCGCTCATTGCGTTTTACACCCACAATCAAAAGTGTTCGCATGGAACGGAAATTTCGGACTACAGCTTTCAAGTACATCTAACAGGGCAGCTTTGGCAAAGTCGATATTAGAATCCGGCTACCGCAAAGGAGGGCGTTACGTATTATATAATTCACGTAGTGTTCTCCTGCGTCCGCCGGATTCCGTTTTGTCAAAGCTGCCCTGTAAGATGTACTAAGAAACCTGAGAAACGCAAATTTCCTTGTTCCATGCGAACACTTTTTTGTGGGTGTAAAGACCTTGAGCGGACATAAAAGATAGCGATTTCATCGGAAAAAGCAGTAGAATTTCAAGTTTTTTTTCACAGTTCTTAAAACTTTTTATTGTTGAAAGAATAAATGCGAATGGCATAATCTTGTGATAATACAAATTATAAGTAAAAAACAGGGTAAATCGCAATTGGATTACCCTGTTTTGAAAAGTTACTTTTCCATTTTCCAATAGGCGATGCTATAGGCTGGGAGGCGGCTGCCACCACCGAAGTCGTGGGTTTCGCCGGAGAGTAAGTCTACGGCTGTTCCACAGCCAGCATCAAAGTGTGCATCAAAATCTTCGCTGTCCGCATTGATTGCAACAAGAACACGCTCAGAATCGGTCTTGCGCTCGAAGATACACTGTTTATTTGTTAAAAGAACGGAGCGGAAGCTTCCGTAATTTAACGCATCAGATTCTTTTTTGATTTCAGCAAGCTTTGCAATCATAGTAGAAAGCTCATTCCATACAGGCGCAGTAAAGCTTGCGCGCAATGCTGGGTCGCCTTCTTCTTTTTTGGCTTCTGCACCCCATTCACTTCCATAATAAACACATGGAATGCCTGGCATACCAAAGAGCATACCGTAGATGAGCGGTAAATGTTCCTTATTTGTTAAAATGCTTGCAACTCGTGTGACATCATGATTATCAACAAAAGAAAGCAGATGTTTTCCTTTGTAGAGTGTCCATCCTTCCGGTCCAAACTGACGCAGTAAGGAGTGGTTGATTTCAAACATATTCATGCTGTTAAAGCTGGAATGAAGCCCTTTGTAGCATTCGTAATTGGTAACGGAATGCAGCATGGAATCATTCATCCACTGATTGTAATCACCATGAAGTGTTTCGCCGACTAAGAAAAAGTCTGGCTTTAAGCTGTCACAGAATTCACGAAGCCTGCGTAAGAAATCATGGTCTAAGCAGTAGGCTACATCGAGGCGAAGTCCATCAATATCAAATTCTGAAACCCAGCCTTTGATACAGCTGAAAATATGCTGAACGACTTCTTCGTTTCTTAAGTTCAATTTTACCAAATCGTAATTACCTTCCCAGCCTTCATACCAAAGACCATCGTTGTAATTAGAGTTTCCATCAAAATTGATTTGAAACCAGTCTTTGTAAGGAGAATCCCAGCGTTTTTCTAAAACATCCTGAAATGCCCAGAAGCCGCGCCCTACATGGTTGAATACACCATCAAGCACAACCTTGATATTTTCTTTGTGAAGGTTTTCACAAACAGCTGCAAAGTCCTCATTTGTACCAAGGCGGGTATCAATTTTGGTGTAGTCTCTAGTGTTGTACCCATGTGTGTCGGATTCGAATACCGGTGAAAAATAAATCGCATTTGCACCAAGTTTTTTGATGTGAGGAATCCAGTCATTCACCTTCAAGATACGGGAGGTTAAAACTCCGTCATTTTCAAAAGGTGCACCACAGAAACCAAGGGGATAAATCTGATAAAATACACTTTCATAAGCCCACATAATAAGTCCTCCTGATGATATTATTTTTTATTCATTTCTTTTGATTTTTTAGAGCAGGCACGCTGTGCAGAAATAACGGCATTGCGGAAGCCTTTTTCTTCTAATACTGCAACGGCATCAATGGTTGTTCCGGCAGGAGAGCATACAGCATCCTTTAATTCACCAGGATGTTTTCCTGTTTCCAATACCATTTTCGCAGAACCATATACAGCCTGTGCTGCAAAACGATATGCCTGTGCACGAGGCATTCCATCAGCAACAGCAGCATCTGCCATAGCTTCAATAAACATATAAACATAAGCAGGTGAAGAACCGGAAACACCAGTTACTGCATCCATTAAGCTTTCTGGAACAATTTCAGCTTTGCCAAAGCAGTTGAATAAGCTGATAACGTCATTTAACTCAGTCTCTGTAACATTTTTATTCGCACAAAGTGCGCTCATTCCTGCGCCAACTAATGCCGGAGTATTTGGCATGGCACGAACCAGTTTGATATCTCTGCCAAATAAGCTTTCGATTGTAGCAATAGACTGTCCTGCGGCAATGGATACCACGATACAGGTATTTTTGATGTGAGCAGCAATCTGCGGAATTACTTCGTCTAATTTATTTGGTTTAACGGCAAGAAACAGAATGTCGCTGCGCTGTGCTACAGTCTCGTTTGCCGGGGTTGTATCAATGGCGTAGTTGTTTTTTAAACGTTCTAAGGATTCCTGAGAATAGTCGCTTGCAATTATCTGACTGGTAGTTACTTCAGATGATTTGCAGATGCCATCAATCATGGCACTTCCCATATTTCCGGCTCCAATGAAGCCAATCATTTTGTCAATCATAGTAAGTTTCCTTTCATTTACAATAATACATACTTTTATCCTAGTCGTTTTCAACCGAAACGTCAAGGTATTTATGGGTAAACAAAAGTGCTCTTTCTAAAAGACTGTTTTGTCTTTAGAAAGAGCACCAAAGTTCATAAAAAGCTCTATGTAACAGTTTAGATTAGAAATCTGTTAAGTTAGCAGCTCTCTTCTCAAGGAATGCGCCCATACCTTCTGCTTTGTCTTTAGTAGAGCATGTAATTCCGAAGAGGTTAGCTTCCATTTCAACAGCGTTCTGGATGTCCATATCATAACCGTTGTTGATTGCAGCTTTTGCGATAGATACAGCATAGCTTCCTTTAGAAACGATTTTAGCTGCCATAGCTTTTGCTGTTGCCATTAATTCTTCTGGAGCAACTACTTTATTTACAAGACCGATACGGTAAGCTTCTTCTGCATTGATGTTATCGCATGTGAAGATTAATTCTTTTGCACGTCCCATACCAACTAAACGAGCAAGTCTCTGTGTACCACCGAATCCTGGGATGATTCCAAGACCACATTCTGGCTGTCCGAAGATAGCGTTGTTAGATGCGATACGGATATCACAAGCCATAGAAATTTCACAACCACCGCCAAGTGCGAAGCCGTTTACAGCTGCGATAGTAACCTGACGCATGTTCTGTAATTTGAAGAATGGAACAGAAGCTTTCATACCGAATGCTCTAGCTTCAGCTGCTGTAAAGTTGACCATTTCTGCGATGTCTGCACCAGCTACGAAAGATTTGAATTCGTTACCTTTCTTATCTGGACCGCCTGTTAAGATTACAACTTTGATGTCATCTCTTGCTTCGATTTCTGTTAAAGCAACGTTTAATTCATCAAGTGTTTCGCTGTTTAATGCGTTTAATGCTGCTGGTCTGCTGATTGTAAGAACAGCAACTTCATTTTCAACTGCAAGTGTTAAATTGTTAAATTCGCTCACGTTAAAAACCTCCTAAATGATTGATAAAAAATTAACAATAGTCATATATATTTAGAGTACTTCTTTTGCTGGAATTTGTCAATAAAAATCTATACGACATACTTCCCAAGCAGTGGAATTTTTTTCATTATCCATGCGGTAAGCAGGGAGAGAAGAAAAACACCAATAAAGAATACCGGAAGGAGCACATAACCACCAAAAAGCAGCGGTGTAACGTGGAATAATTTGTATGCTGCATTTAAAAATACAGTGTGTACAAGGTACATGCCAAAATAGTAATCACGCAGCTGGGAGCAAAACCGCCAGTCTTTTTGGCTGCAGGATGCCAGATAAAAGATAGAGAGTGACATCAATACAACAAAAGGTGAATCATAACTAAAATCAAGATTTAACTTTAAAATGTTTCCACAGAAAATAATAAGGACAGAAACAATTAATGTAATAAGAGCTGTCTTGCGTACAGCATTATTTCTGGCAGTATAGGTATGAAGATAGTAACCGCATAAATAATAAAAAAGATAAATGCCGACAGTTGGAAAAATAAGTCCTAATTTAAAATTTAACACTGTTTCGAAAAAAGGAAGGATACTTCCAATGACAAAAAGCAGTATCAGAAGATAACGGTAGGTCTGCTTATCTGCCTGTGCACAAAAGGCTTTGAAAAGCGGCAGGAAGAGATAAAGACCAATTAAAGCATATAAATACCACATATGCCCCCAGGAATTCCCAGAAAGCATATTGAAAAATGATTGACCAAGATAAGAAACGGAAAAGGTTTTGTTTACCATAATAAGCTCTAGGAGCGCATAAAATGTTCCGAATAAAACAAGGGCAAGTACGATTCTGCGCAGATATTTCTGGAATAAATTTTTTAAGGAAATCTGTTTTTCGGGTGCGAGAAAAAGTGTGCCGGATATCATGAAAAAGAGTGGCACGCCGATAGTGCAAAAGGATTTTATTGTCTGATAGACAGTCATTTGTGCGGCTGTCATCTGCTCAGGAATCGTATCGGATACGCCGGAAATAACGTGCAGTAAAATGACGGATGCTATGGCAAGAAAACGTAACAAATCAAGATAAGAAATCGTTGTTTTTTTCTGATTTTCTGTGGTTGAATGTTGAATCATAAAAATGCCTCCTAAATGGCGAAATATTCTAACGTTAATATTTGCGGAAAATAAGGAAACTGTCAAGCAAAGATTTGGAAAATATTAATAAATGCAAAAACGTGACGATTCGCGAAGCGCATGGTATAATGAGCGCAAGCGAGCTAGAGAGAGTGAAACTCTCACTGGGCGAGCGGCGAAATGCGATAACAAGCTTTTGCTTGTTATATAATGTCGTCAGACAAAAAAGAAATATGGAGTATTTATGTTAAAGGATTTTGATTTAACGATTTTAATAAAGCCGCTGCTTTCCTGGTTTGGGGAAAATGCAAGGCAGCTGCCCTGGCGTGAAGATGTAACACCATACCGCGTCTGGGTGTCGGAAATTATGCTGCAGCAGACGCGTGTGGAAGCGGTGAAACCATTTTTTGAGCGGTTTATGAAACGCCTACCGGATGTAAAATCACTGGCAGAGTGCCCGGAAGAGGAGCTGTTAAAGCTCTGGGAGGGGCTTGGCTATTATAACCGCGTGCGGAATATGCAAAAGGCAGCCATTCAGGTAATGGAGGAATACAATGGAGAGCTTCCGGCAGATTATGAGAGGCTTTTGAAGTTAAAAGGAATCGGAAGCTATACAGCAGGTGCAATCGCATCGATTGCATATGGCATTCCTGTGCCGGCAGTGGATGGCAATGTATTAAGAATTTTAACGAGAGTGTCTGCGGATGATACCGATATTATGAAGCAGTCTTTCCGCACAGAAACAGAAAGACTGCTGCGGGAAATGATGGAGAACGAAGTCTTATTTAAAGCGGAATTATCTGGAATGTTTAATCAGGCTTTAATGGAATTGGGGGCAACTGTCTGTGTTCCAAACGGTGCACCAAGCTGCGAAGTCTGCCCTTGGAACAGCTTTTGCAAAGCGCGTATCGAAGATAAAATTGCAGAGCTTCCGGTCAAAAGCAAGGCAAAGGAGAGAAGAGTCGAAGAACGCACTGTTTTTGTGATTCGTGATGGAGAGCGCGTAGCAATCCGGAAAAGACCAAAGAAAGGTCTTTTAGCAGGACTTTATGAACTGCCAAATGTGGAAGGAGGGTATACGCAGGAGGAAGCACTTTTGCTGGTAAAGGAAATGGGCTTATCACCAATCCGTATTCAGCCGTTAGAAGAGGCGAAGCATATTTTTTCACATATTGAGTGGCACATGAAAGGGTATGCGATTTTGGTGGAAGAAACAGCAGAAAATGCAAAGCCGGGTGAAAATAAGTTGATTTTTGTAGAGGCGGCTGATTCCGAGGAAAAGTATGCGATTCCGGCGGCATTTGCAGCATATGCGGAATATATGAATATTAAAATTGGAAACGAAAGATTTCTTGCTTTATAGGAAAGACCTTGTCACGCTAATGCGTGAAAGCTCTTCCCAATAAAGCAAAAACGCTCCGCGAGGATGCGCACTCGCGCGAAGATGTAGTATGTCGCAAGCGACCGCGCTCGGCGCGAGAATGTGCCTTGGCACATTCTTTTTTTGATTATAAAAAGAGGGAGCCGATGCAAATGCATCGGCTTTCATATGAAAAAGATTGTGTATTGAAAGTGAAGTGATTCACTAGCTAACTTTTAACGTTAAAGTAAGTATAAAATTTAATTATGACGCGCGTATGATGTGTTTGTGATTAATTTGTAAATAAAATGTGAACAAAACGTACATTTTTTCAGGAGGAATGATTTCTGCAATTCCTTAAGGAAATACAGGGAATGTCTTAAGAAAAAAATAAATTGGAATGTCACTATAAAACGTGTATAATAGAAACTACGTGGTAACGAAAGGAGAAAATAGATGTACGATTGTATAGTAATTGGAGCTGGAATCGCAGGTGCGGTTGCTGCGAGAAAGCTGGCTGAAGAGGCAGATAAAAAAGTTCTTGTAATAGAAAGACGAAGCCATATTGGGGGAAACTGTTATGATTTACCGGATGAGAATGGAATTTTAATTCATGAGTACGGTCCACATATTTTCCATACAGGAATCGAAGAGGTTTACGAATATCTTTCACGTTTTACAGAGTGGTATCCATTTGGACATGAGGTAGTTGCCAAGGTTGGTGATTCCTTAATTCCAGTACCATTTAACTTAAATACACTTCACATGGTTTACGATAAGGAAAAAGCAGACCAGTTAGAGAAAAAATTAATCGAAGCTTATGGCGAAGGAAGCAGAGTGCCAATTATGAAGCTTCGTGAAAATGAAGACCCGGATATACGCGAGATTGCGCAGTATGTTTACGAGAATGTATTCTTAAAATATACGATGAAGCAGTGGGGACAGACACCGGAAGAAATCAGCCCGGAAGTTACCGGACGAGTACCTGTTTTAGTGTCTTATGATAACCGTTATTTCCAGGACAAATATCAGGGTGTGCCAAAAGACGGATTTACTCCAATGTTTGAAAATATGTTAAATCACAAAAATATTGAAGTAAGATTAAATTTAGACTGCAAGGAAGTTTTAACTTTTAAAGATAACCAGATTCTTTTTGAGGGCGAGGTTTTCGAAGGAGATGTTATCTACACAGGTGCGTTAGACGAGTTGTTTGACTGCCAGTTTGGAAGACTTCCATATCGTTCTCTTGATTTTAAATTTGAACATTACAACGAAGATTCTTATCAGGGACACAGCGTTGTAAATTATACAGTAAGTGAAGATTTTACACGAATTACAGAGTTTAAATTCTTAACAGGACAGAAGGATACTGATGGAACAACTATCGTAAAAGAGTATCCATTTGCATATACTGGTGCAGAAGGAGAGATACCATACTATGCAATTTTAAACGATGAAAATCAGGCTTTATACGAGAAATATCAGGCATTAACAGCAGGAATGAGCCGTTTTTATCTGTTAGGAAGACTTGCGGAGTACAAATATTACAATATTGATGCGATGACAAAGAAGGCAATTGACCTTGCAGAGCAGATTATGAAAAGATAATACCAGAGTGGGGATTTTAATATGAAGTTATTAACATTTGCAATTCCATGCTACAACTCAGAAAGCTACATGGAACATTGTATCGAATCATTACTTCCTGGCGGTGATGATGTTGAGATTTTAATTGTAGATGATGGCTCAACGAAAGACCGCACAGCGGAGATTGCAGATGCATATGAGAAAAAATATCCGGGAATCGTGCGTGCGATTCATCAGGAAAACGGTGGACATGGTGAGGCTGTAAATACTGGAATCAGAAATGCTACAGGTCTTTATTTCAAGGTCGTAGACAGCGATGACTGGGTGGATTACGATTCTTATATGAAGATTTTGGCAAAGTTAAAAGAACTTGCCGGTGGAAAATGTACACTCGATATGTTTATTGCCAATTATGTTTACGAGAAAGAAGGCGCAAAGCACAAAAAAGTAATGCACTATACGGCACTTCCAAAGGATAAGTTGATTACCTGGGATGATTCGAAGTTCCATAAAGGACAGTATATTCTGATGCATTCCGTTATTTACCGTACACAGCTTTTGCGTGAATGTGGATTAGAACTGCCAAAGCATACGTTTTATGTGGATAATATCTATGTATATAAGCCACTTCCAAACGTAAAATACATGTACTATATGGATGTGGATTTTTATCGTTATTTTATCGGACGCGATGACCAGTCTGTCAATGAAAAGGTAATGATTAGCCGAATTGACCAGCAGATTCGCGTCAATAAAATCATGGTAGATGAATTTGATTTGTGGAAGCTTTCCAATAAAAAGCTGCGCAAATACATGTTTAATTACTTAGAGATTATTACGGTTGTATCTACGATTATGCTGATTCGCTCCGGTACAGAGGAAAATCTGGATAAAAAGCGTGAACTTTGGAAATACATAAAAGATAAGGATATACGTCTGTTCCATCGTTTAAGAAGAGGCATCCTTGGAAATACAATGAATCTTCCGGGAAAAGGTGGAAGAAAAATATCGGTGGCAGCCTATAAGATTTCACAAAAGGTGGTTGGATTCAATTAATGTATAAGAAAGAAAAGAGAAGCTGGATGAAGCATTTAGACTTCACCATTCTCGATATTATATGTTTGCAGGCAGCATTTGTTGTTGCATATATGTTCTGGATTGGGCCGGGACTTATTTATCACAATATATTATACCGAAGACTGACCGTTATTCTTGTGATGGTTCAGATATGTGTTATTTTTTTCACAGAGCCATATAAGAACATTCTGCGCCGCGATAAAATACAGGAGCTAAAGGTTGTAGTTATTAATAATACAATGATATTTTTAGCACTTGTCCTTTACATGTATATGATTAAAATGTCAGAAGGATATTCACGAATGACATTGTTCATCTACTGGGGATTGTCCATCGTATTTTCTTATGCAGGGCATATTTTGTTAAAGCAGAGTGTCAGAAAAAGAGTACGTGATGCGAGAAACAGCTCTGTGATGCTTCTTTTTACGGCAAAAGATGCTGCGGAGGCGTGTATCCGAGAGTTTGAAGACAATCGTTACCGTAACTTCATTATTAAAGGAATCGTTATCACAGATGCAGATTGTGAGGGCGATGTTATCCGGGAAGTTCCGGTGGTTGCAAACGCAGCAAATTATATGGATTATATCAGAACCAATGTGGTAGACGAAGTGTTTATCAATGGAAACGATATCAGTGAAAGCGAAGCGTTGTCAGAAGAATTGCTGGAAATGGGCGTAACGGTGCATTTGAAGCTTGTGCATGAGTCTAAATTAATGCCAAACAAAGTGGTAGAGCGATGTGGAAAATACATGGTTTTAACCACCAGTATGTGCATTGCATCACCACGACAGCTTTTTATCAAACGCTGTATGGATATTGTAGGAAGCGTCATTGGATTAATCATTACAGGCATTGCATTTATTATTTTTGCACCACAGATAAAAAGACAGTCTCCTGGCCCGATTTTCTTTTCACAGGTGCGTGTAGGGAAAAATGGCAGACAGTTTAAGATTTACAAATTCCGCTCCATGTATATGGATGCGGAGGAACGTAAGGCTGAGCTGATGGAGCAAAACGAGATGAATGGTCTGATGTTTAAGATGGAAAATGACCCGCGAATTTTCCCAATTGGAAAGTTTATGAGAAAATATTCTATCGACGAGCTTCCACAGTTTTGGAATATTTTAAAAGGTGATATGAGCCTTGTTGGGACAAGACCACCAACAGTGGATGAATTTATTCAGTATGAGGCACATCATAGAGCAAGACTTGGCATCAAACCGGGCTTAACGGGAATGTGGCAGGTCAGCGGAAGAAGCAAGATTACAGATTTTGAAGAAGTGGTAAATCTTGATACTCAGTATATTTCAGACTGGAATTTAAGTATGGATATCCGGATTATTTTAAAAACAATTGATGTGGTAATTCGAGGACGGGGTGCAGAATAAATGAAGGATTTTAGCATTGCGATTGTAGCATACAATGGAGAGGCAGATGTGCGTAAAGCAGTGGAATCTATTGAGCGCTGTACGTCTGAGGAGATTCAAAAAACGATTTACGTGATTGATAACAGTGAAGAAGCAAATCATTTGTCTGAGCTTAGCGAGCAGTATTCTGATGTAGAATATATCAAAACCGGGAAAAATTTAGGCTTTGGCGGCGGTCACAACGTTGTTTTGGACAAGCTGGATTCGAAATTTCATGCAATTGTAAATCCTGATATTGTTCTGGAAATGGATGCATTTCGTGCGATTTTGGATTTTATGCAGGACGAAACGATTGGAATGTGTGTACCGAAATTGTGTGATGAAGATGGTAATCTTTTAGCGGTGTACCGCAGAGAACTGACTGTTTTTGATATGTTTGTCAGGATGTTTCTTAAAAGAGGATTTAAAAAACGCCAGGCATACCATACAATGCAGGATATGGACTATACAAAGTCATTTGATGTACCGTTTGCACAGGGAAGTTTTCTTGTGATTCGTACAGAGTTGTACAAGCAGTTAAAAGGTTTTGATGAGGACTATTTTCTTTATGTAGAGGATGCTGACCTCTGTAAAAGAGTAAACAAGGTGTCGCGTTTGTGTTACTGCCCGGATGCGGTTGTGATACATAAATGGGAGCGTGGCTCGCATAAGAGCAGAAAACTATTAAAACTGCATTTAAAATCCATGTTTACTTATTTTCGTAAGTGGGGGTGGAAGCTGGTATGATACGGGCATCTGTTGCAATGGCATCCTATAATGGTGAGAAATATATCAAAGAGCAGATAGAGACGATTCTTGCAGCTCTTGGCGCAGAGGATGAGCTTGTGGTGTCAGACGATGGCTCAACAGATAAGACAAGAGAAATTGTGCAGGAATTTGCACAGAAAGATGACAGGGTGCATCTTATCGAAGGCTTAGGCTGCGGTGTCAAAAAGAATTTTGAAAATGCAATTCTTGCCTGCAGGGGCGAATATATTTTTCTTGCCGACCAGGATGACCTTTGGAAAAAAGAAAAGTTAGAAGGCGTTTTAAAAGCTTTTGAAGAGAAAAAATGCAGAGTAGTAGTTCATGATGCTGTAGTTGTGGCAGAGGATGGCAAAGAGGTTTTATGGGATTCCTTTTTTGCATGGAGAAATTCCGGCGCGGGAGCTGTGAAAAATATCTGGAAAAACACTTATATCGGCTGCTGTATGGCGTTTAAGCGTGAACTGTTAGAGCGTATTATCCCAGTGCCAAACAACATCGAAATGCATGACCAGTGGATTGGTGTTATCAATGATTTGCAAAAGGGCGGAACTTATTTTCTGCCGGAGAAATATCTGCTTTACCGCAGACATGGTAATAATGCATCGAGCAT
The DNA here is from genome assembly GCA_045121975.1 of Roseburia sp. Taxonomy (GTDB): domain Bacteria; phylum Bacillota; class Clostridia; order Lachnospirales; family Lachnospiraceae; genus Roseburia. The sequence goes on from JBGVHB010000121.1 coordinate 231,195, forward strand.
GAAGCACTATGGCATTGGAAAGATGATTACGAATCGTTTAACGTTTTTGTGGGAATTAGCGAAGCGTTTTTTAAAGAAAAAATAGAGATATGATTTCTGATGTAAATAAAAAACTCCGTATGTTTTGAAGCAAACAAAACATACGGAGTTTTTTGATTGTTTAATCTAAAATTAACATTTCTCTGGTTCTGGATAATCAACACCCATTGTATCAACAGTTACTTTTTTCATCATCTGTGCAGCAAGTGGGCGGTCATTGTAATCTGTTGCTGTTTCAGCAATTTTATTTACAACGTCCATACCTTCTGTGATTTTACCAAAGGCAGCATAAGCGCCATCTAAGTGTGGTGAATTTTTGTGCATGATAAAGAACTGAGAACCAGCTGAATCTGGATGCATAGCTCTTGCCATAGATAATACGCCTTCTGTATGCTTTAAATCGTTTTTAAAACCATTCTGGCTGAATTCACCTTTAATATCATAACCAGGGCCGCCCATTCCTGTTCCGTCCGGGCATCCACCCTGAATCATAAATCCTTTAATAACGCGGTGGAAGATAAGTCCGTCATAGTAGCCTTTGTTAATTAAACTGATAAAGTTATTTACCGTATTTGGGGCGATTTCAGGGTAAAGCTCTGCTTTCATAATATCGCCATTTTCCATTTCAATTGTAACGATTGGATTTGCCATAATATTTCTCCCTTGATTTCTAAAATAATTTTTTTTTGGTATAGGAAATTGCTCGTACGTGGTTGTACCAAAGCGTCGCGCAGGCACCAAGATTTCTGCAAGCAGAAATCTTTTTTATTTTAGCCCAAAAAGGTGGACACGTAAAGAGGAAAATTAAATGGGAGACGTAACTGTTACTGGGAGGTACAGGGAAAATGCGGCAGGCATTGCACAACTGCAGTGAAGTATTTTATAATGGGAAAATAAAGTGATGATAGAAAGAACAGTTTGAAGGAACAGAAGACAGTCATATACTTGGATTTGAAAAAAGGTGAAGAAGCGTGGAAAAATTGAGTGGGTTGAAATATATTTTGATGGCAGGCTTGCCGACAAAAGAAAAGGAAAAATTAAAAGAAAATTTAAGAAATAATGCTGAAATAGAGCTGGTAGAGTTGTATCAGGATGGCAATCGGTGGAAGACTTTAGAAGGAAAGCAGCTGCCGGTGGGAGAATGTCTGCTTGTCTCAGGATTAGAAACTGCATTAGAATGGGCAAAAGCAATGAACCTGCCGACTATCGGCTATCAGCCGGCAGGAAGTGCTTATTTGCAGGCGGACATGATTGTGGAAGGCTTCGAGGAAGTAGATGAAGAATTTTTCCTGCGCATCTGGCAGCGGTATTATAGAAAGCCTTGGACAATTCTTACGACAGAGCGGTGTGTGGTAAGGGAACTGGAACTTTCAGATTTGGATGCGCTTTTTGAATTATATGAGAATCCCAAAATGACCGAATACATGGAGGGGCTTTATCCTTACGAAGAAGAAAAGGCATATCAGAAAGCGTATATTGAGTGTATGTACCGTTTTTTTGGATATGGAATGTGGCTTGTTTTTGAGAAAACGACTGGAAAATTGATTGGAAGAGCGGGAATTGAGCACCGGGAGGAATTAGACGGAGCATTGGAATTAGGCTATGCCATTCACCCGGATTATCAGCGGCAGGGCTATGCCACAGAGGTTTGTAAGGCGATTATTGCTTATGCATTTGACGAGCTTGGCTTCGAAGAAATCTGTTGTTTGATTGAAAAAGAAAATCGAGCTTCGATTCTTTTTGCAGCGCATCTTGGTTTTCACTTTCAGAAAGAAATGATGCTTAATGGAAAGGAAATGTTTCAATATATCTTTGTGCGGTAGCGGGAAAATAGCCAAAAAGTCCGCTGAAATACAGCGTTTTTTGTAGGTATTAATCGTTGCTTTTTAGCAGAAAATAAAATATAATATTGAAATACTAAAGTCGGATAAAAGAGGGTGATACGCATGGCAGATTTTTCCTCACAAGAATTAGAAAAGAAAATGAAAGAAGTGTCGGACAATATTGTTTCAACAAGAGACTTTGAAAGTCCAGAGAAATTATACGAAGAATTAATAGCAAGTGTGCGTAAATATCATCCATCGACAGATATTTCGCTGATTGAGAAAGCATATAAGATTGCTGATGAAGCACACAAAGGACAGGCTCGCAAATCGGGAGAGCCTTATATTATTCATCCACTTTGTGTTGCAACGATTCTTGCGGATTTGGAGATGGATAAAGAAACAATCGTTGCAGGTCTTTTACATGATGTTGTCGAAGATACAGTAATGACGGATGAAGAGATTAAAGATATTTTCGGCGAAGAGGTTGCACTTTTAGTAGATGGTGTAACCAAATTAGAGCAGTTATCATATGATGCTGACAAAGTGGAGAAACAGGCGGAGAATCTGCGAAAGATGTTCCTTGCGATGGCAAAGGATATCCGCGTTATCCTGATTAAATTAGCAGACCGTCTGCACAATTTAAGAACGCTCAAATATATGATACCAGAGAAGCAGAAGGAAAAGGCGAAAGAGACGATGGAGATTTATGCTCCATTGGCACAGCGTCTTGGTATTTCTAAAATCAAGATTGAATTAGAGGATTTGTCCTTAAAATATCTGGAGCCGGATGCATATTATGATTTAGTAAAACAGATTTCACAGCGTAAGAGTGTGCGTGATGATTATGTCCAAAGCCTTGTAGATGAGGTGAAAAAGCATATTTCTGATGCAGGAATTGAAGCAGAGATTGATGGACGTGCAAAGCACTTTTTCAGCATTTACCGTAAGATGAAGAATCAGGAGAAGACATTAGACCAGATTTACGATTTGTTTGCGATTCGTATTATCGTAGATTCGGTCAAAGACTGTTATGCGGCGCTTGGTGTAATTCATGAGATGTATAAGCCGATTCCGGGACGTTTCAAGGATTACATTGCCATGCCAAAGCCAAATATGTATCAGTCGCTTCATACTACACTGATTGGCCCGACCGGTCAGCCGTTTGAGATTCAGATTCGTACCTATGAGATGCATCGTACGGCAGAGTATGGTATTGCGGCACATTGGAAATACAAAGAAGCGAGCAACAATGGCGGCGTTCCAGCGGCTATGACTGTTTCAGAGGAAGAAAAGTTAAGCTGGCTGAGACAGATTTTAGAGTGGCAGAGAGACATGTCCGATAACAGAGAATTTATGAGTCTGTTAAAAAGTGACCTGGATTTATTCTCAGACACTGTATTCTGTTTTACACCAACCGGTGATGTAAAGAATCTGCCAAATGGCTCGACACCGATTGACTTTGCTTATAGTATTCATTCAGCTGTCGGTAACAAAATGGTAGGAGCAAAAGTAAACGGCAAGCTTGTTCCTATTGATTACGTGATTCAAAATGGTGACAGAATTGAAGTTGTTACCTCACAGAATTCCAAAGGACCAAGCCGCGACTGGCTGAATATTGTTAAGAGCACACAGGCAAAAAATAAAATTAACCAGTGGTTTCGAAGTGAGCTTAAGGAAGAAAATATTACGCATGGCAAGGAATTGATTATTGCAAGCTGTAAAGCAAAAGGCATCAATCCTGCGGATATTAACAAGCCGGAATATCAGGCAAAGATTATCCGCAAATATGGTTTCCACGATTGGAATTCCTGCCTTGCAACGATTGGACATGGCGGCTTAAAAGAAGGTCAGATTGTCAATCGCATGTACGAAGAATACAAGAAAGACCATCTTGCAAGAATTACAGATGAAGAAGTTCTTGAAACAATTGCAGAAAATAAAGAGAAGCAGCCGGAAAAACGCTCAAAGAGCGGCATTATCGTAAAAGGTCTTTATGATGTTGCGGTACATTTTTCAAAATGCTGCAGTCCTGTACCGGGAGATGAAATTGTTGGATTTGTTACAAGAGGACGAGGTGTTTCCGTACACCGAACAGACTGTATCAACATCATCAATCTTTCTGATGTGGAGAGAGAGCGTTTGATTGACGCAGAATGGCAGCATGATGAGTCAGAGCACGAGGGACTTTATTTAGCAGAACTTAAAGTATACTGCAATAACCGTACCGGACTTCTTGTGGATATTACCAGAGTATTTACCGAGCGGGAGATTGACATCAATGGCATTCATTCGAAGACGAGCAAGCAGGGCATTGCAACAATTGATATTTCTTTTTCTACCAAAGGAAAATCAGAACTTTCCAGTCTGATTGAGAAATTAAGACAGATAGACAGTGTAATTGATATCGAAAGAACCACCGGCTAAATCCGGTGGTTTTTGTGAGAATAATATTGGAAAGGCATGGGATGGAAATGACACCACTTAGAATAGAAACTTACATCGTTGGAATGGTACAGACTAACTGCTACTTTGCTATCAATGATGATACGAAAGAGGTATTAATTATTGACCCGGGAGCAAGTGCAGCAAAATTAATGGAAAAGATAAAAGAAGAAGGCTTGAAGCCGGCAGCAATTTTATTGACACATGGCCATTTTGACCACGCAGGCGCAGCAGAGGAGCTTGCAAGACTTGCAAATGTGAAAATATATGCCGAAGAGCACGAGAAGGAAACATTAGAAACACCAGAGTTGAATTTAAGCGGCTGGGAAGGAGCTTCTAATATTTATCATGTAGATGAATATTTAAAAGATGAGCAGGAAATTGATTTAGCAGGCTTTCATATCAGAGTATTTCATACACCGGGGCACACCGTTGGCGGCTGCTGCTATTATTTTTCTTACCAGAATACACTTTTTAGCGGAGATACTTTATTCCAGACTTCCATCGGAAGAACGGATTTCCCGAAAGGAAGCGCGTCCGTACTGATTCGTGCCATCAAAGAAAAATTAATGGTGCTGCCGGATGAGACAGCAGTGTATACCGGACATGGTGATATGACAACGATTGGCACAGAGCGTATGTACAATCCATACTTATAAAATTAAAACAAGATTAAAAAATTAGAAAGTGAAACACATGATATTAGTTAAATTAAATGAGCCAAATTTTGAATATGATATTCATTCACTGATTAAGGCTTTTTATCCGGAAGAAAATGTCAGTGTGACAGCGGAAGAAAAAAAGTATGACGAAGCAGTAACTACAGAGCTTTCCATTACTTATCAGGAGACTTCCATTCAGATTGTCTGGGAGGATGCAAAGGTTTGTCATGAATTTGCAGTAGATGCTTCCGACAGAAAAGAAACCAAAAACAGATTAAAACAGGAACTGTATCAGATTCTTTCCAAACAGACAGGGGAGCTGCTTCCTTGGGGAACTTTGACAGGCATCCGTCCTACCAAAATCCCGATGAAGCTTTTAGAGGAAGGAAAAAGCAGAGACGAAATCAAAGCCTATATGCAGGATACCTATTTCGCATCCGATGAGAAAATAGAGCTTTCTATGGATATTGCAGAGCGTGAATTAGCATTATTGCAAAAGCTTGATTACGAAAATGGCTACAGCCTTTACATTGGAATTCCATTCTGCCCGACCACCTGCTTATACTGCTCCTTTACTTCCTATCCACTGTTTAGCTGGAGAAATAAGGTTGATGAGTATTTAGATGCCTTAGAAAAAGAAATTGATTTCGTAGCAGCGAAGTTTTATCATAAGCATTTGAATTCCATTTATATTGGCGGCGGTACACCAACAACCTTAGAGCCATATCAGTTAGACAGATTGATTCGAAAAATTAAATGCAGTTTTGATTTATCGCATTGTCTCGAATTTACCGTAGAGGCAGGAAGACCGGACAGCATCACAAGAGAAAAGCTTGAGGTATTAAAGAAATGGGGAATCACACGAATTTCCATTAATCCTCAGACCATGAAAGATGAAACCTTAAAGCTGATTGGAAGACATCATACAGTGGAGCAGACAGTGGAAAGCTTCCAAATGGCACGTGAGCTTGGCTTTGATGACATCAATATGGATTTGATTATGGGATTGCCGGAAGAGACTTTGGATGATGTGAAGAAAACCATGGAACAGATTGCCAAGTTAAAGCCGGACAATCTGACTGTCCATTCACTTGCGTTAAAACGTGCAGCAAGACTGAATATGTTTAAAGAAGATTATAAAAACTATAAAATGGTCAATACCAAAGAGCATATGAATCTGGTTGCTTCCTATGCAAAAGAGTTAGGTTTAGAGCCATATTATTTATACCGCCAGAAGAGCATGGCAGGCAATTTAGAAAACGTCGGATATGCCAGCGAAGGCAAAGCCGGTGTATATAATATCTTGATTATGGAAGAAAAACAGACTATAATGGCACTTGGTGCAGGTGCGACCACAAAATTTGTTTTCCGCGATGCCAATGTAGAGCCGGATGCAGAAAGAAATGCACCAGACTATCGTATGGAACGAGTAGAAAACGTGAAGGATGTGCAGAATTATCTGGACAGAATTGACGAAATGATAGAACGAAAAATTAGAAAAATGGAGGAAATCTCATGGCATTAAGCAAAAAGCCAGTAAATGGCATGAAAGATATTTTACCAGAGGAGATGCAGATTCGCGATTACGTGCAGCAGGTAATCAAGGATACATACAGAAGCTTTGGTTTTACACCAATTGAAACACCTTGTATGGAAAACATCGCAAACTTAAGTAATAAGCAGGGTGGCGAAAACGAGAAATTAATTTTCAAAGTAATGAAACGTGGAGAAAAACTCAAAATCGAGGAAGCAAAAGAAGAAGCTGATTTAGTAGATTTTGGTATGCGTTATGACTTAACAGTGCCATTGGTGCGTTTCTATTCCAATAACGCAAATGATTTACCATCTCCGTTCAAAGCACTTCAGATGGGAAGCGTATGGAGAGCAGACAGACCACAGAGAGGCCGCTATCGCCAGTTTATGCAGTGCGACATCGACATTATCGGTGAGCCAAGCAATCTTGCTGAAATTGAATTAATTCTTGCAACAACTACAACAATTGGCAAGTTAGGCTTCAAAAATTTCGAAATCCGTATCAATGAGCGTCGTATCTTAAAAGCAATGGCAGCTTACAGCGGATTCCCAGAGGAAGAATTTGATACAGTATTCATCATTTTAGATAAGATGGACAAGATTGGCTTAGACGGCGTCGCAGCAGAGCTTGAAAAAGAAGGCTATGCAAAAGAATCCATCGATAAATATCTTGCATTATTCGAAGGCGTAGAAAGTGCCGGAACAGGTGTAGACGGCATCAAATACCTTGCAAGAACACTCGAAGGCTTTTTAGAGGAAGAAGTAGAAAAGAACTTACTTGAAATCATTGATAGCGTAGAAAATGCAAAAACAGCAGAATTTAAAATGGTATTTGACCCAACCTTAGTTCGTGGTATGAGCTATTACACAGGAACAATTTTTGAAATCGCAATGCCAGAGCTTGGCGCAGCCTGCGGCGGCGGTGGACGTTACGATAAGATGGTTGGCAAATTTACCGGACAGGATGTTCCAGCCTGTGGATTCTCTATCGGATTTGAGCGAATCGTTTTACTTTTAATGGAAAGCGGATTTGTTGTGCCGATGCAGCCACCAAAGGTAGCATACTTAATTGAGAAAGGCTTCTCCGCAGAGAGACTTTCCGAAGTAATCGCAAAAGCACAGGAAGAACGTCAGGCAGGTAAACAGGTGCTTGTAGTTCGTATGAACAAGAACAAAAAGTTCCAGAAGGAAAAACTTCAGGCAGAGGGATATAAAGATATCGTTGAGTTCTTTAATAACTAATAGAAAGAAAAAGAGAGGATAACGTTATGGCAGAGTCAATGCGCGGCTTACACAGAAGCCACAGATGTACCGAAGTCTCCAATGCAAACATTGGTGAAACAGTTACCGTTATGGGATGGGTACAGAAAAGAAGAAATTTAGGAAGCTTAATCTTTATTGATTTAAGAGACCGTTCCGGTATTTTACAGTTAGTATTTAATGAAGAAACAGTAGGAGCAGAAGGCTACAAAAAAGCAGAAAGCTTAAGAAGTGAGTTTGTAATCGCTGTAACAGGTACTGTTGAAAAACGTAGTGCTGCAGTCAATGAAAACTTAAAAACAGGTGATATCGAAATTATCGCAACAGACATCCGTATTTTATCTGAGTCTGAGACACCTCCTTTCCAGATTGAGGAAAACAGCCAGACAAAAGATGAAATCCGTTTAAAATACCGTTATTTAGATTTAAGAAGACCTGACATTCAGCGTAACTTAATGTTAAGAAGTAAAGTTACTTATTTAATGAGAGACTTTATGATGAAGGAAGGCTTCCTTGAAATCGAAACACCAATGCTTTGTAAATCTACTCCGGAAGGAGCAAGAGACTACTTAGTACCAAGTCGTGTGCATCCGGGACATTTCTATGCCCTGCCACAGTCTCCACAGCTTTACAAACAGTTATTAATGTGCTCTGGTTATGACCGTTATTTCCAGATTGCAAGATGTTTCCGAGATGAAGACTTACGTGCAGACCGTCAGCCGGAATTTACACAGGCAGATATGGAGTTATCTTTCGTAGATGTGGAAGATGTACTTGATGTAAACGAGAGATTGTTGAAATATGTCTTCAAAGAAGCAATTGATGTGGATATCCAGTTACCATTACCAAGAATGCCTTGGCAGGAAGCAATGGACAGATTCGGTTCTGATAAACCGGATACCCGTTTTGGTATGGAATTAAAGAACGTATCAGACGTTGTGAAAAATTGTGGATTCTCCGTATTTACAGGTGCATTAGAAAATGGTGGTTCTGTCCGCGGTATCAACGCAGAAGGTCAGGCTGCTATGCCACGTAAGAAAATTGACAAATTAGTAGAATTTGCAAAAGGCTATGGTGCAAAAGGTCTTGCTTACCTTGCAGTCAACGAAGACGGCACTTACAAATCTTCTTTTGCAAAATTCATGACAGAAGAAGAATTAGCTGCATTAGTTGCTGCTATGGACGGTAAGCCAGGCGACTTATTATTATTTGCTGCAGATAAAAATAAAATTGTTTGGAACGTTCTTGGTGCATTACGTTTAGAACTTGCAAAAGAATTAGATTTATTAGACCCAAATCAGTACAACTTCTTATGGGTAACAGAGTTCCCATTACTTGAGTGGTCTGACGAAGAAAACAGATTTATGGCAATGCATCATCCATTTACAATGCCAATGGACGAAGACTGGGATAAGATTGACTCTGACCCGGGTGCAGTTCGTGCAAAAGCATATGACATTGTATTAAATGGTACAGAGCTTGGTGGTGGTTCTGTTCGAATCCATCAGGACGATATTCAGGAAAAAATGCTTGAAGTATTAGGCTTCACAAAAGAGCGTGCCCACGAGCAGTTTGGCTTCTTATTAGACGCATTCAAATATGGTGTTCCACCACACGCAGGACTTGCTTATGGTGTAGACCGTATGGTAATGCATATGGTTCATGCAGACTCTATCCGCGACGTTATCGCATTCCCTAAGATTAAGGATGCTTCCTGTCTGATGACACAAGCTCCAGGCCTTGTAGATGACAAGCAGTTAGACGAATTATACATCAAAACAACCGAAGTAGAAGAATAAGCCTCGCGCAATTATAAAAGACAGCCCACGAAAACATTTTCGGAAATTGTATGTTGTCATAATTTGCATTATCACAAGTTTACGTCATTCATATGGATTTTTTCGACAATAAAAAGTTTTAAGAACGGTGAAAAAAAACTTGAAATGCTACTGCTTTTTCCGATGAAATCGCTATCTTTTATGTCCGCTCAAGGTGTTTACACTCACAAAAAAGCGTTCGCATGGTGACGGAAATTTGCGTTCGCAGTTTTCTTAGTACATCTTCAGGGCGGCTTTGGCAAAACGGAATCCGGCGGACGCAGGAGAACACTACGTGAATTTTATTTATCACGTAACGCCCTCCTTTGCGGTAGCCGGATTCTAATATCGACTTTGTCAAAGCCGCCCTGTTAGATGTACTTGAAAGCTGTGTCCGAAATTTCCGTCCCACTGCGGACGCTTTTTGTTGTGAGCTGTAAAACGCGTGAGCGGACACAAAACGTTTATTCATCGGAAAAAGCAGAGAATTTCTAAGTTTTTATCCAAACGTTCTTAAAACTTTTCCTTGCAAAAGAATCCATACGAATGTTTAAAGTATCTGATAATGCAAATTATGACATCAACAAAACACTCCAAAATGTTTTTGTGGGCTGTCTTTTTTTGATTAATTACGCCTGCGCATAATTTGTAATTTCGGTTGTTATGTTATTAAGCAGTCCCTGCAGCGCGTCTGAGTCTTCTTTTGTAAATTCCCCAACGATTGCAAGGGTTGGAGCACCATCGAAGCTTACGGCAGATACCTGCATGGAAGGCTTTTTCTTTAGAGGTCCGCCAAAGATGCCGTTATCTGGAAGCAGACCATTAAGTGCTAAAGATGCACAGGAAATATTTCCAAGGTTTGTTAAGCCAAGGGAGAGACTGCTATAAACCCGCTCAGCAGCCTGTAACATCAGCCACATCGGTGTGGTATGCGTGACACCATGAAGCAGAGGCATTCCGCTTAAGCCTGCTAATGGGTCTGCTTTTGCAGCTCTGGTTTGCTCAGAGACTTCCGCAAGGGTATCGGAAAAGTTTCCATGTACGCCCTGTTTTAGTGTAGTTGGAAGAGAGCCTGACATATTGCATAAGCCATCAGATTCTCCATTTTTGCAATGCTGGCGCAGGTCCATCATGGACATAATACTCATAGCGGCAGTTTCGTCCACATCGGATAAAGAAGCATAGGCGCGGTAAAAAGCGGTAAGTAAAATATCGTTGGCAGTGGCATTTTCCTTTTTGGCACGACTACGTGCATTTGTCATGACATCAGAAGAAATATTTTTCCAGATCATACGCAGTATGCCATTATCTTCCGAAGGAAATGGAAACATTGTTTTGACACCTGAGAGTGGATTTTTAATCAAAGAAAAATATTCCTTTGGTGTAAGCTCTTCATAAACCTGCTCTGCAGCGCGGTTTCCATTTTTGACAATCAGAGCGTCGGTATTGTGATTTTGAATCAGCAGATTATAGGCTTCAATCAGCTTGCCAAGCAGATATTTTCCATCTACGCCATCGACACAAAGGTGGCTGATTGTAAGAGCAATCGCAGCTTCATTTACCCCCTGCACTAACGTACAGTGAAGCTGAACGGTAGAATCAGGTGCAATTGCTTTTAAGGATGCTGCAACGGCGGCAGACATCGTTTCTGTTTCTGTTTGAAAAAAAGTAAAATAATCACTAGGAGAATATTCGCGGTTGACATGCCAGTACGCCCCCAGATTTCCGGGAATAAAGGATGCATGCAGAATGTCGACGCTGGCAACAAGTGCGCCAGTGGCAGAACATAAAACGTCTGCATCGATATTTGCCGGATAATGAAGGATAAAGCGGATGGTATTGTCGTTAAAATTGTGTGCTAAATATTGTGCTTTCTCGCCTGCACCTGCGAGCATGATTTTGGGCGGTGTCATAGCGTTTTCTCCTTTCGTATCTTAGGCTTCCAGACTCATTTTAATAAATAAATCCTGTTTCATATCGTAAAGCTTCTGGGATAAATCCACATAAATTTCCTGAGGATTCACAAAACGTTTTGTCTCCTCCCAGATAGTATCCTTTTCTTTATTACAGATTTCTCTAATTTCCATAACGCTTGGAGAAGTGTAAACCGTTTTCCCGGCTTTAATCACCGGAACTAACATTTCACGCATGGTGTAGCTTCCACCAGGCAGACGTGTTTTTTTCCAAGGAGCGTTCTGGTCAAAAAGCTTCATATCGTCATTTTCATCAAAGTGCTCGTCGACAAGACAGATGAGGTCTGCCTTAATTTTTCCTGTTTCCTTATCATAAATACGATAAAAGGTCTTGTTTCCGGGATTAGTAACCTTTTCAATATTTTCCGAAAGCTTGATTTTCGGAATAAAATTGCCGTTGGCATTCTGAATGGCAGCAAGTTTATACACGCCGCCAAAAGCAGGATTGTCTTTGGCAGTAATTAAATTTGTGCCAACACCCCAGGAGGTAATCGCTGCGCCTTGTTGTTTTAAGGTTTCAATCAGGTATTCGTCCAAATCGTTAGAGGCAGAAATCACAGCATTTGAAAAGCCTGCGTCATCTAACATTTTGCGTGCTTTTTTGGAAAGGTAGGCAAGGTCGCCGCTGTCCATACGGATGCCATAATTTGTAAGAGGAATGCCGGCTTCGCGCATTTCTGTAAAGACGCGAATCGCATTTGGAATACCGGATTTAATTGTGTCATAGGTGTCTACCAATAATGTGCAGGCATTCGGATAAAGTTCGGCATATTTTTTGAATGCAGTATACTCATCCGGGAAACTCATAATCCAGCTGTGCGCGTGAGTGCCAAGCACTGGAACATCAAACATCTGACCGCAGAGCACATTAGAAGTTCCTTTACAGCCGCCGATAATGGCAGCTCTTGCACCATAAGTGCCCGCATCAGGTCCTTGTGCGCGGCGCAGACCAAATTCCATAACGCCATCCCCTTGAGCCGCGTAGCAGACACGTGCAGCCTTTGTCGCAATCAGACACTGATGGTTCAGGATATTTAAAATGGCAGTTTCAATAAGCTGTGCTTCCATAATCGGAGCGACCACCTTCACTAACGGCTCGCGTGGAAAAATCAGGCTGCCCTCCGGGACTGCGTAAATGTCGCCGGAAAATTGAAACGTACTTAAATATTCTAAAAAATCCTCATCAAAAATTTTCAATCCGCGTAAATATGCAATATCATCTTCGCTGAAATGAAGATTTTCAATATATTCAATGACCTGTTGTAATCCGGCACAGACAGAATAGCCGCCACCGCAAGGATTGCTGCGGTAAAATGCGTCAAAAACAACCACATCTTTGTTCTGATTTTTAAAGTATCCCTGCATCATGGTAAGCTCATAGAGGTCTGTGAGCAATGTTAAATTCAATGTACTCATATTTGCTGGAACAGATTAGTTTCTGTCCCTCTCCTTTCTTGTTTCGATGTCAGGTAACTGATATCAAAAAATGTGACATCAGAGCCGGACAAGTGTCTTGTCAGTTAAAAAGATTATATCATTTTGGGTATTTTTTTCAAGCATGGCAGGAACGGCATCCTGACCCTGCTATATAAGAAATTATCTCTTGACGCGCAAATAGATATTGTAGAAAATAGAAGAAAGCGCAATTAAAATAAGAAAGATTACAATAGAGGAAGAGAAGATGACTCGAAAAGAAAAAGGAATGAAATTATTTGAAGAGGGATATAACTGTGCACAGTCAGTATTTCTTGCATTTGAAGATTTATATGAGATTGAACGCAAAACGGCATTGTGTCTGAGTTCGTCTTTTGGTGGCGGAATGGGACGCTTAAGAGAGGTCTGCGGTGCGGTCAGCGGAATGTTTATGGTGGCAGGCGTTTTATACGGATATGATGACCCGAAGGCATCTAAGGAAAAAGCAGACCATTATGCGAGAATTCAGGAGCTTGCGGCAGAATTTTCCAAGGAAAATGGCTCAATTGTCTGCCGTGAATTATTAGGCTTGTCTGTGAAACATGATGTGCCTGTGCCAGAGGCGCGTACGGAAGAATATTACAAAAAACGTCCATGTAAAGAATTGGTCGGCATGGCTGTTGAGATTATGGAAAAATACATCAACGAGCACCCGATAGAAGCTGCATAAAAGATATTGTAATATTTTACTGGAAAAAAGTATTAAATAAATGTAGAATAAGAAGTGATATTAGTATATGAAACATTAGATAAGGGAGAGGTAAAATTATGTTCGATGAAAATAAGGACAATGAAAATGTAAGTCAGAGCGGCAGTGATGGTTTCAATCAGCAGAATCATGAGCCGGAGAGCGTTTATTTTTATGGTTCAAATCATACAGAAAGTCAGAATGATGCAAATGCGCAGGATGACATGAATAATAGCTTTGAGCAGAATAGCCAGAATAATGACATGAATAATGGTTTTGAGCAGAATAGCCAGAATAGTGACATGAACAATGGATTTGAGCAGAGCAGTCAGAATAGTGACATGAATAATGGCTTTGAGCAAAATAGCCAGAATAATGGCATGAATAATAGCTTTGAACAGGGCAGCCAGAATGGTGACATGAATAATAGCTTTGAGCAGAGCAGCCAGAATTACGGCTATGACTCAAACAACATGAACAATCAGAATTATGGTTATAACTCAAATAATATGAATAATCAGAATTATGGCTATGATTCAAACAATATGAACAATCAGAATTATGGTTACAATTCAAACAATATGAATAATCAGAATTATGGTTATGACCCAAACAACATGAACAATCAGAGTTATGGCTATAATCAGAATTATAATTACGGACAGAACAATGGTTATGGACAGAATTATGGCTATGGACAGGGAAATGTATATGGTCAGGAGCCGGAAAAGAACGATGGACAGGGCTTTGGTATTGCATCAATGGTATTAGGAATCATTGCTATTCTCTTTTTCTGCACCTGTATGAATATTCCGCTTGCAATTCTTGCAATTATTTTTGGTATTGTGCAGCTGGTAAGAAGTTCCAAAAAAGGAATGGCAATTGCTGGTATTATAACTTCTGTATTGTCAATTATCTTTACAGTACTCTTTTATGCGTTTGCAGCATATAGTGCAGATTCTTACGATGATAATGTTTATTATAATGAATTCTATGATGAGTTTTATAATGATTTCTATAATGATGATTATTACAATGACTATGACAGCTCACCAATTGAAAAGTTATAAGTTATATTCGTGGAATTCTGTCATATATTTTAAGGATAGTTTATGACGAGGAACTTATGAATTCCAAAAAGAAAAATACACGTTCCTGGAATTTTGTGATATTAGCAGGAGTGGTTTTATGTTTGGCAGTCTGCCAGATTTACATGCAGCAGTACAAAGGCACTTCCAAGGAGGAACAGAAAGTACTTGCAGCATCTGGCATCCTAGAAAAAAGAATAGCAATTACCTTCGATGACGGCCCGAATCCTAATTATACGGAAATGCTTTTAGAGGGGTTAAAAGAACGCGGTGTACATGCCACGTTCTTTTTAATTGGAGCAGAAGCAGAAAAGTACCCGGAGATTGTAAAAAAAATACAGGAGGATGGGCATCTGATAGGGACACATTCCTACGAGCATGTGAATCTGTGCAATCTTTCTGACAGCGCAGCCATTGAGCAGGTGGATAAAACGAATCAGGCAATTTATGAGATAACAGGAGTTTACCCGGAATATATCAGACCGCCGTTTGGCTGTTGGAAAAGCAATCTGGATTACGAAACAAAAATGATAGAGGTGCTATGGGACATTGACCCTCTGGACTGGAAAACGAGTAATTCAGATGTGATTACAAAACGTGTAGTGGATAAAGCAGAGGAAAATAGTATTATCTTGCTGCATGATGCGTCGGAGTCGTCTGTAAACGCAGCGTTTAAGATTATTGATGAACTGCAAAAGGAAGGATACACATTTGTAACAGTAGATAAAATATTATTTGATTAAAGAGAAAGAAGCAGCTGTTGCAAAAACATTGTATAAAATCGGTTGATGACATAATTTGTATTCTCATAAGTTTTTGCCATGCAAATGTTGAAAGTTTTTGAGAATACAAATTATGTCGCCTCAAGATAGTACAAAAAGTTTTTGCAACAGCGCGTTATAAAAGTTTATCGAATCACCCGGATTTCAAAGGCTGTTGTCTGTGGCGGGATGCTCGCAGTCATAAAAGCTGCGTGGCGGACGCGGACACGTAAGCCGGGAGTGAGTCGTGAGAAATTCATCGGCTGCCCGAAAATATCAAAAATTCGTGCATTTGTTGGTACGTTAAACTGAATGATAGAGGAAATATCTCTATCCTGCATGGTAGTAAAAGTTCTGGCTTTGCGGTCAACATTGATAATTCTGCCAGTTGAGATTTCATCGGAAAGAGGTCTTCTTACAATGCGTATCACAAACGCATTTGCCTGCGGTGGAATGCTTCTTGTCATAGCAGACGAAAAGATAGCATTTACCGTCATTCCGGTTCTTAAAGCGGAGGTAGGAATGGTATTTCCGGCTTCGTTAAGAATCAGAGTGTTATTTCCAACGACAAGCTTTACTGTTTGATTTCTCCTGCGGTTTTTGTCTTCGGTATAAGAGATTGTTACAAAAGTTGTGTTATTGTCAGTACTAATATCTTCAATGACTGCATCAGAGACATTTATTGTTGCACTATCAGGAATAAAATTATCCATAAAACACCTTAATACGTTTTAGTAATAATATATTCAGTGGTGTCTTAGGGGTTCATGAATGGACTGTTGCAAAAACATTTTATAACATTTTGTAATGTCATAATTTGCATTATCACAAGTTTACGCCATTCGCATAGATTCTTTCGACAATAAAAAGTTTTAAGAACGATGAAAAAAAACTTGAAATTCTACTGCTTTTTCCGATGAAATCGTTATCTTTTATGTCCGCTCAAGGTGTTTACACTCACAAAAAAGCGTTCGCATGGTGATGGAAATTTGCGTTCGCAGTTTTCTTAGTACATCTTCAGGGCGGCTTTGGCAAAACGGAATCCGGCGGACGCAGGAGAACACTACGTGAATTTTATCTATCACGTAACGCCCTCCTTTGCGGTAGCCGGATTCTAATATCGACTTTGTCAAAGCCGCCCTGTTAGATGTACTTGAAAGCTGTGTCCGAAATATCCGTCCCACTGCGGACGCTTTTTTGGGAGATGTAAAACGCAATGAGCGGACACAAAACGTTTATTCATCGGAAAAAGCAGAGAATTTCTAAGTTTTTATCCAACGTTCTCCAAACTTTTTCTTGCAAAAGAATCCATGCAAATGTTGAAAGTTTTTGAGAATACAAATTATGACAGTCTACTGCTTTATCAAATGTTTATGCAACAGTTCCTTTATGATAACTAGTGTTCCTCTAACCAGCGCATTGCATTATAAGCATAAATGGCAGCACCGAAAGGCAGGACGGATTCGTCGAATTTTACCTTTGGATGATGCTGTGGATAAAGATAGCCTTCATCCGGGCGGCCGGAAGCAAGTGCAAGCATAATGGATGGTACACAGTGGCTGATATAGGCAAAGTCCTCTGAGCCGGTAGCCTTAGAAGCCTTTCCACCAGACATGGCGGCAAGCTGTGTAGGAGAAAAAGCTTTGTCATCGCCTAGGAGCTCTTTGCTGAATCTGACCGCTGCTTCTGACAAGGACTTATCATTTAATAAGGTAGGACAGCCGCTTCCAAAAGTAACCTCTGCCTTTGCCCGGAAAGAAGCAGCAATACCGCCTGCAATTTCTTCCATACGTTTTTTTAGTTCGTTTCGTACCTCTTCATCATAGGTTCGGATAGTTCCGCCAAGCTCGGCAGTATCTGGAATTACATTTTCTGCAACACCTGCATGAATTGTTCCAATTGTAAGAATTGCCTCGTCAGAGGCTGCAAGTTCTCTTGCATGAATTTCTTCAAGCGCAGTAATGATATGTGCAGCGACGGTAATCGGGTCAACGCCAAGCTGCGGCATAGAACCATGACAGCCCTTTCCCTGAATCCTGATTTTAAAATAATCAGCAGCAGGAGCACTGACACCGCCATCACAGACGATGACACTGCCGACAGAAAATGGCATGCCTGCCATCACGTGAATCATAAGGGCAGCATCCACATCCGGGTTTTTCAAAAGTCCGGCATCAATCATGTCCTTCGAGCCTTCGAAGATTTCTTCGGCAGGCTGGAAACACAGCTTTATTGTTCCATTGATTTCTGATTCGTGCATTTTTAAAAGCTTTGCAGCGCCAAGCAGCATTGCAGTATGCATATCGTGACCGCATGCGTGCATTTTTCCTTCATTTTTGGATGGAAAATCAACGTCTGCTTCTTCTTTTATCGGAAGTGCGTCCATATCAGCGCGGAGTAAAAATACTTTGCCGGGTTTTTGACCGCCTGCAAGCACTAAAAGTCCGGATTTGCCGCAGTCGACAGGTGCATAGCCCATTTTTTCAAGCTCGCTTCGGACATAGGCCTTTGTCTCAGTTAAATCAAAGCCTGTTTCCGGGTGCATGTGAAGATAGCGGCGGTTTGTCACTAACATATCGTTTAAATTTTGGGCTTCAGAGAGTAAATGTTCTGGTTTCATGGCTTCCTCCTAATTTTTATCTATTGCTTTATCGTTTGTTTTCTTATTATTTATAGTATCACCTTAGATGTAAAAAATAAATCAGGCAGCAGCAAATATTGCATTCTTTCAAAACACCCATCCAAAATGCAGGTTTTCCTGCAAAAGCAAATAAATTCAAATAGTGACGGAAAAAAGAAAACATGGTATTATCAATTTGTTACAGTAAAGTGATGTATTTTTCCTGAAAATCAAGCAGAATGTAGAAAATGCATTTTATTACTTGTAAAATGGCAAAGTTTCATGTATGTTAATGTATGGAAATGAATTTTCTAATATCTGTTCTGTCAAAAACAAATCATAAAATCTTGATAAACAGGAATAAAACGTCAAAAAATGCAATTTTTAAAAAAGAAAAATTCAAAATGGTCAAATGTACGTCTGGGGCGGACAAATAGCCGGAAAGAATGGAAAATTGCTGAGAATGTCCATAAGGGCAGGACAAACGAGTAAAAGGCAGGTTTATTTATGGATTTATTTGAATATATGAGGGAGCAGAATCAGGAAAAGGAATCACCACTAGCTTCACGTCTGCGTCCGACGACACTCGATGAGATGGTAGGCCAGCAGCATATCATTGGCAAAGATAAGCTGTTATATCGAGCAATTAAGGCAGATAAGTTAAGTTCGATTATCCTTTACGGACCGCCGGGAACTGGAAAGACAACATTAGCAAAAGTCATTGCAAATACGACGAGTGCTGAGTTTTTACAGATTAATGCAACCTCGGCTGGCAAGAAAGATATGGAAGATGTGATTGCGCAGGCAAAAAACAATCAGGGCATGTATGGAAAAAAGACGATTCTTTTTATCGATGAGATTCATCGTTTTAACAAAGGGCAGCAGGATTATCTGCTTCCGTTTGTGGAGGATGGAACAGTGATACTGATTGGAGCAACCACAGAGAATCCGTATTTTGAAGTAAACGGAGCGCTTTTATCACGTTCGATAATTTTTGAATTACGGAATTTATCGACGGAGGATGTTAAGACATTAATTCTTCGTGCGGTGAATGACAAGGAAAAAGGAATGGGTGCATATAATGCTGTAATTGATGAAGATGCACTTGAATTTTTGGCAGATGTCTCTAATGGCGATGCAAGAGCAGCATTGACTGCGATTGAACTTGGAATTCTTACAACTGAGCGGAGTGAAGATGACAAAATACATATTACTTTGGAAGTTGCAAGTGAATGTATTCAAAAGCGTGTAGTAAGATATGATAAATCTGGAGACAATCATTATGATACCGTTTCCGCTTTTATAAAAAGCATGCGGGGTTCAGACCCGGATGCAGCAGTTTATTACCTTGCAAGAATGCTTTATGCAGGGGAAGATATTAAATTTATTGCAAGAAGAATCATGATTTGTGCAGCAGAGGATGTCAGCAATGCAGACCCAATGGCATTGGTTGTTGCAACAGCGGCAGCACAGGCAGTTGAGCGGATTGGCATGCCGGAAGCACAGATTATTTTATCGCAGGCAGTTACTTATGTAGCGAGCGCGCCGAAGAGCAATTCGGCAATTACTGCGATTGACGAAGCGATGGAGGTTGTGAAAACAACGAAAACCGCGCCGATACCTGTACATTTACAGGACGCACATTATAAGTCATCAGGCAAGCTTGGACATGGTGTAGGATATCAGTATGCACATAGTTTTCCAAAGCATTATGCGAAGCAGCAGTATCTGCCGGATGGACTTACCGATAAGGTATTCTACAGACCATCAGATAATGGTTATGAGAAAAATATAAAAGAGTATTTTAAGTGGATTCATGAGGAGGATTAGAAAAATGCAGTCATATCAGGAAATGACAAAAGAAGAATTATTAAAAGAAAAAGAAAGCTTAGAAGCTGAATACAAAAAATTTCAGCAGAGAGGTTTAAAACTCGATATGTCCAGAGGTAAGCCATCTCAGGAACAGCTTGATTTATCTATGGGCATGATGGATGTTTTAACTTCAGGGGAAGACCTTACCTGTGAAGATGGAACAGACTGCCGTAACTACGGTGTATTAGATGGTATCCATGAAGCAAAAGTTTTACTTGGTGATATGATTGAATGTAATCCGGAAAATATCATTATTTATGGTAATTCCAGCTTAAATATCATGTATGATACAATTTCACGTTCTATGACACATGGTGTTATGGGAAATACTCCTTGGTGCAAGCTTGATAAAGTAAAATTCTTATGTCCTGTTCCAGGATATGACAGACATTTTGCAATCACAGAATACTTTGGAATCGAAATGATTAACATCCCAATGCTTCCAACAGGTCCAGATATGGATATGGTAGAAGAATTAGTAAGCAAGGATGATGCAATCAAGGGTATCTGGTGTGTTCCAAAATATTCTAATCCACAGGGTATTACTTATTCAGATGAAACAGTACGACGTTTTGCAAGATTAAAACCAGCTGCAAAAGATTTCCGTATTTACTGGGATAACGCATACTGCGTACATCACTTATATGAAATGAATCAGGACCATCTGATTGAAATCTTAGCAGAGTGTAAAAGAGCTGGAAACCCAGATATGGTTTACAAATTCTGTTCTACAAGCAAAATCAGTTTCCCAGGCTCTGGTGTAGCAGCAATTGCAACAAGTGCAAACAACTTAGAAGATATTAAGAAACAGTTAAAGATTCAGACAATCGGACATGATAAAGTAAATCAGCTCCGCCATGTACGTTATTTCAAAGACAGTCATGGAATCGCTGAACACATGAAAAAACATGCTGAAACACTTCGTCCAAAATTCGAAATGATTTTAGATATGTTTGATAAAGAGTTAAAAGACCTTGGTGTCGGAAGTTGGTACAGTCCAAAGGGTGGTTACTTTATCACATACGAAACATTAGAAGGATGTGCAAAGAACGTCGTTGCAAAAGCACAGAAAGCAGGCGTTGTTATGACACCGGCAGGAGCTCCTTTCCCATATGGAAAAGACCCAAAAGATTCTGTAATCCGTATTTCTCCATCTTTCCCAAGCCTGGAGAACTTAACAACCGCAACAGAAATCTTTGTTATCTGTGTAAAACTTGCAAGTATCGAAAAACTTTTAGCAGAATAAAAATGAAATTTAGGGACGCAGCCTAAATTTCGAAATCCAGGGACGCAGCCTTTTTTCCGAAATTTAGGCTGCGTCCCTAGATTTCGAAAATGGGCTGCGTCTTAAATTGCGGAAAGTGATGAATTTTTACAAAAGGAGAAAAAGATGTCAGAGAACAAAAATGATTTTACACAGGGAAATATTGTGGTAAAAATGATAAAGTTTATGGTGCCGATTCTAGGTGCACTTATTTTACAGGCAATGTACGGCGCGGTGGATATTCTTGTTGTTGGCTGGTTTGGAACAACAGCAGGAATTTCCGGCGTATCCACAGGAAGTAATATTGTAAATCTTGTTATTTTCACCATCGCGGGCTTATCTATGGGTATTACCGTATTGATTGGGCGGTATTTAGGAGAGAAAAAGCCTGAGCGTGTTGGAAAAGTAATCGGTGGAGCAATCTGCCTGTTCGTTGTTTTATCTGTAATTATTGCAGCGGCAATGTTGATTTTTGCAAGACCTCTTGCAATTTTAATGCAAGCACCGGCAGAAGCACTTGACCATACGGTATTGTATGTCCGCATCTGCGGCGGCGGTATTATTTTTATCATTGCCTATAATGTTATCAGCAGTATTTTCCGAGGACTTGGAGATTCGAAAAATCCGTTAATTTTTGTATTGATAGCGTGTATTGTAAATATTTTTGGAGATTTGCTTTTTGTAGCAGTCTTTAAAATGAATGTTGTGGGTGCTGCACTTGCAACTGTATTGGCGCAGGCAGTCAGCGTCGTATTATCCCTTGTGATTATCCGCAGACAAAAGCTTCCATTTACCATGAAAAAAGAGGATATCTGCTTTAACCCGGAAATTAAGAATTTTGTCCGCGTTGGAACACCGATTGCATTTCAGGAGATTTTAACGCAGTTATCGTTTTTAGCCTTATGTGCATTTATTAACCGTCTGGGCTTAGATGCATCTTCCGGTTATGGTGTGGCAAATAAAATCGTAAGCTTTGTTATGTTAGTTCCAAGTGCATTAATGCAGTCGATGGCATCCTTTGTGGCACAAAACGTTGGGGCAGGCTTAGAAAAACGCTCCAGAAAAGCAATGGTGACAGGAATGTTTTTAGGTGGATGTATCGGAATTGTGATTGCTTTATTTGCTTATTTTCATGGAGATTTATTGGCTCAAATCTTCTCAAATGATGCAGCAGTCATTGCAAGAGCGGCAGAATATTTAAAGGGATTTGCACCGGAAGCATTTTTAACAGCTATTTTGTTCAGCTTTATTGGGTATTTTAACGGACATGAGATGACATTATTTGTAATGCTTCAGGGAATTTCCCAGACCTTCCTTGTTCGTCTGCCAATGTCGTATATTATGAGTATTCAGCCGGATACGAATCTGTCCATGATTGGACTTGCTGCACCAAGCGCGACTGTTTTTGGTATTATAATTAATGTTGTTTTCTTTTTGATTTATACAAAACGCATGAAGAATGTAAAATAAGAAATATTTTTTATAGAGACTTCCTATTTCTAAAAAATAAAAATAGATTTAAAAACAAATTTTATTCAAAATGCAAAACGAACTTGACAAACAATGCAAAGTATACTACTCTAACAATGCAAAGCGAACACGACAAATTTGAATTGACCAAATGTAATACTTGATTTTGAAAAGAAAACAATGCGTGTTAGAAGAAATGAGGTGATTACATGAAGACAAGAATCAAAGAATTAAGAAAAGCCAACAAGCTTTCACAGGCAGAATTGGCAGATGCAGTCGGAACAACAAGACAGACCATTACTTCCATCGAGGTAGGAAAATATACCGCTTCCTTAGTACTTGCATATAAAATTGCACATTATTTTGGAATGACGATTGAGGAAGTATTTGATTTTAGTGAGGTCGAGGAAGTATGCAGTGAGACGAGCACTGAAGCGAAGCATGCGTGGGCATTGCATTAAAGCGAAGCATGTGTGAGCGTGGCATTAAAGCAAAGCATGCGTAGCATTGCATTAAAGCAAAATATGCATGGGCATTGCATCAAAATAAGCTGTGTGTAGGCGCAGCGTGAAAAAAGCAGGTGCGGATATAGTCTCATACATGATACATGTGAGCATTGCGCGAAAACTCATATAGGCACAGAAAAATAGGAAGTGCATATGAGTGTAAAAAAGGGAAAATGATACAGGAAGAGGAAGTTTAATTATGGAAACCAAGTTAGAGAAAATGAGAAAAGAAATTACTAGAAGAATGCAGCTGGCATGCAGCGCAGTGTGTGGGATTTCAATTTTAATGGGCTTGATTGGAACGAAGACAATTCCAAGCATTTTAGATGAAAATCAGGCTGAATTTATGATGGGATTTCAGGCAGGACTGTTAATCGTCTTAGATATTGCTTTAATGCTCCAGTTTGGAAAATGTTATAGAGCGTTAAAGGATGACAAACAGTTAAAACAGCTTTATTACAAAGAACATGATGAGCGTGAATGTTACATTGCCCAGATGGCTGGAAAAAAGAGCATGAACATCACAGAAGTCCTTTTGGTTGTTTTAGCAGTCATTGCTGGAAACTTCAGTTTTGATGCATTTCTTGCACTCATTGTAGCAGTTTTAGTTGTAGCTGCCGTAAACTTTGGAATTATCACATATTACACACACATAACCACTGGTATAGAAGAATAATGAAAAATTGAAAAATAGGGACGCAGCCTAAATTTCGGAATTTAGGCTGCGTCCCTATTTTTCGAAATTCAGGCTACGTCCCCAAATTTCAAAATTCAGGCTGCGTCCCTATTTTTCGAAATTTAGGCTACGTCCCTAAATTTCGATTGCGGTATTCGCGGGGACTGCACCCAATCTGCTTATGGAACAGCTTGGAAAAATATGCAAAGTCCGGGATGCCGACAGCCACAGCAACCTCAGAAACAGACATATCTGTCGTATTAAAATAACGAATCGATTCTTCAATTCGTCTTTGATGAATATAATTGGTCAGGCTGATTCCGGTGTCCTGTTTAAAAGCACGTGAAAGGGCAGACGCATTTTTATGAAAAAAGTCAGCAAGCAGTGAAAGCGATAATTCTTCGTCTAAGTGAAGCTGGATATAGTCGATGACATCGCGCGTCAGCTTGGAGTAGTTCGGATTCGCATAATTTCGCACAAGTAGACAGTATTTGTGGCAGATGTCATATGGAACATAGGCAAGCTTCGTCTCACTGGAAATTCCATCAATCTTAGAAGAAAGATTACCGGAAAGCCTTAAAATATGCGCGGGATGCACCGTTGTTTCTAAAAGCGCCAGATGGCAGTAGTGATTTAACATATGCAGATTCTGCTTGTAGGTAAGCATATTGTGTACTGTTGTCATATTTGCTGTCTGTAAAAATTCCTTTAAAGCCGCCTGCGTTTCCTCAAGCAGGCCTTTTTGCAAAACAGATAAAAAAGAAAAACAGCACTGCTTATATTTCTCAGAATGTTCTTCTGTATATTCATACAGCAAATCCTGATTAATAGACAATCGATGCGTCTGCTCAGAATAGCTGAGCAGCTCTGCCGAAACATTTTCAAATTCCGGGAAAAAAGAAGAAAGAATATGCTTCGTTACGTTCGTGATGGCAGATAAAGAAACAAGCGGCAGACTTTCATAAAAATATTTCATGGAAGAGAGCGTGTTTGCAGAAAGCTTGGTATCCTTCAAAATCTGCGAAAAATAGTACGGAGAGATTTCCTCATCACGAAACGGGCCAACAGAGATAAAATCAGGGTCAGTATTGGTGTTCACAAATGCAATCAGATTATAAAAACCCAGATTACTTTTAATAATGCAAAGGCGGTAGGACGGGGCATTGCCGTCAGACCAGAAACGTACATCCTTTTTTTCATAGTGTTCCCATACAAGCGTGCGGATTCCGCGGTCAATCTGTGTCAGATTTTCATAAGGCGGCGTAAAATAGAAAGCATCTGTCCGAAATGCATCAAGCAGCACTTTTTGTAAAAGCTGAAAGCAGTTTTGTGCATTTGAAATCTTTTTTTCCATAAATCTCCTTAATAAAAACAATTTTTTTAAATAAATGAATGTATCTTCCTTTTTTGGAAAATAATACATGTGAAACGTACTAGATTATGCAAAAATTATACAAGAAAAGCAAAAATAGTACAAGTAATAGAATTATGTTCTGTTAAAATGAAATAGTGTAAAGAGAAGGGCAGTTGTGAATGGGGTTGCAATTGCAAATCGTTTTATTGAAGGAGGACACTATGAGCAAAAAAATCAACTGGAATGAAAAGTGGTTATTTACAAAAAATCATGCATTGATTCAGGACAACCGTATTGCCGTAGACGTAAATGAATGGGAAGAAGTAAACCTTCCTCATACATGGAACGGAAAAGACGGTCAGGATGGCGGAAACGATTACTATAGAGGAACATGTTATTATACAAAGAAGTTATCAAAAGAAACAGTTGCAGAAGGAAAACAGGTTTATATCGAATTTGAAGGTGCAAACTCTTCTGCGGACGTATATGTAAATGGAAAACTTGCAGTACACCATGATGGTGGTTACTCAACCTTCCGCGCAAACATCACAGATTTATTAGAAGCAGAAAATGACATCGTTGTTGCAGTTGATAACGCTCCAAACGACAGAGTATATCCACAGGTTGCAGACTTTACTTTCTATGGTGGACTTTACAGAGACGTAAACCTTATTTGCGTAGAGGATGCTCATTTTGACTTAGACTGCTATGGCGGACCTGGAATTAAGGTGACACCTGTTGTAGAAGGCAAAAATGCAAATGTTATAGTAGAAAGCTACTTTACAGGCTTAAAAGGCTCTGAAACAGTAAAATATGTCGTAAAAGATGGTGCAAATGTGATTGCAGAATCTGTAGTTTCTGCAGCAGATGCAAAAGCAGATTTCACAATTGAAAATGTACATTTATGGCATGGACGTAAAGACCCATACTTATATGCATTAGAAGCTGCTTTAGTAGATGGCGGTGTAGAAATTGATAACAGAACGGTCCGTTTCGGATGCCGTTTCTTTGAAATCGACCCGGAAAGAGGATTTATCTTAAATGGCGAAGAATATGCACTCCGCGGCGTATCCCGTCATCAGGACAGACCAGAAATCGGTAACGCTTTATTACCAGAGCATCATAAAGAAGATTTAGAATTAATTTACGAGACAGGTTCTACTACCATTCGTCTTGCACATTATCAGCACAACCAGTATTTCTATGATTTATGTGATGAAATGGGATTTGTTCTCTGGGCAGAAATTCCATATATTTCACAGCATATGCCAAACGGACGTGAAAATACAATTTCACAGATGAAAGAGCTGATTACACAGAATTATAACCATCCATCTATCTTCGTTTGGGGACTTTCAAACGAAATTACCATGAAGGGTGCAGAAGACCCAGACTTAGTAGAGAACCATCATATTTTAAATGACCTCTGCCATGAAATGGATAAGACAAGACTTACCACAATGGCTATCGTGTCTATGTGTCCAATGGATTGTGAATATGTAACAATTCCAGATACAGTTTCATGGAATCATTACTTCGGATGGTATGGTGGAGATACTTCCATGAACGGACCTTGGATGGATAAATTCCATGAGATGCATCCAAACCTTCCAGTTGGTATGTCTGAGTACGGCTGCGAGGCATTGAACTGGCATACATCCAAACCAGAGCAGGGTGATTACACAGAAGAGTATCAGGCAATTTACCATGAGGAATTAATCAAACAGTTATTCACCAGAAAATATATCTGGGCTACGCATGTATGGAATATGTTTGACTTCGCAGCAGATGCGCGTGCAGAAGGCGGCGAGGACGGTATGAACCATAAAGGTCTTGTAACCTTTGACCGTAAGTACAAAAAAGATTCCTTCTATGCTTACAAAGCATGGTTATCCGATGAACCATTCGTTCATATTTGTGGAAAACGTTATGTAAACCGCGAAGAAGAAGTAACAAAAGTAACTGTTTACTCAAATCAGCCAGAGGTTGAATTATTTGCAAATGGAGTAAGTCTTGGAAAACAGACAAGTGATGTACATTTCTTCTACTTCGATGTACCAAACACTGGCGAAACAACACTGGTTGCAAAAGCAGGCGAGTGCGAAGATACAAGCAAAATTGTGAAAGTAGCAGAGTTTGATAATTCTTATCGTATGCAGGAAACTGGAGATGTATTAAACTGGTTTGAAATCACAGCACCGGAAGGATACTTCTCAATCAACGACAAGATGGGCGAGCTTATGAGCAACCCAGAAGCTATGGGAATCATCATGAATACCTTAAAACAGGCAATGAGTGGTGAAAAGAAAGCCGGAAGCTTCGACTTTGATTTAAGCGACCCGAACGGACCATTAGCAAAAATGATGGCTGGATTTACAGTAAAACGTATGCTTGGCATGATGGCAACCGCAGGTGCAAAACCTCTTACAAAAGACCAGATGCTTGCATTCAATACCGCATTAAATCAGATTGAAAAATAAGAGACGGTAAAATAATAAAAAGAAAACCTGCCCGGCAGATTGATATGGTATCAACATCTGCCGGGCAGGTTTTTGTATTATATACCAAATAGATGGGTTCAAGTTTTGATGGGAAATTTAATACCTTTATGATATTTGAAATACAAATATGAAAATAAACATTTAGGATGTAGATGATATTATGTGGATACAGTCGAAAGGAATATGAAGAAAATATATTCAAAATTAGTTAAAACAAGATTGAGAATATGGCATAATAATATAAAAGGTAATATAGTTGCCTAAAAATAAAAAGTTACAAGTTGGATTTCTGGAATTATTGATAAAGGAAAGGAAGCATTGAGTTTGGAAAAGTAAAGTGATAAACTCTATTACAGATAATGTACATAAAAATATATATGATTATTGTATAAAAAATAACAATAATAGAAGTGAGATAAAATGCTAATGAGAAAAACGTTGGGAGATATGCTCTACAGCGAAATAGAAAAAGAAAAAATAAATCAATCAGATTTATGTAGAGGATTGTGTTCAACATCAGCACTTTCACGTTACCTAAGGGGCGAAGTAAAAATAGACAGATTACTTTTGAATGTTTTAATGCAACGGATTGGAATGTCTGCGGATAAATTTGTTACAATACTTTCAGATGATGAATATTACTATTTTTCGTGGAGGCAGAAAATATGTTACGCACAGGTTATGAATGATTGGAAGAGAGTAGATAAGTTATTAAAACAGGAGCAGGAAAAAAAATGGAATTGTAATTTGATAATTCAGGAACAGTTCTCACTTTTAATGCAGGGAATTGTGCAAAGAAAATTGCATAATAACACAGAGAAAAGTAAAAAACTGATTGAGCAAGCTATTTTGAAAACAATGCCTGATTTCTTTTCTGGAAATTATAGTAATTTATTATTGAGCGTGCAAGAGATTAGTGCAATATTGCTATGGCAAGATAGTCAGAAGAATAAGGAAAAGACTTTAGAGATACTTAAGTTTTTAATGGACTATATTGATTTCCATTATACAGATGAGCAAGAAGTAGAAAAAATATATCCCAATGTTGCTGTTGCGAGTTTAAAGATATTGTTTGAAAAGGAGCAATATGTAGAATGTTTTTCTATGTCAGAGAGGGCTTTAAAAATGATGATTTCATCAGGGTATGCTACACAGTTAGAGAAGATACTTTCACTTAATATAGCATCAGCCGAGAGACTAGGGATATGTGAACGAATAGCAAAAAGAAAAATTCAGCTTATTGCATGGAATGAATTAATGCAAGAGATTTGTTATTCAGAGAGAATTTATAATGCTGATTTTTATATATTAGATGTATGGCAGGAGATAGAATTATTAGACGAAATGATAAGTCTTGCTAGAATTGAGAGAGGTTTGACGCAAGAACAGTTAAGTGAGGAGATATGTGCACCGGAGACGTTATCTCGAATCGAAGCAGGAAGAAGGACTCCTAGACGAAAAACATATAATGCACTGATGAAAAAATTGTCACTTAAAGAGGACTATTATTGCAGCGAAATTGAAACAGATGATTTTTCGATTTTAGAATTGAAGTGGAGATTGGAACGAAAAATTATGAATGGGAATTGGGAAGCAGCAATGTGTGATTTATGTGATTTGGAGAGAAAAATAGATTTGACATGTATTTTTAATCAACAATATGTTCAAAAGGAAAAATATATTATTGAGTGTAGAATGAATCGGATTTCTGTTTCTGAGAGAGTAAAAAAAGCCGTACAGATTCTTAAGATTACTATGGATAAATATATTTTTTTTGACGATGTAAAAAGTTGGTCGATTTTTGAGGAAAAACATTATTTTACAAATTGTGAAATATCAGTGTTAGTTCAACTGTCGGATGCATTGGTAAGCCAGAAAAGATTAGAAGAGGCTATTTTTTTGCTGGAAGGAATTCTTAACTATTATAGAGAAAGTAGAGTGACGATAGAATTCCATTATAGAAATGTAATTTTGGTTTTAGGGCGTTTATCTGCATTTTATGGATTGAGTGAAAATCATGAAAAGTCGATACAGTATTCGGAACAAGGAATAGAGATGTGTAGGATGAGCGGAAATATAAAAGTACTTGCTGGATTTATAAATAACAAAGCGAATGCTTTGGAATGTCTGGGTGATAAAAGTACCAGCTTAAAATATTATAAGCTGGCATTTTATGCTTCTGAACTAATGGAAACCAATACTGCCCATATAGCAAAAGAGTCATACGAGAAATTGTCAGGTAGCTTAAAAGAATGGTATTAGGTTAGATGATTAATCCAATCAGAATCGATGATACATGATGAATAATGTGGAGTAGAATAATTGAATGAGCAATTTGATGATGAAAAATTAATGGTATTTAATGAAAAAAATAAGAGTGATAGAAAAAAGAAATTTAAATATTTTTTTGTTTTCATAGGTAAGAATCTCCTTAAATATAACTTTTTTAAAAGATAATAGATAATAGAATGAAAGACCATGACGTTTGAGAAAATATATTTCCCTAAATACGTCATGGTCTTTTTTGAAATTTGCAGATAATATTTGATAGTAAAAGTGTAAATAGCATGCATTCTAATTAAACTAGAGATATATTAAGTTACAAAAAATAGGAGCATTCCTGTAATTCAGAAATAACGTCAATTGAATAAAAGAAAACCTCGAAGTACAATTAAGGTGTTCATCTTGGCCGGATGAAATAACACTTTAAGAATACTGGAGGTTTCTATAATGAATTTAACACAGAATGACAGACTTAAGCAAGTAACATCAGACACTTTAATTGTCGGAGTTGATGTCGGATCACAGACTCACTTCTGCAGAGCCTTTGATTGGAGAGGATTTGAACTTTCCAGAAGAGTATTTAAGTTTAGCAATACCGGAATGGGATTCCTTACGTTCCTTCGCTGGACAGAGGAACTCATGAATAAAACCGAAATGAAAAAGGTAATTGTCGGCTGCGAGCCTACCGGTTGCTACTGGCTTACTTTTCAGAAGTTTTTACAAGACCGAGGCATTCAGCTTGTAACTGTAAATCCGTTTACAGTAAACAGAAGCAAGGAACTGGATGATAACAGTCCGGAAAAGAGTGATTTGAAAGATCCTAAGACGATTGCGTTACTAGTGAAGGATGGAAGATATTCAACATCGTATCTTCCGAGTGGAGTATATGCTGAGATTAGGGAGGCTTCTGTATGCAGAGACCAGATTATGAAACAGCATGTGCGTCTGTCAAACCAGATACAGGGATGGCTACAGAAGTTCTTCCCGGAGTATTTTGAGTGTTATGCCGATTGGGATTCAACCAGTGGCTTAATGCTTCTGAAAGAAGCACCACTGCCGCAGGATATCCTAAAAATCGGAGCAGGCGGAATCAATCAGATATGGCGTGATGCAAAGGTACGTGCCGCAGGTTTAAAGAGGGCACAGACCCTGGTAGAAGCTGCACAGAACAGTGTAGGATTAGAAGGCGGTGAGGCTGCAAGACTTGAGATTTGGGTTCTTGTAAACGACTACATCCTGAAAGCAGAACAGCTAAAAAGATTGGATGAATATCTGGAAGAAAAAGTAAAAGAAATACCAAATGTGGAGAAACTGCTCGCCATTAAAGGAGTAGGGATGAGTACTGTGATTGGCTTTATCGCAGAGGTTGGTGATATCGGACGTTTTACTGACCCTAAGCAGATACAGAAGCTTGCAGGATTAGAGATAGTCAAAAAGAGCTCAGGGAAAAAGAAAGGTCAGCCAAGAATCAGTAAGAGGGGCAGACGAAAACTACGAAGAACAATGTATGAATCGGCACGTGCACTTATGCAATGGAATCCTGCATTTCAGGATGTATTCCTTTATTACAGGAACAGAATCAGGAAACCGTTAGGAAGTATGCAGGCAAAGATTGCAGTTGCATGTAAAGCGATTCGTGTATTCTACGTAGTATTACAAACAGGCTGTGACTTTGATGAAGAGAAGTTCCGAAGGGATATCATCCGACCGGAAGCAGCCTAAAAATAAAAGCACATACTGTAACAGATAACGTCCGCCAATAATTCAATTGGTGCTGGATTACAGGAGTGCTCTCTAGCAATGACAAAGCAGAGCGAAGCCGCTAAGACATATTATATAGGGCATGACCCTGGTTAGGAGCAGAAGCGGCACCCCCACTATGGGTAGGCTGGACGAAGGAATTTAGGACCCTTCTAAGGAAGGATGATCCTGTTAGACATGAGAGGTTAGCAGCCATAGGGAAGAATGGGACACAGATTCGCCTTCATAAAAAAGGATGACGTTTTATTTCGTGTACCTTTCTGACTGGAAAACAATGTGCATTGTACCTGAAATGACACAGTTTTCGCCCATTAATGAATGCTTATCATTGTTTGTAACTTAGTAAACAATTGTACAAATGCCTTAAAATCAAGGATTTTTGTATTTTGGTTCATTTTTAATACTCATATTATTTTTCTCTCTATACTTTCTTATTTATTTTGCACAAAAAAGCCCGTATTTTAGCCATTTGTACAATGATTAACTAAGTTACAAACAATGACTAGCATTAATTAATGGGCGAAAACTGTGTCATTTCAGGTACAATGCACATCGTTTTCCTGAGAAAAAGGTACACAAAATAAAACGTCATCCTTTTTATGAAGGCGAATCTGTGTCCCATTCTTT